>NZ_JBSFTT010000010.1:196280-295562 GCF_053591415.1 Streptomyces sp. NPDC003032 | reverse complement strand
CGTGTCTGAAGCGCACTGTGCGCTTCAGACACGGAAGGTGCCCCGTCTGTCTGCGCCAGCCGCCTGTTCGAGGTAGTCACGCAACGTGTTCGAATGATCGCCTGGCGTGTAAATGGGGCGAGTGTATGCCCGTCGGCAAGGGCTCTGCAGGGGGTTGCCGAATATGACTTGGCGATGTTTCGGGCGGACTAAGCTCGCCCGGAGCGCGGCGAGTTGAAACGAGTTGCGACAGGTTCGCATGCTTGTTCCCAAATCTTTCGGTTGTTCGCTTTCGCGCCTCCGCTCTTTCCGTCATTCCCCTACACCCCCCTTCCCCAAGACGAGTGTTCAGAGGGCATACATGGTGAGTGTTCAATCGCCTCCCGGTGGCCGAGAAGTCCCTTACGCGCGCGCCCTGTTGCTGCCCGCCATGCTGATGGCCGCGGCGACCGGAGCGGCCGCCGCCGCGGTGCCGGAGCAGTCCCGGCCCGCCGTCGGCTGGTGCGGCGCCGTCGCGACCCTCCTGGTCATCCTGGTCGGCACAGAAGCCGTGCGGCGCGGCCGCACCATCCGGGGGCAGCGCGCGCAGTACGCACAGCGGCTCGCGTACCTCGAAGGGCGCATCGCCGCCCATGACGACGAGACGGTCTGCCTGGGGCGGGACATCCTGCCCGACGCGCTCTACCGGCTGCGGCAGGGCGAACCGCCCGACCAAGTGATCCGCAACGTCGTCGACAAGGACGAGCGGTACCGCGAGCTGTCCGGCTCCCAGCGCACACTGCTCCGCTATGTCCTTGAGGTCCTGGACGACGAGGAAGCGATGCGAGAGTCCTCGCAGCGCGCCTTCGTGAACGTCGCCCGGCGCGTCCAGTCGATTGTCCACCAACAGGCCGCGGAACTGCGCGAGATGGAAGAGTTCCACGGCCGCAACCCCGAGGTCTTCGACGACCTGCTGCGCATCGACCACGGCACCGCGCTGATCGGCCGTCTCGCCGACTCCATCGCGGTGCTCGGCGGCGGCCGCCCGGGCCGCCAGTGGCCCGAGCCCGTACCGCTGTACAGCGTGTTGCGCGGCGCGATGTCCCGGATCCTCGACTACCCGCGCGTGGAGCTGCACTCGATCGCCAAGGTCGCGATCAAGGGCACGTCCGTCGAACCGCTCATCCACGCCTGCGCCGAACTCCTCGACAACGCCACCCGGTACTCGCCCCCGCACACCAAGGTGCACGTCACCGCCGTCGAGGTGCAGACCGGCATCGCCATCGAGATCGAGGACGGCGGCGTCAGCCTCAGCGAGGAGGCCCGTGCCCGCGCCGAGCGCTTGCTGGCGCGGGCCCAGGCCGGCGTCGACCTCAACGACCTCGGTGACACCCCGCGGCTCGGCATGGCGGTCGTCGGCCGCCTCGCGCAGGTGTACAGCATGCAGATCTCCCTGCGGCAGTCCGCCTACGGAGGCGTCCGCGCGGTGCTCATCGTGCCGCGCGACATGATGACCACCGACCCCGCCCCCGGCCTCGCCCACGGCATCGGCGCCTCCGCCGTGCCCCGCGTGGACAGCGGCGGCCGGCTCATCGAGGAGCCCGTCCGCAACATCCGCCGCAAGAAGCCCCGCGTCGTCACCGCGGGCCCGCCGCTGCGCTCCCAGCGCTCCGGGGCCATGGAGGACGACGTCCCCGAGGTCACCGAGTGGACGGAGAACGGTCTGCCGCAGCGCCGCAGCCGCGTCACGATGTCGCTCAAGGAGCGGTACGCCCGGGAGATCGAGGCCCAGCGGATCGCCGAGGCCCACGCCGCCGCGACCGCACCGCCCCCTCCGGCGCCGAAGAAGGAAGGCACCGAACCGGGCCTGTGGGTCGAGGCGTTCATGAAGGGCGTCAAGGGCGAGACGCCGGACGGGCCCGACCCGTCGGCCCCGCAGGGAACCACCCAGAACAACCACGGCAACGCCGACGAGGGGGGCTGGAAGTGATCCAGCAGCGCGCCAATTTCGACTGGATGCTGAAAGAGCTCGCCGACGGGGTGCCGTACACCCGGCAGATCGTGGTGCTCTCCGCCGACGGCCTGCGCATCGCGCGCTACGGCGGCGACCCGGACGCCGCCGACCGCATCGCCGCGGCCTGCGCGGGACTGCAGAGCCTGGCCGCCGCCGTGGCCACGGAGATCCCGCACAGCGACGGCGGCATGAAGATGGTCATCATCGAGATCAACGGCGGCTATTTCTACCTGATGGCCGCCGGCGCCGGCGCCTATCTCGCGGTGCTCGCCGACGAGACCGTCGACGCGGGCCTCGTCGCCACCCGGATGCGCGACCTCGTCGTACGCATCGGGGCACATCTGACGAGCCCCCCACGGCGTGACGGGCAGGCCGTATGACTCCTCCGCAAGGCCCTTCGAACGAGGACGCCCCCGACCCGGACGCCGCTCCACAGCGCGAGCGCCGCAGACCGACCAACCCCGAGCGGCTTTACGTCCTGACGGGCGAGGACTCGGAGCGGGCGCCCCTCGACCTCGTCACGCTGATCGTGGCGCGGGGCGAGGCGTCCCCCACGGCACAGCCGGAGCACTCCGCGGTGCTGCGGCTGTGCGGGACCCCGATCTCCGTCGCCGAGCTCTCGGCCTATCTGGCGCTGCCGTTCAGCGTGGTGACCGTCGTCCTGACGGAGTTGCTGGCGGCCGAGCTCGTGCACGCGCGCGCCCCCATCGTCCGCTCCGCGATCCCCGACCGATCCCTTCTCGAAGCGGTGATGCATGGACTTCAAAAACTCTGACACGATCACCGGCCCCCGCAGCGAGGACGTCCTGCCGCACACGGCCGCGGCCGCCGTGAAGGTCGTCATCGTCGGCGGTTTCGGGGTCGGCAAGACGACGATGGTCGGCTCGGTCAGCGAGATCCGTCCGCTGACGACCGAGGAGACCATGACCGAGGCGGGCATCGGGGTCGACGACGACTACGGCTCGGAGTCCAAGACGGCCACCACCGTGGCCATGGACTTCGGCCGCATCAGCGTCTCCGACGAGCTGGTCCTGTATCTCTTCGGCACCCCCGGCCAGGAGCGTTTCTGGTTCCTGTGGAACGGGCTCTTCGAAGGCGCGCTCGGCGCGGTCGTGCTCATCGACACCCGCCGCCTCGAAGTCAGCTTCGACGTGATCGGGCGCCTGGAGGAGCGCGGCGTGCCGTTCGTCATCGCCGTCAACGACTTCCCGGACGCGCCCCACCACCCCACCGAGGCCCTGCGCAAGGCCCTCGACCTGGAGCCCGCAGTGCCGATCATGGCCTGCGACGCCCGCCTCAGGGAGTCCAGCCGGGACATCCTGATGACCCTGATGCGCTATCTCCACTCCCTGACCGTGGCCCGCGCCTGACCCGCCACCGACTTCTGCAACCCCGGAACCCTTCCGCGAACCCGGAGCGACGACCGTGACGACTCCCTCCCCCTCCTGGCCCGGCACCGACCAGCCCGCCGTGCCGCCCCCCGGCTGCCCCGCCCACGGCCTCGGCCCCGGCGGACTGCGCCGTCTCTACGGCCCCGAGGCGGACGCCGACCTGTCCGGCCTGTACGAGAAACTGCGCGCCGAGCACGGCCCGGTGGCGCCGGTACTGATCCACAACGACGTGCCGATCTGGGTGGTGCTCGGGCACAGCGAGAACCTCCACATGGTCCGCACGCCCTCGCAGTACACCCGGGACTCACGCATTTGGCGTGCCGTACAGGACGGCAGCGCCGGGACGGACCACCCGCTGGCGCCCGTCTTCAGCTGGCAGCCCATGTGCAGCTTCGTCGAGGGCGACGAGCACCAGCGGCTGCGCGGCGCGGTCACCGGCGCCATGTCCGGCATCGACCACCGCGGCGTCCGCCGCTTCATCAACCGCTATACGAACCAGCTGATCAACGACTTCTGCGAGGACGGCGAGGCCGAACTGGTCAGCCACTTCGCCGAGCATCTGCCGATGATGGTGATGTGCCACGTCCTCGGCATGCCCGAGGAGTACAACGAGCGGATGGTGCAGTCGGCCCGCGACATGATCAAGGGCACCGAGACCGCCATCGCCAGCAACGCGTACGTCATGGAAGTCCTGATGGCCCTCGTGCTGCGCCGCCGCGCCCAGCCCGACGAGGACTTCACCAGCAGCCTCATCGCGCACCCGGCGCGGCTCACCGACGACGAGGTCGCCGCGCATCTGCGGCTGGTGCTCATCGCCGCGTACGAGGCCACCGCCAACCTCATCGCGAACGTCCTGCGGATGGTGCTCACCGACCCCCGCTTCCGCGCCCAGCTCAGCGGCGGCCAGATGACGGTGCCCGAGGCGGTCGAGCAGTCCCTGTGGGACGAGCCGCCGTTCACCGCCATGATCGGCTACTTCGCCAAACAGGACACCGAGCTGGGCGGCCGGCGGATCCGCGCGGGCGACGGTCTGATCCTCGGCATCGCGCCGGGCAACGTCGACCCCGTCGTACGTCCCGACCTCGCCGCCCATATGCGGGGCAACCGCGCGCACCTCGCGTTCAGCGGCGGGCCCCACGAGTGCCCCGGGCAGGACATCGGCCGCGCCATCGCCGACACCGGCGTCGACGCGCTCCTGTTGCGGCTGCCGGACGTCGAACTGGACATCCCCGAGCGGGACCTGCGGTGGACCTCGTCGATCCTGTCGCGGCATCTGGTGGAGCTGCCGGTGCGGTTCGCGCCGAGGCCGCCGCAGGATGTCATGGCCCGGCCGTCGGCGCAGGCGCCGAGGCCGCGCGGGGAGTGGGAGGTCTCCACGCCGCCGCGCCGGCAGCAGGCACCGCGGCCGCAGGCCGTTTCGCAGGCGACAGCGCCGGTGCCCGCGCCCGTTCCCGCGCCCCCCGTCCCGGCCCAGGGGGCTTGGCGGCGGTTCGTCACCTGGTGGCGCGGCTACTGATCCCAGTCGTCGTACGCCGACCACGCGCCCAGCGTCCGCCCGCTGACGAAGCGGTGCCGGGCGCCCGTGACCGGGTCCGTGAACTCCAGGCGGCGTGCGAGGAGTTGCAGAGGCCGGCGGAAGTCGTCCGGCGGCACGGGATCGGTCACCACCGGGTAGACCGGGTCGCCGAGGATCGGCAGCCCCAACGCGTTCATATGGACACGCAGTTGATGGGTGCGGCCGGTGTGCGGGGTCAGGCGGTAGCGGCCGAGGCCGCCGCGGTGCTCGATGAGCTCGACGTGGCTCTCACTGTTCGGCGCGGCGCCCTCGACCTCGTACGCCGCGATGACCCCGCGCTCCTTCTCGATGTGGCTGCGTACGGTGCGAGGGAGCGGCAGGGCCGCATCGTACGGCGCGATCGCCTCGTACTCCTTGCGTACGAGGCGATCGCGGAACAGCGTCTGGTACGCGCCGCGTTCCTCGGGCCGCACGGTGAACAGGAGCAGCCCCGCGGTCAGCCGGTCCAGACGGTGCGCGGCGCCCAGCGTCGGCACGCCCAGCTCCTTGCGCAGCCGGGCGAGCGCGGTCTGGGTGACGTGGCTGCCGCGCGGCATGGTGGCGAGGAAGTGCGGCTTGTCCACGACGACGACGTGCTCGTCCCGGTATACGACATCGAGGGTGAACGGCACGGTGATCTCGGGCGGCAGCTCCCGGTGAAACCACACGAAGGCCCCCGGCGCGTAAGGCGTGTCCGTCGCCACGGGCACCCCGTCCGCACCGACGATCGCGCCATCACGCAGCATCGCGTCGATGATCCCGTCCCCGGCGGCGAGCCGCTCCACCAGATGGTCGCGCACGGTCGGCCACGCGCCGCCCGGCGGCAACTTGACCCGGACGGGGTCGACGCCGTCGCGCTGCGGCAGTGGGGCGGGCGGGATGCGGGGCTTGCGTCTCATCAGGGGGTTCAGGGTACGGGAGCGGTGCGGCCGCAGCCGCCGGGCCCCGGGAAAACCGGTGCCGCCGAGCGTCCCCCCGCTGACACGATGTGGCCATGCCTTTCAAGATCTCTGATGTGGTCGTGCGCGGGGCCCTTGCCCGGCAGGAGCAGCCGACGTTGGTCGTCTCCGGTGGTCTGGTCCTGCGGCCCTGGGCGGCCACCGACGCCGCCGCCGTGTACGAGGCGTTCCAGGACCCCGTGATCCAGCGCTGGCATGCCCGTGTGGCCGACTCCGAGAGTGAGGCCCTCGGGTGGATCGAGGGCTGGCGCAAGGCCTGGGCCGACGAACGCGACGCGTACTGGGCGATCGCCGACGCCGATACGGACGAGGTGGTCGGACGGATCGCCCTGCGGCTGATCGAGCTGGGCGACGGTCATGCCGAAGTCGCCTACTGGACCATGCCGTCGGCGCGCGGTCGCGGCGTCGCCCCCCGCGCCGTCGAATGCCTCACGCGGTGGGCCTTCGACGAAGTGGGCCTGCACCGCCTGGAGTTGACGCACGCGACGGCCAACGAGGCGTCCTGCCGCGTCGCCCTGAAGACCGGCTTCGCCGTGGAGGGCACCAAGCGCAGCGCCCTGCTGCACGCGGACGGCTGGCACGACATGCACCTGCACGCGCGGATAGCGGACGAGGCGTCGGGGCCGACCCCGGTGGAGGCGGCCGCCCGGTAGCGGTGGCCGCCCCGCGAGCGCAGCGCTACACGCTCTCCTGCTCCGCCTCCACCTGCGCGTTCCACTCCCGCTTCGACGCCTGCCAGCCGTCCTCGTTGTGGCCGAGGCGCCAGTAGCCCGAGATGGACAGGCGCTCGCGCGGTACCTCGCGCTCGACGCGCAGGTAGCGGCGCAGCTCCTTCACGAAGCCCGCCTCCCCGTGTACGAAGGCCTGCATGTCGCCCGCGGGGAACTCCAGGGAGCGCACGGCCTCGACCAGGGGCCGGCCCACCGGGCGGCCGGCGCGGTGGAGCCAGACGACCTCCGCGTCCGTGGCGATCTTCTGCTCCTCCTCGGGGCCCCCGACCTCCACGAAGACCCGGGCGACGGCGCCCGCGGGGAGCGCCTCGGCCGCGGCGGCGATCGCGGGCAGGGCGCTCTCGTCGCCGGCCAGCAGATGCCAGTCGGCGGCCGCGTCCGGGGCGTAGCCCCCGCCCGGGCCGAGGAAGCGGACCGTGGCGCCCGGCCTGGCGTCGCGCGCCCAGGGGCCGGCGAGGCCCTCGTCGCCGTGGATCACGAAGTCGAGGGCCAGTTCGCGGACCTCGGGGTCCCACCAGCGCACGGTGTAGGTCCGGGTGACGGGCCACTGCTCGCGCGGGAACTCCTCGCGGATGCGCTGTATGTCGAAGGGTTCCGGATACGTGACGCCCTCGGCGTCGAAGAGCAGCTTCACGTAGTGGTCGGTGCACTCGCCCGCCGTGAAGTCGGCGAGCCCCTCGCCGCCGAGCACCACGCGCTGCATGTGCGGGGTCAGCCGCTCCGTGCGCACGACCTGCGCGACGTGGGCCTTCGGCGCTTTGCGTGCCGGACGTTCTGCCATCGGCGACGGCCTCCCCTGATACTGAGTTTCAACTTAGGCTTACCTAAGCTAACACCTCAGGACTGGAGAGTGGCGAGCAGTCGCTGCAGCGAGCCGCCCAGGTTCCACCGCTCGGCCAGCTCGTCGAGCGCCACCGGGTCGCGCGGCTCCCGGGGCAGCGCCACGTCGACCTCGGGCAGCGGCACGTCTCCGGCGACCCGGACGACCTTCGGCGCGACCGCCACGTAAGCCCTGGCCTCGTCGAGCCGCTTGCGCTGCGACGGCGTGAGCTTCGACCTCGGGTCGTCGACCGCGGCCATGATCCCGGCCAGATCGCCGAAGGCGTCCAGGAGCTTGGCCGCCGTCTTCTCGCCGATGCCGGACACCCCGGGCAGGCCGTCGCTCGGGTCGCCGCGCAGCAGGGCCAGGTCGATGTAGCCCTGGCCGTCCACGCCGTACTTCTCGCGCAGCCAGGCCTCGTCGGTGATCTGGAGGCTGCCGACGCCCTTCAGGGGATAGAGGACGCGGATGCCGCGCGCGTCGTCGACCAGCTGGTAGAGGTCGCGGTCGCCGGTGACGATGTCCACCGGGCCCGTGGCGCGGGCCGCGTAGGTGCCGATCACGTCGTCGGCCTCGTACGCCGCCACTCCCACGCGTGCGATGCCGAGCGCGTCCAGGACCTCTTCGATCACCGGCACCTGCGGGGAGAGGGTGTCGGGGATCTCCTCGGCGTCCGGGCCCTGCGCGGCCTCCTCGGCGACGCGGTGCGCCTTGTAGGAGGGGATGAGCTCCACCCTCCAGTGCGGGCGCCAGTCCGCGTCCATGCACGCGACGAGCTCGTCCGGACGGTGGTCCTGGACGAGGCGGGCGATGAAGTCGAGCAGTCCGCGCACGGCGTTGACCGGGGTGCCGTCCGGGGCCTTCACGGAATCCGGGACTCCGAAGTAGGCCCGGAAGTAGAGGGAGGCCGTGTCGAGAAGCATGAGCCGTCGTGTTCGCTGAGTCACGGTGGGCATCATGCCGCACGGCACTGACAGTGACGCCGTACGGCCCGCGACGAATGTGAGCTGGGACACTCCTGGGTTTGGTCCGTACAAGTGGGGGCAGGCGCGCAGCCGGAGCGAGCCCCGTCGAGGATTCAACATTTCGATGGGTCAAGTGGGCAGAAACCACTTCGCTCCACGGCCCGCCGGCGGGGGAGGCGGGCCGTCTTGGTTCAACCCGAGAGGTGTATGTGTCCAGGCTGCAGGCCGAGCACTTGTACAAAGTGTTCGGCAGACGACCCGCTGACGCGGTGGAGCGACTCCGCCACGGAGCCGACCGGGAGGAGCTGCGCTCCGACGGCACCACCGCCGCCGTGATCGACGCCTCCTTCGAGGTCGAACCGGGCCAGATCTTCGTCGTCATGGGTCTCTCCGGATCCGGCAAGTCCACGTTGCTGCGCATGCTCAACGGGCTGTCGGAGCCGACGGCCGGTCACGTCCGCTTCGACGGTCAGGACCTCACCGAGCTGAGCGCGCGCGAGATGCGGGAGGTGCGCTCCAAGAAGATCAGCATGGTCTTCCAGCACTTCGCGCTCTTCCCGCACCGCAGCGTCATGGAGAACGCCGGTTACGGCCTTGAGGTGCAGGGCGTTCCGCGCGCCGAGCGCGAGAAGCGCGCCACCGAGGCGCTGGAGCTCGCCGGCCTGAAGGGCTGGGAGAAGTCCTGGCCCGACGAGCTGTCCGGCGGCATGCAGCAGCGCGTGGGCCTGGCCCGCGCGCTCGCCACCGACGCCGATCTGCTCCTCATGGACGAGTCGTTCAGCGCGCTCGACCCGCTGATCCGGCGCGATATGCAGGACCAGCTCCTCGAACTCCAGAAGCGGCTGAAGAAGACCATCGTCTTCATCACCCACGACCTGAACGAGGCCATGCGCCTGGGCGACCGGATCGCCGTCATGCGCGACGGCCGCATCGTCCAGATCGGCACCGCCGAGGACATCCTGGTCACCCCGGCCAACGACTACGTGGCGTCGTTCACGCAGGACGTCGACCGGGCCCGGGTGCTCACCGCGGGCGCCATCATGGCCGACCCGGAGACCGCCTTCGGCACGGAGACGGACGACGGCAAGGAGCTGATGACCGCCGAGGACGTGCTGGCCGCCGCGCCCGCGACCGTCCCGGCGGACGCCCCCATCATCGAGCTGTTCACTCCCTGCTCCACCAGTGGTGTGCCGGTCGCCGTGACCGACGGCGACGGTGAGCTGATCGGCGTCGTACCGCGGGCCCGGCTGCTCGCCGTGCTCGGCGAGCCGATGGACTCCGAGAAGGACGCGGAGCCGAAGGACGCGGAGCCGCAGGGCGCGGAGCCGCAGGGCGCGGCGGCCGTCCCCGCGCAGGACGACGGCGACAAGAACGTGAGCAAGGTGAGCAGCGGTGCCTAGGATTCCCTTCGGCGACTGGGTCAATGACTCGGTCGAATGGCTCAGAACCCATATGGACTGGCTGTTCGACTTCATCAAGACCGTCTTCCAGGAGATGTGGGACGGCGTCTACGACGTCCTCTCCGCGCCCGAGCCGCTGCTGATGGCGGGCATCCTCGCCGTCATCGCGTTCTGGCTGCGCGGTCTGCTCGGCGGTGTGCTCGCCTTCGCCGGATTCGCGTTCATCGTGTCCCTGGAGCTGTGGGACAACGCGATGATGACGCTGTCCCTGGTGCTCGTCTCGACCTTCGTGGCGCTGGTCATCGCCGTACCCTTCGGTATCTGGGCGGCCCGCTCCAAGACGGTCAGCGGCATCGTCCGGCCCGCGCTGGACTTCATGCAGACGCTGCCCGCGATGATCTACCTCATCCCGGCGCTGCTCTTCTTCCGGATGGGCGCCCCCGCGGGCATCGTCGCCACGATCGTCTTCGCGCTCGCCCCCGGTGTGCGCATGACGGAACTCGGCATCCGCCAGGTCGACAAGGAGCTGGTCGAGGCCGCCGACGCGTTCGGCACCACACCCCGCAACACCCTCTTCCGCGTCCAGCTGCCGCTCGCGCTGCCGACGATCATGGCCGGTGTCAACCAGGTCATCATGCTGGGCCTGTCCATGGCGGCCCTGACCGGCATGGTCGGCACCCCGGGTCTCGGCGCCGACGTCAACGCGGCCATCGGCCAGCTCGACGTGGGCCTCGGCGCGGAGGCGGGCGTCTCCATCGTGATCCTCGCCATCTATCTGGACCGCGTCACCAGCGGCCTGGGCGGCCAGGTCTCCCCGCTCGGCCGCCGCGCGCTCGCCAAGCTGCGGGCCGCGCAGGGCCTGAACATCTGGAACTACCGCCCCCGGCCCGTCGTCGCGATGGTCGGCGTCGTCGTCCTCGCGCTCGTCGCGGGCGGCATGGGCATCTTCGGCGGCACCAAGTCCGAGTCCGTGGCCGACTCCGAGAACGTCGGCCAGGGCAAGGAAGTCAAGATCGGCTACATCCCCTGGGACGAGGGCGTCGCCTCCACCTTCCTCTGGAAGGAGGTCCTTGAGCAGCGCGGCTTCAAGGTGACCACCAGCCAGCTGGAGGCCGGCCCGCTGTACACCTCCCTGGCGCAGGGCGACATCGACTTCCAGACCGACTCCTGGCTGCCGACGACCCACGCCTCGTACTGGAAGAAGTACGGCAAGGACCTGGAGGACATGGGCGCCTGGTTCGGCCCGACCTCGCTGGAGCTGAGCGTCCCCGCGTACATGAAGGACGTCGACTCCCTGGCGGACCTCAAGGGCAAGGGCGACACGTTCAAGGGCAGGATCACCGGCATTGAGTCGAGCGCCGGGATGATGGGGCTGCTCAAGGACAAGGTCCTCGGTGAGTACGGCCTCGACAAGGAGTACAAGGTCGTCGACGGCTCGACGCCCGCGATGCTCTCCGAGCTGAAGGCCGCGTACGCCAAGAAGGAGCCGATCGTCACCACGCTGTGGTCGCCGCACTGGGCGTACAGCGAATTCGACCTGAAGAAGCTCAAGGACCCGAAGGGTGCCTGGGGCAAGGGCGACGGCGTGCACACGCTGACGCGCAAGGGCTTCTCGAAGGAGAACCCCGAGGTCGGCAAGTGGCTCAAGAACTGCAAGATGAGCGAGAAGCAGCTCACCGATCTTGAGGCGGAGATCAACAAGGCCGGCAAGGGCAAGCAGCAGGACGCCGTGCGCACCTGGCTGAAGAAGAACCCCGGTGTGCTCGACAAGATGGCACCCCTTCCGAAGGACTCCGGCAGCGACGAGAACAAGCGTCCGCTGAAGGCCGCGTACTTCGCGTGGGACGAGAACATCGCCGTCACCAACCTGTGGAAGCGCGTCCTGGAGAAGCGCGGCTACAAGATGGAGCTGACGCCCGCCGACGTCGGCCCGGTCTACACCGGCCTCGCGCAGGGCGACCTCGACCTCAACCTCGACGCGTGGCTGCCCACGGCCCAGAAGACGTACTGGGACAAGAACAAGGCGAACCTGAAGGACCTGGGCTCCTGGTACAGCCCGACGTCCCTGGAGGTCGCCGTCCCGTCCTACGTCAAGGACGTGAAGTCGCTCGCGGACCTCAAGGGCAAGGGCGACAGGTTCAAGGGCAAGATCGTCGGCATCGAGCCGGGCACCGGCGTGATGCAGGCGCTCAAGGACAAGGTCCTGCCCGGCTACGGCCTGGAGGACGAGTACGAGATCGCCGCGGGCTCCACCCCGGCGATGCTCACCGAGCTGAAGGCCGCGTACGCCAAGAAGGAGCCCATCGCGGTGCTGCTCTGGTCGCCGCACTGGGCGTACAACGAGTACGACCTGACCAAGCTGAAGGACCCCAAGGGCGGCTTCGGCAAGGGCGACACGATCCGCACGCTCTCCAGCAAGGACTTCCCCAGCCAGTACCCGCAGCTCACGAAGTGGCTCAAGGACTTCAAGATGAGCGAGGAGCAGCTGGCCAGTCTGGAGAACGAGATCAACAAGGCGGGCAAGGGCAGTGAGCCCAAGGCCGTCGACGCCTGGCTGAAGAAGAACCCGGGCTTCGAGGAGAAGATGACGGCCGTGAAGTAAGCCGGAACCCTCCCCGAGGGGTGGGCCTCGCTCCTGGTGCGCCTCGCGCGCCTTGTGGCGAAGCCCACCCCTCTCGGCGTCCCGGAGGGCCGCCCCGGTGCCTAACCTCGACCGGGCCCCGCCTCTCCGACTTTCTGAACGTGAGCCCCCACCCGTGACCGCACGGCAGCCCAGAACGGCGCTCCTCACCGTCGCCGCCCTCCTCGCCCTGGCCGCCGCCCTGCTCCTCGCGCAGCTGGCCCGCGCGGACACCGCCCCCGCCTCCGCGGGCACCGCGCGCCTGGCCGCCCTCGCCGAGGACGTGACGGCCGCCGACGGCCACCGCTACGACGCGCGCGACCACACCGGCCGCACCATGGACGCCGCGCAGATCGAACAGGCCCAGGACGGCACCTACCTCGCCGTCTATCACACGCTCCTGGCCGACGGCCGCTTCCACGCGGCCGTCGCCACCTCCACCGATCTGCGCCACTGGCAGCGCCGCCACGACTTCGGGCCCGGCACCCACCAGGCCTCGCTCGCGCACGACGGCCGGGGCGGCTATGTCCTCGCGTACGAGAAGGACCCGCGCAACCACATCGCGGTCCGCGCCTACGAGGACCTGGCGGCGCTGCTCGACGGCCGCGCCGACCGGGCCTTCGACGCACCGCTCACCCTCTCCCGCTGCGCCGAGGGCACGCCCGGCGTCACCGCCGTGCGCGGCGCCACGATCCACCTCACCGGGCACTACCGCGCGGGCTGCGACACCGACCGCCAGCTGCGCGCCACGCTCACCGGCTTCCGGCACTGGCACGCCGAACCCGACCGGCGCCTCGACCGCGCCGTGCACGCCTGGGGCACCGGCGGCAACATCGGCGACCGGGCGCCCGTCGAACTCGACGGGCAGCGCGTGATCCTCATCGAGGGACAGGGGCGCCGCGCGGACTTCGGCAGCTGGGGCACCTACGCCTACGACCCCCTGAGCGGCCGCGCCGACAGCCTCGACGTCCGTACCCACGGCGGCAGCCACGCCTTCGCCAACCCCTCCGCGACCCTGCTGACCGATCCGCGGGGCCGGCCCGCCCTGCTCGTCAGTCTGTTCATCCCACGTGAGAATTCCGCTCCCGGGGAGTCCGGGCAGCTGCTGTACTGGCACAGGCTGTAGCAACGGGGCAGAACCATTTGGCGAACATGCGTAGGGTGCAGAGAACCCCTCAGGGTTGAGAGTGGACCGACGCGCTGAAGGGAGCCGAGGCGATGGACGAGCGCAAGGAGACCCTCCGGGTGGGCTCGGCCGTGCGGCGCCGCCGCCGGCAGCTGGAGCTCACCCTCGCCGTCGTCGCCGAGCGCAGCGGCCTGTCCGTGCCCTTCCTCAGCCAGATCGAGAACGAACGGGCCCGGCCGAGCCGGCGCTCCCTCCAGCGCGTCGCGGACGCCCTGTGCACCACCGACGTGGAGCTGCTCGCCGCCGCCGACCCCGCACGCACCGTCGAGGTGGTGCGGGTCGGCGACGACACGGACCTGGACACCTCGACGCCCGACGCGCGCGTGCGTCAGCTGGCGCGCGGCCACCATCAGCTCCAGGTCCTGGAATTCGTCGGGGACCACGACGAGGGCCGCGAATTCCGGCACCGCAACGACGAGTTGATGTACGTGATCGACGGCGGCGTCGAGTTGGAGGCGGAGGGCCGCGCCTACCGCCTCGGGCGCGGCGACAGCGTGTTCCTCACCGGCGGGGTGCGCCACCGCTGGCGGGCCACGGCGGCTGACACGCGGGTCCTGGTGGTCGCCGTGAGCGACCACATCGAGGCGGTCGACGACGGGGGGCGCTGACATGCCGCTCGCGCGGGGCCCGCTGCGGGTCGTCTCGCTGGTGCCCTCGCTGACCGAGGCGGTCGCCGTGAGCGTGCCGGGCGCGCTGGTCGGGGCCACGGACTGGTGCGCCCACCCGGCGGACCTCGACGTCACCCGGGTGGGCGGCACCAAGAACCCCGACGTGCCCCGCGTCCTGTCCCTCGCACCCGACCTGGTGATCGCCAACGAGGAGGAGAACCGCGCCCCCGACCTGGCGGCGCTGCGCGCGGCGGGCGTCGAGGTCCTGCTGACCGAGGTGCGGACGCTGGAGCAGGCGTTCCGGGAGCTGCGTCGGGTCCTCACGGCGTGCGGGGCCGGGCGGCCGCGCTGGCTGGAGGAGGCGGAGGCCGCGTGGTGGGACCCGCCGTGCCCGTCGGTCCGGCTGCGGGCGGCGATCCCCATCTGGCGCCGGCCGTGGATGGTCCTGGGCCGCGACACGTTCGCGGGGGACCTTCTCGCGCGCATGGGCGTGGACAACGCGTACGCCGGGCACGCCGAGCGCTATCCGCGCGTCCCCGTCGAGGAACTGCGCTCGGCCGATCTCGACCTGGTGGTCCTGCCCGACGAGCCGTACCGCTTCACGCGCGACGACGGCCCCGAGGCGTTCGCGACGCGTACGCCGGTCGCGCTGGTCAGCGGCCGCCACCTCACCTGGTACGGCCCTTCGCTGGCGGAGGCCCCCGCCGTGCTCAGCGCGGCGCTGCGAGCAGCCTGCCGGTGACGACGCCGCGCAGGGTGTGCCCCAGCGCCACGGCGCAGGCGGTCACGAGGGAGGCGAACAGGCCCACCGCGATCCAGTCGAACACCGCGAGCCCGGTGTGCTTGCCGAGCCCCTCCGCCCCTGTCACACAGGTGCCGAGCGGAAAGGTGAAGGCCCACCAGGTCATGGTGAACGCCATACCGCCACGCCGGGCCCGCAGCACCATGGCCACCGCGAGCGCCAGCCACAGCAGGGCGAAGCCCATCACGGGCACGCCGTAGAGCACGGCGAAGGCGTAAAAGCCCTGGTCGAGTGGGGCGGGGAGGATGCCGGGCGCGAAGTCCGCGAACTTGTTGGTGGCGGTCGTCGACTGCCCAAGCGGACCGAGCACCAGGAAGAGGGTGGGGGTGAGCGCCAGCGGCAGCGGGCCCGATCTCACAAGCCGGGCGAAGATCATCGGTAGCATCAGCAGGGTGGCGAACAGGCTCAGGCCGAACATCGCGAAGCACGCGTACAGCAGGGTCTGCTGCGGCTGGCCCGCGGGCAGACGCGGTATCAGCGAAGGACCGGCGGACGACGCCACCATCGGGGGGACCACGGACAGCAGCCACACGGGCGACGCCTGGTCGGCGGCGATGCGGTGCCGGACGACCATCAGGTACGGGATGGTGACGGCCGTGGCGAGCCCGATGGCCGCGCCGACGGTGAACAGCACGGCGTCGACGGCGACAGCGGGGCCGGTGCCGATCCAGTCCCCGCCCACGGCCAGGGTGGCGCCGCCGACCGACAGCAGGGCCATCGAAAGACACCCGTAGAACGGCGCCACGCTCGGGTCGAGAAGATGGGCGCGGGCCTGGTCGTGGTGGTGGACCCAGTGCGCGGCGCGGGCGGTGAGCAGTACGGCGAGCATCACCAGGGACAGCCCCCACACGACGGCGCAGGCAGTCTCGAGCCCCGCGAACGAGTAGGGGAGGGTGGCGCCCGCGTTGGCGATGATGGCGGTGCCCATGACGGTGGCGTACCAGTTCGGCCCGAGGTGACGGACCGCGGGAAGGCGGGGGCGGGGGCCTGCGGGGCGTGTGGGGGTGGGGCGGGCTGAGGGAGCCGGGTGGGCCGGGTGGGCAGCGGTGACCATGGGACGACCATCGTACGGGGGCGGGGCCACCGCCAGGGAGTACCCTTCTATGAGCACATAAGCTGGCTTTATGAGCCAGTCCCCTCCATCCACTCCCTCGCCCGCACCGGCGGAGGTGCCGGTGTCGCTCGCGCACCGTGTCCCCGACCTCGGAGCGCTTCAGCTGCTGCTCGCCGTGGCCCGGCTCGGCAGCCTCGGGCGGGCCGCGCGGGAGCTGGGCATCACGCAGCCCGCGGCGAGCAGCAGGGTCCGCGCCATGGAGCGGCAGCTCGGTGTGGCGCTCGTCGACCGGTCGCCGCGCGGCTCGCGCCTCACGGGCGCGGGGGCGCTCGTCACCGACTGGGCGGGGCGGATCGTGGAGGCGGCGGAGGCCTTCGACGCGGGGGCGCAGGCGCTGCGCGACCGGCGGGACTCGCGGCTGCGGGTCGCGGCGAGCATGACGATCGCCGAGTATCTGCTGCCGGGCTGGCTGATCGCCCTGCGGACCCAGCGGCCCGACACGGCGGTCTCGCTCCTCGCGGGCAACTCCGCGGCCGTGGCGTCCAGGCTGCTCGCCGGTGAGGCGGACCTCGGCTTCGTCGAGGGGCTCACCGTGCCGGCCGACCTCGACGACGTGGTCATCGCGCACGACCGCCTGATCGTCGTCACGGCCCCCGGGCACCCCTGGGCGCGCCGCGGCAGACCGCTGGCCGCCGAGGAGCTGGCGGCGACGCCGCTGATCCTGCGCGAAGAGGGCTCGGGCACCCGCCAGGTCCTCGACGCGGCCCTCGGCGGCCTGGCCCGCCCGCTGATCGAACTGTCCTCCACGACGGCGGTCAAGGCCGCGGCGGTCAGCGGCGCGGGCCCCTCGGTCCTCAGCGAACTGGCGGTGGGCGAGGAACTCGCGGCCCGCCGCCTGGTGGAGATCCCCCTGAAGGACGTCCGCCTGCACCGAGAACTGCGTGCCGTCTGGCCGACGGGGCACAGGCCGGCGGGGCCGGGGAGGGATCTGCTGGCGCTGACTCGGGGTGGGGCGGGGATGCGGGGCGCTTGAGTGGGTGCTCCCACTCCGCCGCTAAGGTGACGGCTCGGCTGCCTGACCTTCAGCCTCCAGCACGGAGGAGCATGCGATGCACCACACTGCCCGGCACGTCAGACGTCTGGCCGCACGCGCGACCGTGTCCAGCCGCCTGTCCTCGATGAGCGACCATCGGCTCGGTGACGTCGCGGCGGCCGCCCATCCGCTCGGGTCCGGCATCGGCGGCAGATCGGCCGAACTGGACGTCGACGGAACACGGGTCTTTGTCAAGAGGGTCCCTCTGACGGACATCGAATCACGGCCGGAGAACGCACGGTCCACGGCGAATCTCTTCGGGCTGCCGATGTTCTACCAATACGGTGTCGGGTCCGCCGGTTTCGGGGCCTGGCGTGAACTCGCCGTGCACGTCATGACCACCGACTGGGTCCTCCGAGACGAGTACGCGGGATTTCCGCTGATGTACCACTGGCGGGTCCTGCCCGACTCCCCTCCGGAGGGCTTCGTCGACGAGTTCGGGGGCATCGACGGGGCGGTCTCGTACTGGGAGGGGAATGCGGCCGTGCGCGGGCGGCTGGAGGCCATCGGCCGGTCCTCGTACAGCTTGGTCCTCTTCCTGGAACATCTGCCGGGGACCCTCGCCGAGTGGCTGGGCGGGCGTCGCGACGCTCCTGCTTCGCAGACGGACGGTGAAGGCTTGTCGTACGCATGGGTGGACGACTCCCTGGGCCGAGGGGCGGCTTTCATGAGTTCTCGCGGACTTGTCCACTTCGACGCGCACTTCGCCAACATCCTGACCGACGGCGACCTGCTCTGCTTCGCGGACTTCGGTCTTGCCCTGAGCACCGACTTCGAGCTCTCCGCGGACGAGACCGCATTCCTCGCGGACCATCTCGCGTACGACCGCTGCTACATCGGGAGCCATCTGCTCCACCGTCACCTGCTGGAAGGCCGGTGCGGCGAGAGGAAACACCGGGCGGTCCTGAGCGAGTGGGCCGAAGGCCGGAGAGCCGATGACGTGTCGGCCGAAACGGCCGCGATCATCGACCGGCATGCCGGGACCGCGCTGGTCCTGGACGAATTCCACCGCCGCCTGCTGACGGAGAGCAAGCGGACACCGTTCCCGACGGCGCAGCTCGCACGCGCCCTCGCCGAGCCGACCACGCGTGCAAACAGGCCGAGCCGAAGGTAATCTCCGGCCAGGTCATGCCGCGTCCCCGCGCCATCTGAACGGGGCGCCTGCGGCGGCGGTGCCCGGCCGTGCTCGTCAGGCCGAGGTCGCCGTGGGCGACACCCTCGCCCACGGCGAACTTCACGCCGACAACATACTGCTCCCGGAAGCCGTGTTCACCGGCCCGTCCCGACCCGGACCGGCTCAGGAAGCGGCTCGGACCAGAGCCGTCATGACCCGCGTGTCCTCGCCCATCTCCGGGTGCCACTGGACGCCCAGCACCCAGGCGGGCGCCGGGAGTTCGATGGCCTCGACGGTGCCGTCCGCCGCGTGGGCCGAAGGTGCCAGGCCCTTGCCCAGGCGGTCCACGGCCTGGTGGTGGTAGGTCGGCACGTCCGTGGACGCGTCCGGCGCGATCGACTCGTAGAGCGTGCCCGGTACCGGCTTCACCGCGTGCGTGCCGAAGACGCCCACCTGCTCCGCGTGCCCCTCCATGTGCTGGACCAGCGTCCCGCCGAGCGCCACGTTCAGGAGCTGCATGCCCCGGCAGATGCCGAGCAGCGGCGTCCCGGTCGCCAACGCGGCCTCGATCAGGGCGAGTTCCCAGGCGTCCCGCTCCCGCGCGGGCGGCCCCGTGCGCTCCTCGCGCTCCGCGCCGTACCGCACGGGCTCGACATCCGGGCCGCCCGCGACGACCACGCCGTCAAGACGGGCGACGACGGAACGCGCGTACGAAGGATCATCCGGCGGAAGCATCGCGGCGATGCCGCCCGCCCGCTGCACCAGGCGCGGATACCCGGCGGGCAGCAGGGCCGCGGGCAGCTCCCACACGCCCCATGCCACCTTGGACTCCAGATAGGTGCTGACCCCGATCAGCGGCCTGCCGTTCACCGCGTTCTCCCTCACCGCTCTCCCCTCAGTGTGCTCATCAGTCGCGTGCCAACTCCGCCTCGGCCGCCGCGAGCGCCGCGAACTCCTCCTCCGGCGCACGTGCCACGAGGTGCTTGCGGCTGTACATCCCGAAGTAGGCGATAGCGACCACGTACACCGCGAGCGCGATGAGCGCCGCCGTCACGTCCACCAGGAAGGTCGCCACCAGCGCCGCGCAGGCGAGGACCAGCGCGACCGACGAGGTCAGGACGCCGCCGGGCGTGCGGTAGGGACGCTCCAGGCCGGGCTCGCGGCGGCGCAGCACGATGTGCGAGAGCGACATCAGCGCGTACGAGATGGTGGCGCCGAACACCGCGACGTTCAGCATGCGCGCGCCGTCCCCGGTCGCCGCGGCGAGCCCGAAGCCGATCGCCCCGGGGACGAGCAGCCCCAGGTAGGGGGCCTTGCGGCTGCTGGTGAGCGAGAGGAAGCGGGGGAGGTACCCGGCGCGCGAGAGCGCGAAGAGCTGGCGTGAGCCCGCGTAGATGAGGGAGAAGAAGGACGCGACCAGGCCGGCGAGCCCGGCGTAGTTGATGACGCGGCTCAGGCCCGTCGCCTTGCCGTCCGGCTGCAACGCCTCGACCAGGGGATTGCCGGACGACTGGATCGCCGCCGAGCCGCGCGCGCCCGCCGAGGCGAAGAAGGTCAGCAGCGCCAGGACGACCAGGACGCAGAGCGACCAGCGGATGGCGCGCGGCAGCGTACGCGCCGGGTCCTTCGTCTCCTCGGCCGCCAGCGGCACGCCCTCCACGCCCAGGAAGAACCACATGCCGAAGGGGAACGCCGCCCAGATGCCCAACAGGCCCAGCGGGAGCCATGAGTTGGAGCCGAACGCTTCCGCGTCGACGGGGATGTCGTTCAGCTTCGACGCGTCGAACTCCATGAACGCGGCGACCGCGAAGACCAGCAGCGCCGCCACCGCGATGCCGGTCACGACGAAGCTGAAGCGCAGCGCCTCGCCGACGCCCCACAGGTGGATGCCGATGAAGACGATGAAGCAGGCCAGATAGACCGGCCGGCCAGAGGTCAGGCCGAAGAGGCCGAGCGACTCGACGTAGTCACCGATGAAGATGGAGATCGCGGCGGGCGCCAGGATGTACTCGATGAGGATGGCCGTGCCGGTCAGGAAGCCGCCCCAGGGTCCGAGCGCCCGGCGCGCGAAGCCGTAGCCGCCGCCCGCCGTCGGCAGCACGGACGACAGTTCGGCCAGCGAGAAGACCATGCACGCGTACATCACGCCCATGAGTGCCATCGCGATGCCGAGGCCGCCGAAGCCGCCTTCGGCGAGACCCGAGTTCCAGCCGGAGAAGTCGCCGGAGACGACATAGGCGACGCCGAGCCCGGTGAGCAGCACCCAGCCGGCGTTGCCCCGGCGGAGCGTCCTGCGCTCCAGATACTCGTCCGTACAGTCGTCCGCCGGTTCGGCGGGGCTCGTCCTGGTGGACTCCACGGTCATGGCACGGCTCCTATGCGGCGGCGACGCTCTGGCTCGGCGGCTGGGCGACTCAATGGAACGGATCCATACCTTTGCTGTGCCGGGGGTGAGAAATCAAGACCCGTGCGTTACACCGCGGTTAATCACGCCTCACGTGAGAAAGCCCCGCAGCAACGCCGCCGTCCCCGCGCAGTGCTCCCGCATCATCTCCCGCGCCCCGTCCGCGTCCCCGTCGAGCACCGCCTCGACCAGCGCGGTGTGCTGGCGCTGCGAATGCTCCAGGTTCCGCACCAGCAGCGGGATGCAGTCGAGGAGATCGTTCACGGTCGCGCGCACCGCCGCGTACTGCGCGGTGAGCGTCGGCGAGCCGCACAGCTCGGCCAGCGTGAGGTGCAGCAGCGTGTCCAGGCGGCGGTACTCCGACAGGGGCGCGTCATGGGTCTGCGCGAGCGCCGTGCGCAGCCGGTCCGCCTGCTCGTCGGTGAGTCCGTGCGCCGCGCAGAGCCCCGCCGCGCCGACCTCCAGGACCTCGCGGAAGCGCAGCGCGTCCTCGACATCGACGTCCGCGACCCGGCGGCGCAGCTCGTCCTCGCCCGGCGCCTCGGGGCGCGGCCGTACGAAGGTGCCGCCGTACCGCCCGCGCCGCGACTCGACCAGGCCCTGGTCCTGGAGCACCTTCAGGACCTCCCGCAGCGTGACCCGGCTGATGCCGAGCCGGTCGGCCAACTCCCGCTCCGACGGCAGGCGTTCGCCGCCCGGCACCAGGCCGAGGCGGACGACCTGGAGGATCTGCTCCAGGGCCTCCTCGAAGCCGTTGCCGGCCCGCACCGGGCGCAGCACCGGAGTCAGCTGGTCGTCGTCCTGCGCCGCGGGCGATCCGCCCTCTTCCGTGTGCGACATGCCCGTACCCCCTTCCCAAGCAAAGGTTCTCCGCAATACCTTATGGCTCCCGGCTGACCCAAGGAGGCTTTTCCCGTGGCAGACCGCACACCCCCGCTCGCCGTCGAGGAGCTGAAGGCCCTCGTCGCGAGCGGCGAGATCGACACTGTCGTCCTGGCCTTCCCCGATATGCAAGGGCGGCTCCAGGGCAAGCGGTTCGCCGCCCGCTTCTTCCTCGACGAGGTCCTCGAACACGGCACGGAGGGCTGCAACTACCTCCTCGCCGTCGACCCGGAGATGAACACCGTCGACGGATACGCGATGTCCTCCTGGGACCGCGGCTACGGCGACTTCGCCATGCACGCCGACCTCGCCACCCTGCGCCGCGTCCCCTGGAACGAGGGCACCGCGATGCTGATCGCGGACCTCGCCTGGAGCGACGGCTCGCCCGTGGCCGCCGCCCCCCGGCAGATCCTGCGCCGCCAGCTGGAGCGCCTCGCCGAGCTGGGCTACACCGCCCACGTCGGCACCGAGCTCGAATTCATCGTCTTCAAGGACACCTACGAGCAGGCGTGGGACGCCGGGTACAAGAACCTCACCCCGGCCAACCAGTACAACATCGACTACTCGGTCCTCGGCACCGGCCGCGTAGAGCCGCTCCTGCGCCGCATCCGCAATGACATGGCGGCCGCCGGGCTCGTCGTGGAGTCGGCCAAGGGCGAGTGCAACCCGGGCCAGCACGAGATCGTGTTCCGCTACGACGAGGCCCTCGTCACCTGCGACCAGCACGCCGTCTACAAGACGGGCGCCAAGGAGATCGCGGCCCAAGAAGGCGTCTCGCTCACCTTCATGGCCAAGTTCAACGAGCGCGAGGGCAACTCCTGCCACATCCACCTCTCGCTCCAGGACGCCGACGGCGACAACGTCATGGCCGGTTCCCCGGACGACCCCGGCGGCATGTCGCCCCTCATGCGGCACTTCCTCGCCGGCCAGCTCGCCGCGCTGCGCGACTTCTCCCTGCTCTACGCGCCCCACATCAACTCGTACAAGCGGTTCGTGCCCGGCTCCTTCGCGCCGACCGCCGCCGCGTGGGGCTACGACAACCGCACCTGCGCGCTGCGCGTCGTCGGCCACGGCCGCTCGCTGCGCTTCGAGAACCGCCTGCCCGGCGGCGACGTGAACCCGCACCTCGCCGTCGCGGGGCTGGTCGCCGCGGGCCTGTACGGCGTGGAGCAGAAGCTCGAACTGCCGGACGAGTGCACCGGAAACGCCTACACCGGCGAGTACGCACACGTCCCCACCACCCTGCGCGAGGCCGCCGAGCTGTGGGAGAACAGCCCCATCGCCAAGGCCGCCTTCGGCGACGAGGTGGTCGCGCACTACCGCAACATGGCGCGGGTCGAACTGGACGCCTTCGACTCCGCGGTGACCGACTGGGAGCTACGCCGCTCCTTCGAACGCATGTGAGGCAGCCTTGCTTGAGGTCCAGAAACTCGACGTACTGAACCCGGCGACGGAAGAAATCGTCGCGACCGTCCCCGCCGCCACCCCGCAGGACATCGACGCCGCCGTCGCCCGTGCCGCGCGGGCGCAGGAAGAGTGGGCCGCGGCCGCCCCCGCCGACCGGGCCCGGCTGCTGCGCCGCTTCGCCGCCCAGGTCGACGACCACCTCGAAGAGCTGGCCCGCCTGGAGGTCCGCGAGGCCGGGCATGTCATCGGCAACGCCCGCTGGGAGGCCGGCAACGTCCGCGATCTTCTCGACTTCTCGGCCGGGGGAGCCGAGCGGCTGAGCGGCCGCCAGATCCCCGTGCCCGGCGGCCTGAACGTCACCGTCCTGGAGCCTCTCGGGGTCGTGGGCGTCATCGCCCCGTGGAACTTCCCGATGCCGATCGCCGCGTGGGGCACGGCGCCCGCTCTCGCGGCGGGCAACGCGGTGATCCTCAAGCCGGCCGAGACGACGCCGCTCACCGCACTCCGCCTCGCCGAACTCGCCCTGGCGGCCGGTCTCCCCGAGGGGCTCTTCCAGGTCCTGCCCGGCGAGGGCGCCGTCGCGGGCAACGCCCTGGTCGAGCACCCCGGTGTCGCCAAGATCGTATTCACCGGCTCCACCCGCGTCGGCAAGCAGATCATGGCGACCTGCGCCGACCGGGTGAAGCGGCTGACCCTGGAACTCGGCGGCAAGAGCCCGAACATCGTCTTCGCCGACGCGGATGTGGAGGCGGCGGCCCTCGCCACCCCCATGTCGTACCTGGACAACTCCGGCCAGGACTGCTGCGCCCGCACCCGCGTCCTCGTACAGCGCTCGGTGTACGACCGCTTCCTGGAGATCGTGGCGCCCGCGGTCGAGTCGATCGTCGTGGGCGACCCGGCCGACGAGAAGACCCAGATGGGCCCGCTGATCTCCAGGGCCCAGCTGGACCGCGTCCGCTCCTACGTCACCCCCGGCGACGGCATCCACGGCACGGCCCCCGAGGGCCCCGGCTTCTGGTTCCCGCCGACGCTGCTCACCGACGTCGACCCGGACGCCCCGGTGGCCGCGGAGGAGGTCTTCGGCCCCGTCGCCGTCGTCATCCCCTTCGAGGACGAGGCCGACGCGGTCCGGCTCGCCAACGCCACCGACTACGGCCTGTCCGGCTCGATCTGGACACGTGACGTGGGCCGCGCGCTGCGTGTCTCCCAGGCGGTCAGGGCCGGGAACCTGTCCGTCAACTCGCACTCCAGCGTGCGCTACTGGACCCCCTTCGGGGGCTACAAGCAGTCCGGCCTCGGCCGTGAACTGGGCCCGGACGCCCTGCACGCCTTCACGGAAACCAAGAACGTCTTCATCAGCACGGAGGCCTGAACCCCTATGTCAGAGAACATCTGCCGCCGCCTCGTCGGCCGCACCGCCGTCATCACCGGCGCAGGCAGCGGCATCGGCCTCGCCACCTCGCGCCGCCTCGCCTCCGAGGGCGCCAACGTCGTCTGCGGCGACATCGACGAGAGCGCGGGCGAGAAGGCCGCCGAAGAGGTCGGCGGGACCTTCGTGAAGGTCGACGTCACCGACGCCGAGCAGGTCGAGGCGCTCTTCAAGACGGCCTTCGACACCTACGGCTCCGTCGACATCGCCTTCAACAACGCCGGCATCTCGCCGCCCGACGACGACTCCATCCTGGACACCGGCCTGGAGGCATGGAAGCGCGTCCAGGACGTCAACCTCACCTCCGTCTACCTCTGCTGCAAGGCCGCCATCCCCTACATGCGGCGCCAGGGCAAGGGCTCGATCATCAACACCGCCTCCTTCGTGGCGCGGATGGGGGCCGCGACCTCGCAGATCTCGTACACCGCGTCCAAGGGCGGCGTCCTCGCCATGTCCCGCGAGCTGGGCGTCCAGTTCGCCCGCGAGGGCATCCGCGTCAACGCGCTCTGCCCCGGCCCGGTGAACACCCCGCTCCTCCAAGAGCTGTTCGCCAAGGACCCCGAGCGCGCCGCGCGCCGCCTCGTGCACATCCCCGTGGGCCGCTTCGCCGAGGCCGAGGAGATGGCGTCCGCGGTGGCGTTCCTCGCCAGCGACGACTCCTCGTTCGTGAACGCCACGGACTTCCTCGTCGACGGCGGGCTCACCGGGGCGTACGTCACGCCCCTGTAGTCCACGCCCCTGTAGTTCATCCTCCAGCCACCACCCCGTCAGCCGGGCGTCGTACGACGCCCGGCTGACCTGCGTAAACACGGGAGCGTGTACATGAACCTCAAGCGCCGCTGCACCGCCGCAGCCGCCGTGCTCGCCGTCGCGGGGACCGGCCTCCTCGGTGTCCAGGCCACCGCCGAAGCAACGCAGCACCCTGGGCCGAAGGCCGAGAAATGCCCCACGCTGACCGTCTCCGAAGGCTGGTACGGCGACAACAAGGCCAGACTCCAGCGCATGGTGGACCAGTACGGCCGCTGCGGTGACGGCCGCGGCGCCAAGCCGGTCGCCGCCTTCGACTGGGACAACACCGTCATCAAGAACGACGTCGGCGACGCCACCATGTTCTGGCTGCTGCGCAACGGCAAGATACGCACGCCCGAGCGGGGCGACTGGCGCACCACGAGCCGCTACCTCACCACCCCGGCGGCCAAAGCCCTGGCGAAGGCCTGCCCCGCCACCGGCACCACCCTGCCCACGCACCGGAACACCGCCCGGAGCGCCGCCTGCGCCGATGAGATCCTCTCCGTCTACAGCGAGGGCACCACGACCTCGGGCAGGGCCGCCTTCGACGGCTTCGACCACCGCCGCATGGAACCGCGGTACGCCTGGCTCGCCCAGCTCACCCGCGGCTGGACCACCCGCCAGGTCAAGCGGTTCGCGGCCGCCGCCCGCGAGGAGAACCTCGCCGCGCCCATCGGCACGTCGCAGCGCGTCGGCACCCACGAGGTCACCGGCTGGGTCCGCTACTACGACCAGCAGCGCGACCTGATCCGCACCCTGAAGAAGGCGGGCTTCGACGTGTACGTCGTCTCCGCCTCGCCGGAGCCGGTCGCCGAGGTCTGGGCCGCCGGAAAGGGGGGCGTGGGCATCGACGCCCGGCACACCATCGGCATCCGCAACGTCACCGCGCACGGCAGGCAGACCGCGCACCTCAAGGGCTGCGGCACCGCCGAGGACGGCGACGACTCGATGATCACGTACATCGACGGCAAGCGGTGCTGGATCAACAAGGAGATCTACGGCGTGCGTGGCGCCGCCGCCGAGAAGGTCCAGCCGGCGCGGAGGCGGCAGGTGTTCGCCGCCGGCGACTCCGACACGGACATCTCATTCCTGCGCGACGCCACCGGTCTGCGGCTCGTACTGAACCGCAACAAGAACGAACTGATGTGCAGGGCGTACGACAACGGCGACCGCCGCTGGCTGGTCAACCCCATGTTCATCGAGCCCAAGGGCGAGAAGGCCGGCCCCTACCCCTGCGCGACCACCGGCTACACCGAACGGGACGGCCGGGCAGGACCGGTGCGCCGCACGGACGGCTCGGTGATCCCCGATCAGAAGGACACGGTGCACGGGACGTCGGGGGTTTCCACGGCTTCGGTGACTTCGGCGGCACAGTAGACGAGCGTCGTCACGACAGCAGGAAGGATGTACGGTCCAGTCATATGCGTAACAGAAACATTTTGGCGCTGACCCTGGCCGCCGCCGCCACCCTCGCGGCCGTGCCGGCAGCTCTCCCCGCGGCCGCCGCCACGCCCGCGAACTCCCGTACCAGCACTGCCCATTGCCCGCAGCTGTCGAAGAAGCTGACCTGGCACGGCGACAACCGCGCCAGACTCCAGCGGATGATCGACGAGCGCGGACGCTGCTCGAACGCCCGCCTCGGACACGGCGACGCCAGGAAGCCCCGCCCGGTCGCCGCCTTCGACTGGGACAACACGGTCACCAAGAACGACGTCACCGACGCGACCATCGCCTGGTCCCTGCGGCACGACAAGATCCTGCGCCCCAAGAGCTGGAAGTCCACCAGCAAGTGGATGACGGACGACGCGGACCGCGCCCTCACCCGCGCCTGCGGCACCGACGTGCCCGTCGGCAAGCCCCTGCCGACCTCCACGGACACCGCCTGCGCCGACGAGATCTTCGAGGTGCGTGAGGACGGGAAGACGATGAGCGGCGCCGCCGCCTTCGCGGGGAAGTGGGACCACCGCCACACCGTCCCCCAGTACGCCTGGGTGCCGCAGCTCTTCGCCGGGCACACCGTCCCCGAACTCGAGTCGTACGCCGCGAAGGCCCGCAAGGAGGCGCTCGCCGCCCCGGTCGGCGCCACGCAGACCGTCGGCACGCACGAGATCCCCGGCTACGTCCGCTACTACGACCAGCAGCGCGACCTGATCCGCACCCTCAAGAAGGCCGGCTTCGACGTCTACATCGTCTCGGCGGGCTCCGAGCCCGTCACCGAGGTGTGGTCGAAGAGCGTGGGCATCGACCGCGCGCACACCATCGCCATCCGCTCCGTCCTCGACCGCGAGGGCCGCATCACCGCCTGGAACCAGGGCTGCGGCGGGGTGCCCGTCAACAAGGGCGAGGCCATCCCGTACATCGACGGCAAGCGGTGCTGGATCAACCAGGAGATCTTCGGGATCAAGGGCAAGTCCGCCTGGGAGAAGCAGGACTGGAACCACCGCATCGCCCTCGGCGGCGGGGACGCCGACACGGACGTGACGTTCGTCGGCGACGCCACCGGCGCGCACCTCGTGCTGAACCGCAACAAGAGCGAGTTCATGTGCCGCGCGTACGACAACGCCGACGGCCGCTGGGTCGTGAACCCGATGTTCATCGAGCCGATGCCGCGGAAGACCGACCTGTACCCGTGCTCGACCGCCGCGTACAACGAACACGGCGACGGCAAGGGCCCGGTGCTCCGCGAGGACGGCTCGGTCGTGCCCGACCAGCGTGACTCGGTGTACTGATCGTCGCGGCACGACCTAGAGTGCCGGGATGAGCATGACGCCTCCGCCCGGCTGGTACCCGGACCCGAACCAGCCTTCCGTCGAGCGCTGGTGGGACGGGACCGCGTGGACCGAGCACCGGCGCGCCCCCGAGAACCTCCAGGCGGCGCCGGTCCAGGTCCCGGTGCAGGCCCCGGTGCGAGCACCTGCGCAGACCCCGGTGCAGGCCCCGGTGCGGCAGGGCTTCGGTCCGGCGCCGGACGCCGCCGCGACGGCGGTGATCGCTCCGGCGTCCTCCTCCGGCGGCGGCCGCGCGAAGATCATCGCGCTCGCCGCCGCCGGGGCCGTCCTCGTCGCGTCGATCGTCACGGGCGCCGTCGTCCTCGGCAAGGACGACGGCGACCCGGAGGCCGGCGCCCCGGCGCCGAGCACCCCGGTCGCGACGGAGGGGAGCGGGAGCCCCACGCAGACGCCGACGAAGACGTCGACGAAGACGCCGGACCCGAACCCCGACGTCCTCGTCGACGACCTCAACGGCATAACGATCCCCGTCATCGACGGGTGGGAGAAGGCCGAGGGCGCCATCCACGACGAGCCGACCCTCCAGACGCCGGACACCTTCGACTGCCCGGGCGACTCGGGCATCTGCCGCTACGGCCAGGTCACCTCGCGCACGGCGACCTCCACCGACGAGACGTCCCCCAAGGCGCTGGCCAGGGACGACATCGAGGACGCGGCCAAGAGGACCTACGACAAGAACGTCCTCGACTCCGAGCTCTACGGCGGCATGACCGGACACGAGAAGGTGAAGGAAGGAACCGTGGCCGTCGCGGGCCGCAGCGGCTACTACGTGCGCTGGAGGGTCCGGACCGGCAAGGCGTCCGGAGGGTACGTGCAGTCGGTGGCCTTCAAGTCCAGCATCGGCTCCGAACCGATGGTCATCGTCCGCCTCTCCATCGACGTGGCCAAGGACGCGCCGCCCCTCTCCGACATGGACCGCGTCGTCAAGGGGATCCGCTCGGTCGACGACAGCGCCACGGGCGGCGGCGTGGGAGAGGACGTCGGCGCGACGCCATAGGGCCCCCTCGGGTATCAGAGGGCCCCTCGTGCATCAGAGGAAGGTGCGGCCCTCGCCCCGGTACGTCGGGACGCTCCCCGTCACCTTGTCGCCCTCCACCAGTCGCAGCGTGTCGAACCGCTCGCACAGCTCCCCGGCCTTGGCGTGCCGGAACCACACCTTGTCGCCGATCAGCAGATCGTCCGCCGGGCCGCCGTGCAGCGGCGTCTGCACCTCGCCGGCGCCCTCCTGCGGGTCGTACCGCAGCCCCTCCGGGAGATACGGCACCGGCGAGCGGTCGGCGCCCGCGACCCCCGACGCGGGATAGCCGCCGCCGAGCACCGTCACGGTCCCCGGCCCCGGCCTGCGCACCACGGGCTGAGCGAAGAGAGCGGCCGGACGCCCGCTGAACGACGTGTAGTTGTCGAAGAGCCGCGGTACGAAGAGCCCCGACCCCGCGGCGATCTCCGTCACCGCGCGCTCGGCCGCGGTGTGCTGCACGCTGCCCGTCCCGCCGCCGTTCACGAACTCCAGGTCCGGGGCGACCGCCCGCACCGCGTCGATGGCCCGCGCCCGGCGCTGCGCCAGCTCCTTGCGGGCCGCGGCCTGCATCATCCGGATCGCCCGCGAGCGCGCCGGATGCCCCTCGACCGCGTCCCCCACCCCGGCGACGTGGCCTTCGTACGCCATGACGCCCACGAGCCGGAATCCGGGCCGCCGGGTGATGGCGCGGGCCAGCGCGGCCACTTGCGCGGGGGAGTGCAGAGGTGAACGCAGCGCACCGATCCGCACGCGCCCGCCGAGCGGCCGGAAGGAGGTGTCCAACTCCAGACAGACCCGCACGTCCTCCGTGCCGCCGTCCCTCGCCCCGTCGATCAGTCGCAGCTGCGCCGGGTCGTCGACCATCACGGTCACGGCGGCCGCGAGCTTCGGGTCGGCCGTCAGCTCGGCGAAACCGGCGCGGTCGGCCGAAGGGTAGGCGAGCAGTACGTCGTCGAACCCGGAGCGGGCCAGCCATATCGACTCGGCGAGCGTGAACGACATGATCCCGGCGAAGCCGTCGCGGGCGAGGACCCGTTCGAGCAGGGCCCGGCAGCGTACGGACTTGCTCGCGACGCGGATCGGCTTGCCGTCGGCCCGGCGCAGGAGGTCGTCGGCATTGACGTCGAACGCGTCCAGGTCGACGATCGCGACGGGGGCGTCGAGGTGTGCGGTGGCCCGGTCGTAGCGGGCTCGGTCTGCGGCGAGGCCAGTCATGGCGGAAGCCTGCCAGACGCGATTACCCGAGGGTAGGGGGATGATCCGGGCAGATCACCCGGTGGCCTGGACTGGGTTCCCGTACGCCGCGCGTCTGCCCGTAGAGTGACGCGCACGGAGCCTCGCCGGGCCGAGCGTTCCGGCAGCCGGAGCGCGAGGAGACGGGGGAGCATGAGCACGGAGGCGGGACCCACCCCGATTCCCCCGCGCCCCACCGCGCCGCCCCGCCCCACGGCCCCGCCGCCCGAGCCGCCCCCCGCGGCGTCCGCCCGCTTCCCCGACGTGCGCCCCCCGGTCGACGAGGACTGGCTCCTCAACGCCCCGCGCCCCCCGGCCGCCCCCGTCCCCCCCGACCACGCGGCCCAAATCGAAGCGCTCCTGGCCCCTTTCACAGAGGCGGCCCGCCACAGGCCCCCGAGCCCCTCACACCGCGCCGCCGCGCCGCCCTCTTCCCCGAACGACGTCCTCGCGGCGCCGCCGGGTGAGGCGGCCCGGGGGGCGGATTCCGGGGTGTCCGGAGCGGTATCCGGTGGCTCGTTGCCGGGTGATGGCGTCGGGGCTTGGTCGGCGCTGCCGGGTGACTCGTCTCGGGGGGCCGATTCCGAGACGTCCGGAGCGGTATCCGGTCGGGCCTCGTCGCGTGACAGGGCTGTGTGCTCGTCCGAGGCGGAGCCGCTGTCCGGCGGGCCGTCGATGCGTGGCGGCGCCGCATCTCTCCCCGAAGCGGACGCGCTGTCCGGTGGGGCCGGCGGGGAGGCCGATCGCAAGGCGGCACCTGGTAAGCCCTCGTCGCGTGACAGTGCCGCGGAACGCCTGGCCGGTGAGTGCATGGGCCCCGTGCGCGGCCCGGTGGCCGCCGAAGTCGGCGGCAGCGATGCCCTGCCGCCTCCGCCCGCTTCCGCCCGGCTCCCGGACGCTCCGCCCCCGGCCATGGGGGCCATGCGCGTCCTCGACACGGGTGACGTGCCCGAGAGGCCCGCCGGGGGAGTGCCCGCGGTGCCCCCGCAGCCCGTAGCCGCGCCCACCCGCAACACCGGCCGGACCCTGCCGGCCCCGCCGCTCGGGCCGCCCACGCCCCGACCACGACCCGTCGCCGACAACGGGCCCGCGTCCCGATCGACGGTCGCCGACAACGCGTCCGTATCCGGGGCGACTGTCGCTGCCGAGGCGGCGTCCGCGTCCCGGCCGCCCGTCGCCGACAGCGTGCCCCTGCCGCGGTCAGCCGTTGCCAGTGACCGGCCTGTACCTGGGGTGACCGCCGCTGAGAACGCGTCCGTATCCGGGGCGACTGTCGCTGACAAGGTGCCCGCGTCCCGGGTAACCGTCGTTGACGAGGCGCCCTCGGCCCGGCCGACCACCACCCACAACGCACCCCCACCCCTACCCCCACCCCGCAAAACCACCGCTCGCCGCACCCCCGGAGCCGTAGATCTGAGCCCGACGCCCGGCACCGGGCGTCCCTTCGTGTTCTTTGCGCGGCCCGCTTCGTACGACGACACCACCACCCGGCTGCGCCCCGTCGGCGCCTGGGCCCGGCCCCGGGCGGTCGCCGCCGCGGCCTGTGTCGTTCTTGGGCTCGGGCTCATCGGCGGTGCCGTCACCGGCAGTTGGCTGACCGGCGAGTCCTCGGCGACCGGGGGCACTCGCAGCGCGTACGCGGTCACCGGTGACCTCTGGCACGGCGTTCCCGTCGACCGGCTCTTCCCGCCCACCCTCAAGGGGGAAGGCGCGGGGCCCGGCGGCGCCGACCGGTCCTGGACCCGGATCGCCGTCGCCCCGGACAGCGGCTGCGAGTCCGCCTTCGACCCGCTGCTGCGCAAGGCCCTCGCGCCGGCCGGCTGTCTGCGGCTGCTCCGTGCCACGTACACCGACGCGACCACCAGCCATGTCACCACCGTGGGCCTGCTCTTCACAAAGGCGGACGCCGACGGCATGCGGGCGCTGCGCGAGCGCTTCGCGGAAGAGGGGCTCGGTCGGCGCCCCGACCTCATGCCCCGGACGTACGCGGCCAAGGGCACGGCAGCCGAGGGCTTCGGCGACGCCCAGCGCGCGTCCTGGACGGTGTCCGTGCTGCCGGACGCGCCCGTCGTCGCGTACGCCGTGTCCGGATTCGCCGACGGCCGCGCCGTCACGGACCCCGAGCCCGCCACCGAGGCGATGGGCAGCAACACCGGCTCGGCGCCCGCCCAGTCGGGCCTCGGCCACGAGGCGAAGGGCATCGCCGACCGTGTAGAGCGGGGCCTGCGCAAGACCATCGCGAAGGCGGAGAAAGCGTGATGAGGGTCCGCGGGCGAGGGCTGGGGCGTGTTGGGGCAGTCCGGTTCGTCCGGACAGTGCGGATAGTTGTCGGGACAGTGCGGACAGTCGTCGGGACAGTGCGGATAGACCGTACGAGTGCTGCTGTTTCCGCCGCCCGGCACGCCGAGAGCATGCGCCAGACCCCACAAGGCCCGCCCTCCGGGCGAACGACGGGGCTCCCGCGACACACCGCGCTCGCCGCCACGCTCGCCGCCGCGCTCGCCCTCGCCCCCGCCACCCCGGCGCACGCCAACGACGGCATCCGCGCCCAGCAGTGGGGCCTGGACGCCATGAGTACAGGCCAGGTCTGGCAGACCACCAGGGGCAGCGGCGTCACCGTCGCGGTCCTGGACACCGGCATCGACGACCAGCATCCGGACCTCGCCGGCAATGTCCTCCAGGGCAAGGACATGGTCGGTTTCGGGGCGCGCCGCGGCGACCGGCCCTGGGCCCGGCACGGCACCGCCATGGCCGGCATCATCGCGGGCCACGGACACGGCGAGGGCCGCGGCGACGGCGTACTCGGCATCGCGCCCGAAGCGAAGATCCTGCCGATCCGCGTGATCCTCGAAGACGGCGACCCCGCCCGCAAGAAGGCCCGCAACACCCGCGGCAACGCCCTCGCCGAAGGCATCCGCTGGGCCGCCGACCACGGCGCGGACGTCATCAACCTCTCCCTCGGCGACGACTCCAAGTCCGCACACCCCGAACCGGCCGAGGACGCCGCCGTCCAGTACGCCCTGAAGAAGGGCGTCGCCGTCGTCGCCTCCGCGGGCAACGGTGGCGAGCGCGGCGACCACATCTCCTACCCGGCCGCCTACCCCGGCGTGATCGCCGCGACGGCCGTCGACGAGAACGGTGCCCGCGCCTCCTTCTCCACCCGCCGCTGGTACGCCACCGTGGCCGCGCCCGGCGACGACATCGTCATCGCCGACCCCGACCGCAAGTACTACGAGGGCTGGGGCACCAGCGCCGCCTCCGCCTTCGTCTCGGGCGCCGTCGCCCTGATCCGCTCCGCCCACCCCGGCCTCACGCCCGCACAGATCAAGCAGCTCCTGGAGGACACCGCCCGCGACGCCCCGCCCGGCGGCCGCGACGACTCCCGGGGCTTCGGCCAGATCGACCCGGCGGCCGCCCTCACCCGAGCCGGCAAGCTCAAGCAGGACAAGCTGCGCGCGACGGCGTACGACAACAAGTACTTCGGCCCGGGCCCCGACACGCCCAAGGAGGACGACGGCCCCGCGGGCTGGGCCGGCCCGGTGGCGGGCGGCCTCGGTGTCGCTCTGCTCGCGGCGGCGGTCTGTCTGTGGCGGGGCAGGCGTATCCCGCCGGGAACGCGCCCCGGCCCGCCTCTGTAGGGTCGGACCGTGGCGAACAAGAACATTCCCGACCCCGGCTTCTCCGACGACGACGGCACCGCCGATCCCCGGCTGGCCGCGGCGCTCACCGCCTGGTCCGGCGACCGCACGGCCCACGGCCCCGTCCTTGAGGCCCTGGCCGAGGCCCGCCTCCTCGTCCCCGTCGTAGCCGTTCTCGGAGAGGTCGAGGAGGACGAGAACGGGCTGCGCCGTGAGAAGACCAGCGACATGGCCGTTCCCACTCTGCGGGCCGGGGACCGCAAGGCGCTGCCCGCCTTCACCTCCACCGAGGCGCTCGCCCTGTGGGACCCGGCCGCCCGGCCCGTCGCCGTGCCCCTGCACCAGGCGCTCCAGGCCGCCGCCCACGAGCAGGCCGACACGATCGTCCTCGACCTCGCGGGCCCCGTCCCCTTCGAGCTGGGCAGGGCCGCGCTGCTCGCCCTCGCCGAGGGCCGTGCCAGCGCGGACCCGCTCGCCGACCCCGCCGTCACCGGCGCGGTGCGCGCGGCCGTCGCCGCCGAGCCGGCCGTGCTCCGCGCCCACCTCGGCCCCGGCAGCTCCGACGGCACGCTCGCCCTGGTCCTCGACCCGTCCGCCGACCCGGCCGACGCCGCCCAGCGCGTGGCCCGCCGGATCGCCGCCGACGAAACACTGAGGGCCCGCCTGGTGCGCGGCCTCGACCTGGCACTTCTGCCGGCCGAGGCGACGCCACCGGGCGAGCCCCTCTACGTACGTACGGTGTAAGACTCAGCCGAGTATGGCTTAAGGCTCAGCCGAAGACCGGGCCCGTGTACTTCTCGCCCGGGCCCTGACCCGGCTCGTCCGCCACGACCGACGCCTCGCGGAACGCCAGCTGCAGCGACTTCAGGCCGTCACGCAGCGGCGCCGCGTGGAACGAGCTGATCTCCGTGGCGCTCGCGTCCATCAGACCGGCCAGCGAGTGGATCAGCTTGCGGGCCTCGTCGAGGTCCTTGTGGCCCTCGCCGCCCTCGGCGAGGCCGAGGTTCACGGCGGCGGCGCTCATCAGGTGGACCGCCACCGTGGTGATCACCTCGACCGCGGGGACGTCCGCGATGTCACGGGTCAAGGTGTCGAAGTCGGGGGAGTCGGGCCCGGGGACCGCGGGGGACTCGGGGGTGGGGGTCGCGTCGCTCATGTCCCACACGATAAGCCGAGCACCATGGACGCCGGTCCCCCGGGAGCCGGTGCGCCCACCGGTTCGCCCCGCCCCGGGCAAGCTGCTAACCTTGTGTAACGACCGGCCGGAGACCCGCGTGCCAACGCAAGGATCCGGCCCACAAGTGGAGGCTCCGATCTCCCACCTGGCCGCTCCCCGGAGCGGCGGGTCACCGGTCAGGCGGCCGAAGCCCCAAGGCTTCGGGCCGCCCGATGTGCGCCCCGCGATCACCGCGGAGGTGCTCCGGTAGTACGCGGAGCCCCTTCTGTGATCGGTCGGGGCATTTTTTGTGGCCTCGCCCGGTTGGTCCATTCAACAGACGTAACGCGGCTGTCCGCCAGACGGTCGCGTGGTGCTACCGAGGAGGATCCATCAGCGCCGAGCCCCGCATCAACGACCGGATTCGCGTTCCCGAGGTGCGACTTGTCGGTCCCAGCGGCGAGCAGGTCGGGATTGTTCCGCTTGCCAAGGCCCTGGAGCTTGCGCAGGAGTACGACCTCGACTTGGTCGAGGTGGCCGCCACTGCGCGTCCGCCGGTCTGCAAGCTCATGGACTACGGGAAGTTCAAGTACGAGTCGGCCATGAAGGCCCGTGAGGCGCGCAAGAACCAGGCGCACACGGTCATCAAGGAGATGAAGCTCCGGCCGAAGATCGACCCGCACGACTACGACACCAAAAAGGGTCACGTCGTCCGGTTCCTCAAGCAGGGCGACAAGGTCAAGATCACGATCATGTTCCGTGGTCGCGAGCAGTCCCGCCCCGAGCTGGGCTTCCGGCTGCTGCAGCGTCTCGCTTCGGACGTCGAGGACCTCGGGTTCATCGAGTCGAACCCGAAGCAGGACGGCCGAAACATGATCATGGTTCTCGGTCCGCACAAGAAGAAGACCGAGGCGATGGCCGAGGCCCGTGAGGCCCAGGCGGCTCGCAAGGCGGACGCGAAGGCCAACCCGGGCCGCTCGCAGAACGCCTCCGAGGATGCCGAAGGCGACGTTGCCGAGGGTGAGGAGTCCTCCGAGGCTCCCGCTTCCGAGGCTCCCGCCGAGGCCCCGGCCGAGGCTCCTGCCGAGGCCTGATCCTCAGGGCGAGAGCCCAGAGGATGCCAACTGACACATATGGCTCCCGGATGCCCGGTTTCACGACCGGGCATCGGAGTGCCACTGACGAGGAGAGAACGGCGCTATGCCGAAGAACAAGTCGCACAGCGGTGCCAGCAAGCGCTTCAAGATCACCGGCTCCGGCAAGGTGCTCCGCGAGCGTGCCGGCAAGCGCCACCTGCTCGAGCACAAGTCGTCCCGTCTGACGCGTCGCCTCACCGGCAACGCCGAGATGGCCCCGGGCGACGCCAAGAAGATCAAGAAGCTTCTCGGCAAGTGAGCCGGGGCGCGCGCACCGCGCGCCCAGCTCTGACCGGGACCCAATCGATACCGGGTCGTGTGAGTCCAACCACGGCCCCGCTACAAGGAGTTAAAAAGTGGCACGCGTCAAGCGGGCAGTAAACGCCCACAAGAAGCGTCGGGCGATCCTCGAGGCGGCCAAGGGTTACCGCGGCCAGAGGTCGCGCCTGTACCGCAAGGCCAAGGAGCAGGTCACCCACTCCCTGGTCTACAACTACAACGACCGCAAGAAGCGCAAGGGCGACTTCCGTCGGCTGTGGATCCAGCGCATCAACGCCGCTGCCCGCGCCAACGGCATGACGTACAACCGCCTCATCCAGGGTCTGAACGCCGCCAACATCGAGGTGGACCGCAAGATCCTCGCGGAGCTGGCCGTCAACGACGAGAACGCGTTCGCCGCGCTGGTCGAGGTCGCGCAGAAGGCTCTGCCGAGCGACGTCAACGCCCCCAAGGCGGCCTGACGCCGCGCTTGGCCGAGCGTTGTATCGGACCCGTAGGCCGGTGGGCCTGCGGGTCCGTTGCTGTTCGGGGCCTCGTCCGCGCCCCTGCTGTCGTCTGCCGTCCGCGGGTTGGTCCTGGCTGGTCGCGCAGTTCCCCGCGCCCCTTGAGGGGGCTCTTCCCGAGGTGAGTTTCATGGTTGCCGCTCCTGAGTCGATCTCCCCGAAGTCGCCGCGCGTCAGCGCTGCCCGGCGGCTCGCCAAGCGGAATTTCCGGGGGAAGGAGCGGCTGTTCCTCGCCGAGGGGCCGCAGGCCGTGCGGGAGGCCGCCGGGCACGCGGGGACGCTCGTCGAGCTGTTCGCCACCGTCGACGCCGCCGAGCGCTACGCCGACATCGTGGGGGAGGCCCGTGCAGCCGGGGCCCGGGTGCACCTCGCCGACGAGGACGTCATCGCCGACATCTCGACGACCGTGACGCCGCAGGGGCTCGTCGGGGTCTGCCGGTTCCTCGACACGCCGTTCGAGGACATCCTCGCCGCGCGGCCCAAGCTCGTCGCCGTCCTCGCCCACGTACGCGACCCCGGCAACGCCGGGACCGTGCTGCGCTGCGCCGACGCCGCGGGTGCCGAGGCCGTGATCCTCACGGACGCCTCCGTGGACCTCTACAACCCCAAGTGCGTGCGCGCGTCGGTCGGTTCGCTGTTCCACCTGCCCGTCGCCGTCGGCGTACCCGTGGAGAAGGCCGTACAAGGGCTGAAGGACACGGGCGTGCGCATCCTCGCCGCCGACGGGGCGGGCGAGGACGACCTCGACACGGAGCTGGACAAGGGCACCATGGGCACCCCCAGCGCCTGGGTCTTCGGCAACGAGGCGTGGGGACTGCCGGAGGAGACCCGCGCACTCGCCGACGCCGTGGTGCGCGTTCCGATCCATGGCAGAGCCGAGAGCCTCAACCTCGCGACGGCGGCGGCGGTGTGCCTCTATGCCTCCGCCCGTGCACAGCGAGCCGCCGGAGGGTGCCGCTCCGTCACATCGAGCTAGTAGGGTGACGGGCCAGTCCGAGAGGTGGGGTACGGGGAATGAGCGTCGGCACGAGCAGGGCACCGGGAGTACAGGACATCGTCCGTGCTCGCACGGACCATGGCGGTCCCGGTGACCTCGACGGTCCCGGTGACCTCGGCGGCCTCGGACTCGACCCGGACGAGCTGCCCGACGGGCTCGTCGTCGCGGACGAGACGGGCCGGATCATCTGCTTCAACGCGGCGGCCGTGCGGATCACCGCCGTCCGCGCGGACGACGCCCTCGGCGCGCCCCTGGAGCGCGCCCTCCCCTTAGAGGACCTCGAAGGCCGCCGCTGGTGGCAGCTGACCAACCCCTACGGAGGCCTCGCCATCCGCGTCGGCCAGCCGGAGCGCAATCTGCTGCTGCCGGGCGGCCGTGAGGTCCTGGTCTCCGCCCGCTATCTGCGCACCGCCCGCACCGGACCCGTACGCCGCCTCATCGTCTGCCTCCGTGACACCGAGGCCCGCCGCCGCACCGAGCGCAGCCACGCCGAGCTGATCGCCACCGTCGCCCATGAGCTGCGCTCCCCCCTCACCTCCGTCAAGGGGTTCACGGCGACGCTGCTCGCCAAGTGGGAGCGGTTCACGGACGACCAGAAGAAACTGATGCTGGAGACCGTCGACGCCGACGCCAACCGCGTCACCCGGCTGATCGCCGAACTTCTGGACATCTCCCGCATCGACTCCGGACGGCTCGAACTGCGCCGTCAGCCCGTCGACATCGGCACGGCCGTCGGCCGGCACATCCAGGCGCACGTCGCCTCCGGCCAGGACGCCGCCCGCTTCCTCGTCCGCCTCCAGCAGCCGCTGCCCGACCTCTGGGCGGACCCCGACAAGATCGACCAGGTGCTCAGCAACCTCCTCGAAAACGCGGTGCGGCACGGCGAGGGAACCGTCACCATTGACGTGGCGCCCTCCTCGTCCCCGCGGGAGCGGGGTGGCACCGAGACGGCCGTGACCGTGAGCGACGAGGGTCCCGGCATTCCGGAGGAGTCGATGGGCCGCGTCTTCACCCGCTTCTGGCGGGGCAGCAAGCGCGGCGGGACAGGACTGGGGTTGTACATCGTGAAGGGCATCGTGGAGGCGCACGGCGGGACGATCACCGTCGGCCGCGCCCCCGGCGGCGGCGCCCAGTTCCGATTTACGTTGCCCGTGGGGGCCCCGGCGTATCTCCAGTGAGTCCATCGGCTCCGCGGAGGACGTCCTGAGCAGCCCGCGGGCGCATTCGTTCACCGCACCCCCGTTAGACTCGGTCGTTGGCACTTTGCGTCCCCAACCTTGGGACACTCCGTCTCCGATTCGTCGACGGGGACCATCCGCCAGCCAACCGGAAGCACGGGAAGAGATGTCGGCACCGAACAAGTCGTACGACCCTGTTGAGGTCGAGGCACTGAAACCTGAAGAGATCGAGCGCATGCGGGACGAGGCGCTCGCCGCCTTCGCGGCCGCGGACTCCCTCGACGCGCTCCAGGAGGCCAAGGTCGCGCACACCGGCGGCACCTCGCCGCTGGCGCTCGCCAACCGCGAGATCGGCGCGCTGCCCCCGCAGGCCAAGGCCGAGGCGGGCAAGCGCGTCGGCATGGCGCGCGGCGCCGTCAGCAAGGCGCTGGCCGCCCGCCAGAGCGAGCTGGAGGCCGAGCGCGACGCCCGCGTGCTCGTCGAGGAGGCGGTGGACGTCACGCTGCCGTACGACCGCACGGCCGCCGGCGCCCGGCATCCGCTGACCACGTTCATGGAGCGCGTCGCGGACGTCTTCGTCGCCATGGGCTACGAGGTCGCGGAGGGCCCCGAGGCCGAGGCGGAGTGGTTCAACTTCGACGCCCTCAACTTCACGCCCGACCACCCGGCCCGGCAGATGCAGGACACGTTCTTCGTCCAGGGGCCGGCGGGCACTGAAGGCGACGAGTCGGGTGTCGTACTGCGTACGCACACCTCGCCCGTACAGGCGCGCGCGCTCCTCGAACGCCGTGAGCCGCCCGTGTACATCGTCTGCCCCGGCCGCGTGTACCGCACGGACGAGCTGGACGCCACGCACACCCCGGTCTTCCACCAGATCGAGCTGCTCGCCGTCGACGAGGGCCTGACCATGGCCGACCTGAAGGGCACCCTCGACCACATGGTCCAGGCGCTCTTCGGCGCGGGCATGAAGACCCGGCTGCGGCCGAACTACTTCCCGTTCACCGAGCCGTCCGCCGAGATGGACATGGTCTGCTACGTCTGCCGCGGCGAGTCCGTCGGCAACCCCGACCGCCCCTGCCGCACCTGCGGCAGCGAGGGCTGGATCGAGCTGGGCGGCTGCGGCATGGTCAACCCGAAGGTGCTCACGGCCTGCGGCGTCGACCCCAAGAAGTACAGCGGATTCGCCTTCGGGTTCGGCATCGAGCGGATGCTGATGTTCCGCCACAACGTCGAAGACATGCGAGACATGGTCGAGGGTGACGTCCGGTTCACCCGACCGTTCGGGATGGAGATCTGATGCGGGTCCCGCTTTCCTGGCTGCGGGAGTACGTCGACCTCCCCGCCACCGAGACCGGCCGTGACGTGCAGGCCAAGCTGATCGAGGTCGGCCTGGAGGTCGAGACCGTCGAGCAGCTCGGCGGCGGCCTCAAGGGCCCGCTCGTCGTCGGCAAGGTCCTCACCATCGAGGAGCTGGAGGGCTTCAAGAAGCCCATCCGCTTCTGCACCGTCGACGTCGGCACCGCCAACGGCACCGGCGAGCCGCAGGAGATCGTCTGCGGCGCCCGTAACTTCGCCGTCGGCGACAAGGTCGTCGTGGTCCTGCCCGGCGCCGTTCTGCCCGGCGACTTCGCGATCGCCGCCCGCAAGACGTACGGCAAGACCTCGCACGGCATGATCTGCTCCGGCGACGAGCTGGGCATGGGCGACGACGGCTCCGGGGGCATCATCGTGCTGCCGCCCGAGCACGAGGCCGGCACCGACGCCATCGAGCTGCTCGAACTGGTCGACGAGGTCCTGGACATCGCCGTCACGCCCGACCGGGGCTACGCGCTGTCGATGCGCGGCGTCGCCCGCGAGACCGCCATCGCGTACGGCCTGCCGCTGCGCGACCCGGCGCTCCTGGACGTGCCCGCGCCGAACTCCTTCGGCTACCCCGTCAAGATCAGCGACCCGCTCGGCTGCGACCGCTTCACCGCGCGCACCGTCACCGGCCTCCAGCCCGAGGCCCGCTCGCCTATCTGGCTCAAGCGGCGCCTCCAGAAGGCCGGAATGCGCCCCGTCTCGCTCACCGTCGACGTCGCGAACTACGTGATGCTGGAGCTGGGCCAGCCCCTGCACACGTACGACCGCTCCCGCATCCAGGGGACGATCGGCGTGCGCCGGGCCGAGCAGGGCGAGAAGTTCACGACGCTCGACGGCGCCAAGCGCGTCCTCGACGCCGAGGACCTGGTGATCACCGACGAGCGCGGGCCCATCGGCCTCGCGGGCGTCATGGGCGGCGCCAACACCGAGATCGCGGACCACGAGGAGACGGCCGGTACCACGGACGTCGTCATCGAGGCCGCGCACTTCGACGCGCTCTCCGTCGCCCGCACCGCGCGCCGCCACAAGCTGGGCTCCGAGGCCGCCAAGCGCTTCGAGCGCGGTGTCGACCCGCAGGCCGCGGCCGCCGCCGCGCAGCGCACCGTCGACATGCTGGTGCTCCTCGCGGGCGGCACCGCGGAGGCGGGCGTCACGGAGGTCATCGCACCGACCGCGCCGCGCACGATCGCCATGCCCGCCGACCACCCCGACAAGGTCGCCGGTGTCACCTACGGCCGCGAGACCGTCGTACGCCGCCTCCAGCAGGTCGGCTGTGACGTGTACGGCCAGGACGACCTGACGGTCACCGTGCCGTCGTGGCGCCCCGACCTCGCGGAGCCGAACGACCTCGCCGAAGAGGTCATCCGCCTTGAGGGGTACGAGAATCTCCCCTCGACCCTGCCGAAGCCTCCCGCAGGCCGTGGCCTGACCGACCGGCAGCGCCTGCACCGCCGCGTCGGGCGCGCCCTGGCCGGGGCCGGATATGTCGAGGCGCTCAGCTACCCCTTCATCGGCGAAAGCGTCTTCGACCAGCTCGGCCTGGACGCGGACGACCCGAACCGCCGCGTGGTCAAGCTCGTCAACCCGCTCTCCGACGAGGAGCCCGCCCTCCGTACGACGCTGCTGCCGGGCCTGCTCGCCGCGCTCCGCCGCAACGACGGGCGGGGCAGCCACGACCTGGCGCTTTTCGAGACCGGTCTCGTGTTCCACCCGCGGGAGCAGCTCAAGGTCGCGGTGCGGCTGCCCGTCGACCGGCGCCCCACCGACGAGGAGATCGCCTCCCTCACCGAGGCGCTGCCCGTCCAGCCCCGGCACGCCGCCGTCGTCCTCGCGGGCGCCCGCGAGCAGGCCGGCTGGTGGGGCAAGGGCCGCCCGGCCGACTGGGCGGACGCCGTCGAGGCGGCGCGCACCCTCGCCCGTGAGGCCGGTGCCGAGCTGATCGTCGACCAGGGGCAGTACGGCCCCTGGCACCCGGGCCGCTGCGCGGAGCTGAAGGTCGTCATCGACGGCGACATCGTCTCCGTCGGGCACGCCGGCGAGCTGCATCCGCGCGTCGTCAAGACGCTGGGCCTGCCCGCCCGCACCTGCGCCATGGAGCTCGACCTCGACCGCCTGGAGCAGGCCGGTGAAGGGCCGCTGCGGGCGCCGCGGATCTCCACCTTCCCGGTGGCCACCCAGGATGTCGCGCTGGTCGTCGACAAGGAGGTGCCGGCCGCCGTGGTCGAGTACTACCTGACCGGCGGCGCGGGTGAACTCCTCGAGTCCATCCGGCTGTTCGACGTCTTCGAGGGCGAGCAGATCGGCGAGGGCAAGAAGTCCCTGGCGTACGCGCTGCGCTTCCGCGCGGCCGACCGCACGCTGACCGTCGACGAGGCGTCGGCGGCCCGCGACGCGGCCGTCGCCCTGGCGGCCGAGCGCACGGGCGCGGTGCTCCGCGGAGCGTAGTCACCGTCCGTAGGTGGTAACAGGCGCACCATGAGGCGCACAGAGGGGCTCAACCGGATCACCGGTTGAGCCCCTCACTCGTTAGGGTGACAACTGGCTTCACTATGGCTCAATCGGGTCACCCGGTCGCAAGAATCAGACCGGCCGTAGGGGTCGGCCTGCGCGCTGAACGGGGCCTTAGGGGGGCCGACGGCATGATCCGTAACAAGGTTGGGGCTCCCCGCCGGACGATGCTCGGAGCAAGGGCACGAGGTGGCGGGAGCCGTCGAGACCACGACCAGGGGCTGTTCGTACGTGGCAGAACGCCCCGAGCGGCTCCCCGGCTGCTCTCCGGCGGGGGGCGCAGGCGGTTCCGCCGCGCGCTCACGCTGGGGCTGCCGACCGTATGGGGCGCCGTCGCCATCACCTACAAACTGGCCTGTCCGCTCGCCCAGCAGGACGGCATGGGAGCGCGGATCGTCAGCAGCGCGGTCTTCTTCGCCGTCGGGACCGGGCTCATCGTGCACGTCCGACGGGCGCTGCTGCGGGAGTTGCGGCAGGTCCGCGAGGTCGCGGGCGCCGCGCAGAACACACTTCTGCGGCCACTGCCGCCCCGCGTCGACGGTCTGGTGCTCGCCGCCGGCCGGTTCGCGGCCTCGCAGGGCGCCTCCGTCGGGGGCGATCTGTACGAGGTGGCCGCCACCGAACACGGCGTGCGCGTCGTCATGGGCGATGTCCGGGGCCACGGCCTCGCCGCCATCGGGACCGTCGCCGCCGTCCTCGGCAGCTTCCGCGATGCCGCCCACGACGAGCCCGAACTGCCGCTGGTCATGCGGAGGTTGGAGCGGGCACTCGGGCGGCACCTGCGGGAGCGGGCGCGCGCCGAGCACCCCGCGAGCGGCGGGGCGGCGCCGGAGAACCCGGTGGCCGAGGAGTTCGTCACCGTACTGCTCCTGGAGATCGGCGACGGCGGGGAGATCACCGCGCTCAACTGCGGCCACCCCTGGCCCTTCCTGCTGAGCGGCCACGCCCGGCCACTGACGGACGCCGACCCGCTGCCGCCGCTCGGCACCTTCCCGCTCCCCGCCGACCTGCCCGTCCTCGACTGCGGGCGGCTGCTGCCCGGCGAGGCGCTCGCCCTGCACACGGACGGCATGGAGGACGCCCGCGACGCGGCGGGGGAGTTCTTCCCGCTGGAGGCCGCGCTCACCGAGGCCGCCCGCGTCCAGCCGGTCTCCCCGCAGGTCCTCATCCACTCCGTCTACGCCGAACTGCTGCGGCACACAGGCCGGTTGCCGTCCGACGACGCGGCGCTGCTCGTCCTGCGCAACGACCGGGGCGAGGGGAGAGCGGCACGCGCCGTCCGCCCCGCCATGGAGTTGTCGGGCAGACGGCGGGACGGACGGCGCTGGTGAGGGCCGCCGCACTGTATGAGGGGGGAGCCGGCGGCCCGCCGACCTCCTTAACTGATGAGGCATCTCAGTCAAGCGATTCCACACGGCGTGCGGCAGAGCGCACACCCCCCGGATCCGGGCACTCCGTTCACACCCCGTGTGAAGGCCCCTCCACTAGGCTGAGCAGCACCGAGCCACCGGAGGGCATTCATGCAGCCCAACTCTCTGCTCGACGCGATCCTCGACGAAGCGGGCATCTCGCACGCGGGACTTGCCGCACATGTGAACCAGGCCGGAAAGTCCAGAGGCCTCGCGCTGCGCTATGAACACACCGCCGTCTCCCGCTGGTTGAAGGGCCAGCGCCCGCGCGGCCAGGTCCCCGATCTGATCTGCGAGGTGCTCGCCGCCCGGTTGCAGCGGCCCGTCACCCTCGACGACATCGGCCTCGGACTGCCCGGTGTCCCCGCCGCCCGCGCCGGCTCCGCGTCCTCCACGCTCTCCGGCTTCGTGGAGCGGGCCACGGCCCTGTGGCGCTCGGACGAACAGCAGCGCCCCCACCTGCTCGGCGCGCCCGCCGTCACCGGCACCCCCGCGGTGATGCCGGTCTGGGAGTGGGAGAATCCGCCCGAGGACGTCGACGTGTCCCGCGGCGGACGCCACCCCGTCAGCACGGCCGACATCGAGATGATGCGGGCGGCCCGCGCCCACTACGAGCAGATGTACCGCAAGACCGGTGGCGTCGCGACCCGCACCCGCATCGTCGGCTTCCTCAACGCGGAGGCCGCGCCCCTGCTGCGGGGCAGCTACACCGACGAAATGGGCCGCCAACTCCACCGCTCCACAGGCGGGTTGGTCGCGATAGCGGGAATCTGCGCCTACGACTCGGACGCGCACGGCCTCGCCCAGCGCTACTTCCATCAGGCCCTGCGGCTCGCAAAGGCCAGCGGAGACCGGGGACTTGGGGCGTACGTCATCGCGCTGCTTGTCAACCAGTCGCTGTTCATGCGCGAGTACCGCCAGGCCGTGGCGTTCGCCGAGGCGGCGCTGCGGACCGCGGGCCGCGACTTCACCCCGGCGCTCGCGTCCGATCTGTACGCGATGCAGGCCAAGGCGTACGCACACCTCGGCGACGGCAGGAGCGCGCTGTCCTGCATCCGGCGTGCGGAGGCCGCGGCCGAGCGGATTCTGCGCGGCCGCGAGCCGGACGAGACCGGTTATGTCCAGCCCGGACTCGTCAACGTACAGGTGGCGGAGGCCCTGCTCAGCCTCGGCGATCTGGTCAGCGCCCGCGAGCACGCCGCGGCGGCCGTGGACACCCCGGCGCACGACCGGGGCCGGGTCCACCGGCTCGCCATGCTCAGCCAGATCGAGCTGCGCCAGGGAAACACCGACGAGGCGGTGGCCACCGCGGTGCAGATGGCGGAGCAGGCGCGTGGGATGGAGTCCCAGCGGCTGCGCGACCGGCTGCGCGCGGTGCGCGAGCACCTCGTCCGCAGCGACTGCGCGGGCACGGCGGAGGCGGCCGCACTCATCGACGGGGCGCTGCGCGTACCGCTGTGACGCCCTGACGCACCGCTCCGCACCCCGCACACTCTGCTCTGAGTTTCCGCCTGCTGCGATATTGCCATCTACTCGGCGGAAGGTGGCAGAACCGTGCAGTGGACGAAACAGAGTGAACAAACTGTGTATGAAAATCGATGGTTCTCGGTCAATCTGGCGGATGTCGAGCTACCCGACGGCCGGCATCTGGACCACTTCCTCATACGGCTGCGGCCCGTCGCCGTGGCCACCGTCGTCAACGACGCCAACGAGGTGCTGCTGCTGTGGCGGCACCGCTTCATCACCGACAGCTGGGGCTGGGAGCTCGCGGCAGGCGTCGTCGAGGACGGCGAGGACATCGCGTACGCGGCGGCACGCGAAATGGAGGAGGAGACCGGCTGGCGGCCGGGCCCGCTGCGGCACCTGATGAGCGTCGAGCCCTCCAACGGGCTCACCGACGCCCGGCACCACATCTACTGGTCCGACGAAGGGACCTACGTCGGCCATCCCGTGGACGACTTCGAGTCGGACCGCCGTGAGTGGGTCCCGCTCAAGCTCGTCCCCGACATGGTGGCGCGCGGGGAGGTCCCGGCCGCCAATATGGCCGCGGCGCTCCTCCTCCTGCACCATCTGCGCCTCGGCCAGGACGCGCGCCGGTTCTAATGGCCGATGGCCTGCCAGACCGCCACGGCGAGTGCCGCGACCGCCGCGAGAGCGACGATCGTCGGCAGCGGCCAACGCGTGTGCTCCAGAGCGGCGACCTTGGCCTGCAAGGCCTCCACGTTCTTGGCGGTCTGTTCGTCGTGCTGGGTGAGCAGCGCCAGCCGTCCGTCGACGCGGGCGAGACCCACGTCCAGGCTACGGCGCAACTCGGCGACTTCCTCCGGGACCACGGCACTATCGCCGTCGGTGGTCACGAATCCACTCCTCTCTGTAGTGGCGCGTCCCCCCTTCATCCGCACGGGCAGTCAACTCGCCTGGTGGACAGGGCGGGAGAGTGTGCGATGGGCATATGCGAGCCCACTGCGCACACGGTGTGTGAACGCCGCGGGCCCGGCACTCACAGGAGTGCCGGGCCCGTCCAATACGGAGCGTGCTCGTACGGGGAGTGAACCCCGCCGAGTACGGGGGTCAGTACGTGTAGAAGCCCGAGCCGGTCTTCCGGCCGAGGCGGCCCGCGTCCACCATCCGCTGGAGCAGCGGGGGAGCGGCGTACAGCGGCTCCTTGTACTCCGTGTACATGGAGTCGGCGACCGAGGCGACCGTGTCCAGGCCGATGAGGTCGGCGAGCTTGAGCGGGCCCATCGGGTGGGCGCAGCCCAGCTCCATGCCGTTGTCGATGTCCTCGCGGCTGGCGATGCCCGATTCGAACATCCGGATCGCGGAGAGCAGATACGGGATGAGCAGCGCGTTGACCACGAAGCCCGAGCGGTCCTGGGCGCGGATCGCGTGCTTGCCGAGGATCTTCTCGACCATGACCTGCGCCCGGCTGATGGTGCCCTCGGACGTGGTCAGCGCCGGGATCAGCTCGACGAGCTGCTGCACGGGCGCCGGGTTGAAGAAGTGGATGCCGATGACCTGGTCGGGCCGCGAGGTCGCGACGGCCAGCTTCACCAGCGGGATGGAGGAGGTGTTGGAGGCGAGGATCGCGTCCTGCCGGGTCACCACCTGGTCGAGCACCTGGAAGATCTCGGTCTTGACCTGCTCGTTCTCCACGACGGCCTCGATGACCAGGTCACGGTCGGAGAACTCGCCGAGGTCGGTGGTGAAGCTCAGGCGCTCCAGGGCCGCGTCGCGCTCCTCCTCGGAGATCTTGCCGCGCTCGGCCGCCTTGGAGAGCGAGTTGTGCAGCCGGGTACGGCCGATCTCCAGGGCCTCGCCGGTGGTCTCCGCGACCTTCACGTCCAGTCCGGAGCGGGCGCAGACCTCTGCGATCCCGGCGCCCATCTGGCCACAGCCCACCACTCCGACGCGTGCGATATCGGTCATGGAGTCGGTCACCTCGTGCCTTTCGCTGTTCAACGGGGCCGGCAGGGTCCCCCGTATGGATGCGGTCCCTGCCTCGGCCGTGAACGTTACTCCGCAACGAGGGGTCCATGAGGTGCCGGGTCGGGCATGCTGGCCGCAACCCGGCGAAAGGTGCCGGACACAGCGAGCTCAGGGGCGTACAGATGAGGCGTATGTCACGTCGGGGTTTCTCGGTGGTGGCCGCGGCGACGATCGCGGGCCTGGCGTCGGCGGGGGACGCGGCGGCGGCCCCCGACCGGCGTCGAAAGAAGGCGCGCGAGCTGCGGGCCATGTGGCTGGCCACCGTGGTCAACCGCGACTGGCCCTCCCAGCCGGGCCTGCCCGCACAGCAGCAGCGCGCCGAGCTGCTGGCCTATCTGGACTCGGCGGTGAACCGCAGACTGAACGCGGTGGTCTTCCAGGTGCGGCCCACCGCCGACGCGCTGTGGCCCTCGCCGTACGAGCCGTGGTCGGAGTACCTCACCGGCGTGCAGGGCAAGGACCCGGGCTGGGACCCGCTGGGCACCGCGGTGCGGGAGGCGCACCGCAGGGGCCTGGAGCTGCACGCGTGGTTCAACCCCTTCCGCATCGCCAACCACACCGACCCGTCGCGCCTGGTGGCCACGCACCCCGCGCGCGTGCACCCCGACTGGGTCGTGCCGTACGGCGGGAAGCTCTACTACAACCCGGGCCTGCCCGAGGTGCGGCGCTTCGTGCAGAACGCGATGCTCGACGCGGTCCGCCGCTATCCGCTGGACGCGGTGCACTGGGACGACTACTTCTACCCGTACCCCGTCGCGGGCCAGACCTTCGACGACGACGACGCGTTCGCGCGCTACGGCGGCGGCTTCCCGGACCGCGCCTCCTGGCGGCGCGACAACATCGACCGCCTCGTGCGCGAGATGGCCGGCCGGGTGAAGAGGACGCGGGGGCGCACCCAGTTCGGGATCAGCCCGTTCGCGGTCTGGCGCAACATCGCGACCGATCCGACGGGCTCGGACACCCGGGCCGGCGTGCAGACGTACGACGATCTGTACGCGGACACGCGCGGCTGGGTGAAGAAGGGCTGGCTCGACTACATCGTCCCGCAGGTGTACTGGAACATCGGCTTCCCCGCGGCGGACTACGCCAAGCTGGTCCCCTGGTGGAACGACGTCGTGAGCGGCACGGGCGTGAACCTGTACATCGGGGAGGCCCTCTACAAGGCGGGCGACCCGGCGCAGCCCGCGGCCTGGCAGGACCCTGCGGAACTCTCCCGCCACCTCACCTTCGCCGAGGGCTACAGCGAGGTGCGCGGGCACATCTACTTCTCGGCGAAGGAGGTCGGCGTCGACAGGATCGGCGCGATGGCGCGGGTGGTCGCCGACCACTACCAGGAGCCGGCGAAACCGCCGCGCTGACGCCCCGCGGCTAGCTCGCCGGGTCCTGATGCCGTACGACGGTGTCGGGGCCCGGCGACATCAGCGTCTCGTGGCCGTCCTCAAACCGGACGCGGTACGGCGGGCCGCCGTCCGGGCCGAGCACCTCGACGACCTCGGCGATCCGGTCGTGCTGCCCGACGATCCTGCCGTGCAGCACCAGCTTGTCACCTACGGTTGCGCGCATGTGGAGTACTCCCTCGTTGCGCTCTGCGGTCGCGGTCCGTGGCCGTCAGTCTACGACGGGTGGCGGAAGTTGGCGCCTGGCCTGACGCGCCGCGGGTCAGCCGCGCGCCCTTTGTGTGACGGCGATGCAGACGAGCACCGCCGCCGCCGTGAGGGGCGCGGCGACGGGCAGGTGCTCGCCGAGCAGGAACACCGACCAGACCAGGGTCAGCAGCGGCTGGGCGAGCTGGAGCTGGCTGGCCTTGGGGACGCCGATGACGGCCATGCCGCGGTACCAGACGACCAGGCCGAGGAACTGCGAGCCGATCGCGGAGTAGAGCAGGCCCGCCGTGCTGTGCCCGGTGAGCTGGAACGACTCGTGCTGGAGGGCGACGGCCGCGCCCACGACGTTGAGCGGCAGACACAGGACAAGACCCCAGCCGATGACCTGCCAGCCCGGCATCTCGCGGGCCAGGAGGCCGCCCTCGGTGTAGGCGGCCGCGCAGACCAGGAGCGCGCCGAAGAGGTAGAGGTCGGCGGCCGACAGGGCGCCGCCGCTCTGCTGCACGGTGAACGCGATGACCGCGGCGGCTCCGGCGAGCGCCGCCCCCCAGAACGTACGAGAGGGCCGTGCCCCGGTGCGCAGCGCCGAGAGGACGGCGGTCGTCAGCGGGAGCAGGCCGACGACCACGGCCGCGTGCGCGGTGGTGGAGGTCTGCAGGGCGAGCGTGGTGAGCAGCGGGAAGCCGACGACGACGCCGGCGCCGACCACGGCGAGCCCCGCCCAGTGGCGGCGGTGCGGGACCGGGACGCGCAGCGCGAGCAGGCAGCCGCCCGCGATGAGGGCGCTGAGCGCGCCGCGCAGGGTCACCAGGCTCCAGGGGCCGATGCCCTCCAGGCCCCACGCGGTGGAGGGGAAAGTGAGCGAGAAGGCGGTGACGCCGAGGGCGGCCAGCAGGGTGCCGGTGCGGCGGGAGCCGTGCGGGGCGCGGGCGGTCGCGGGGCTCGCGGTGGGCGCCGCCGGGGCCGCCGGGGCCGCCGCGGGGGCTTCGCCGACCGCTATCCGCTTCGGGCGAGTAGCGCTATCCTGTGCTGTCATGCAAGACAGTAGCAGTGTGGGCGAACTGGCGAAACGGCTGCGGAGCGAGCTGGACCGCTACTCTCCAGGCGGAAAGCTGCCGTCGAGCCGGGCGCTCGTCGAACGGTTCAAGGTCAGTCCGGTGACCGTGTCGCGTGCCCTTGGGCAACTGGCCGCCGAAGGGCTCGTCGTCACCCGGCCCGGCGCCGGGGTCTTCCGCGCCGAACCGACGGCGCCCGCCGCGCCCGCCGGGGACACCTCGTGGCAGGAGGTGTCCCTGAGCGCCGACGCCGCGGCGGAGCTGGTGCCGCGCGCGGTCGACGCGTCCGGGGTGCTCGCCACCTTGGCCGCACCGGCGCCGGGCGTCATCGAGTTCAACGGCGGCTACCTCGACGCCTCCCTCCAGCCCGAGCGCGCGATGGCCGCGGCGCTCGCGCGGGCGGGACGGCGGCCCGGGGCGTGGGGGCGTCCGCCGGTCGACGGGCTCCCGGAGCTGCGGGAGTGGTTCGCGCGCGGGGTGGGCGGGGCGATCACGGCCGCCGAGGTGCTGATCACGGCGGGCGGGCAGAGCGCGCTGACGACGGCGCTGCGGGCGCTCGCCCCGCCGGGAGCGCCGGTGCTCGTCGAGTCGCCCACCTACCCCGGGATGCTGGCGATCGCCCGCGCGGCGGGGCTGCGGCCCGTGCCGGTCCCGGTCGACACGGACGGGGTGCGCCCGCAGCTCCTGGAGGCCGCGTTCCGCGCGACCGGCGCCCGGGTCTTCGTCTGCCAGCCGCTGTTCCAGAACCCGACCGGGGCGGTGCTCTCCGCCGACCGGCGCCCCGAGGTCCTGCGGATCGCCCGGGAGGCCGGGGCGTTCGTCATCGAGGACGACTTCGTGCGCCGTCTCGTCCACGAGGACGCCGGGCCGCTGCCGCGGCCGCTCGCCGCCGACGACCGGGACGGCGTCGTCGTGCACGTCTGCTCGCTCACCAAGGCCACATCGCCGAGCTTCAGAGTGAGCGCCCTCGCGGCGCGCGGCCCGGTCCTGGAGCGGCTCCGCGCCATCCAGGTCGTCGACCACTTCTTCGTGCCGAGGCCGTTGCAGGAGGCGGCGCTCGAACTGGTCGGCTCCCCGGCCTGGCCGCGCCATCTGCGGTCGGTGGCGGGCGAGTTGAGGGTGCGCAGGGAGGCGATGGCCTCGGCGCTGCGGCTGCGCCTTCCCGAACTGGCGATGCCGCACATCCCCGCGGGCGGCTACAACCTGTGGGTGCGGCTGCCCGACGGCACGGACGAGGCGGCGCTGGCCTCGGCCGCCCTGCGCGCGGGCGTCGCCGTGGCGCCCGGCCGCCCCTACTTCGCGGCGGAGCCCCCGGCGGCGTACGTCCGGCTGAGCTTCGCGGCGGTCGCCGGGGTGGGGGAGATCGGCGAGGGGGTGCGCAGGCTGCGGGCGGCCTGCGACGAGGCGCTGGGGTAGCGGACGCCGTTCATCCTCCGGCCCGCGTCCACCGGTGGCTGTCCACGGACGCGTACTGGGCCCTCGGCCCAACCGCGGTGCGGCGTGCGTGGTCCGTGTGGCGTGCGTGGTCCGTGAGGCGTACGTAGTCCGTGACGAGCAGCAGATCCTTGGCGGGGCCGCCCACTCGCCACCGGGTGCGCCAGCGGTCCGCGTCGTACACCTCGAACTCGCCGCGGTAGAGGTCCGCCACGCAGGGATGGTCCGCGGTGTGGCGGCCGGAGCGCAGATCGAGGTCGTGGAAGAAGCGCCCGTCGGCGAACTCGACGCGGGCCGTGCCCCGGACCTCGCCGGGCAGGAAGCGCAGGGTGCGCTCGGCGGGGCGCGTGGTGCCGCGCCAGGTGAAGACGCCCGACTCCTGGTGGAGGAGCCCGCCGTCGTCCGGGGCGGGCAGTGGCGCGAAGAGCGTCGTACCGGTGAAGCGGCCCTCGGACCCGTCGGCGAGGTCGCGGACCGTGCGGGTCACGCGCCACTCGCCGACGAGATGGGCCAGGACCTCCGGGACGGGGTGGAGGGGCGTGGAGGGCATACCAGCAGGTTACGCGGGGTGCCGCGGGTCGTTGCCCGCCGCTGCCCGCCGCTGCCCGCCGCTGCCCGCCGCTGCCCGCCGCTGCCCGCCGCTGCCCGCCGCTACTTGTCGACGACCGCCATGCTGCCCTCGTCGTAGCGCGTGCCCGCGACCTTGCCCTCCGGGGCCGCCGCGTCGATCGCCGCGAGGTCGTCGGCGGACAGCTGGAGCGTGGCGGCCGCGACGTTCTCCTCCAGGTACTTCTCGCGGCGCGTGCCCGGGATCGGCACGACGTCGTCGCCGCGGTGCTGCACCCAGGCGAGCGCGAGCTGCCCGGCGGTGACGCCCTTCTCGTCGGCGAGCGCCTTCAGGGTGTCGACGATGGACAGGTTCCGCTCCAGGTTGCCGTCGGCGAAGCGGGGCTGGGTGCGCCGCATATCGTCCTCGGACAGCTCGTCGAGCGAGGTGTAGCGGCCGGTGAGGAAGCCGCGTCCGAGCGGTGAGAACGGCACGAGGCCGATGCCGAGCTCCCGGCAGACCGGCGCGATCTCCTCCTCCAGGTCCCTGGTCCACAGCGACCATTCGCTCTGCAGCGCGGCGATCGGATGCACGGCGTGCGCCCGGCGGATCGTGCGCGCGCTGGCCTCGGAGAGCCCGAGGTGACGGACCTTGCCGGCCTCGACCAGCTCGGCGAGCGCGCCGACGGTCTCCTCGATCGGCACGGTCTTGTCCACCCGGTGCACGTAGTACAGATCGATGTGGTCGACGCCGAGGCGCCGCAGCGACGCGTCACAGGCCTGTCGTACGTAGGCGGCGTCGCCCCGGATGTGCAGGGGATCGCCGAGCCGGTTGGCGAAGCCGAACTTGGTCGCCAGGACGGCCCGTTCGCGGCGGGGACCCGCGAGGGCGCGGCCGATCAGCTCCTCGTTGTGGCCGCTGCCGTAGAAGTCGGAGGTGTCGAGCAGGGTGACGCCGAGGTCGAGCGCGCGGTGGATCGTCGCGATCGACTGGGCGTCGTCCGACGTGCCGTAGGCGTGGCTCATCCCCATGCATCCGAGCCCCTGCGCCGAGACGGTCAGTGCGCCGAGCCGGCGGGTGGGAAGGCTGCTCATGGTGGTACCTCCTGGCTGGTGTTCCGTGGTCGGTTCCGACCCTAGGAGTTGGAGCGGACTCCAGGTCAAGGCGGGGGAGTCCGGAGAGCCGCAGCGCCTGTACGGGGGCTGTCCCCAGGGACCTTCGGCCCGCTGGCCCGATGGTCCGGCACCGCCCGTGTTCCTAGCGTGGTGATCGATCGCTCCGGCCGTCCGGCCCGGGCGACCGCCGCCGAACGAGGAGTACGCACGATGCGCGTCGCGTCAGCAGTCACCGTGGGCCTGGGCCTGGCCGGTCTTCTCGCGGGCGGAGTCGACGCGGCCGTCCCCGAATCGCCCAAGAGGCCAGACTCGGCGCTGAGTTGGGGAAGCTGCTCCGCCGACCAGAAGGAGCTGAACGAGGCGGGCGCGCAGTGCGCGAAGGTGACTGTACCGCTCGACCACGCCGACCCCGGCGGCCGTACGATCCAGCTGGCGATCTCCCGTATCAAGGCGAAGTCGCCCCAGCGGCGCGGCATTCTGCTCTCCAACCCGGGCGGTCCGGGCGGCACCGGCCTCGCCCACACCCTCGCGCTGCGCCCGACGCTGAAGGATGTGGCCGACCACTACGACCTGATCGGCTTCGACCCCCGTTTCCTCGGTGAGAGCACCCCGATCACCTGCGGCACAGCCCCGGCCCCGGCCCCGGCCGCTCCGACCACCACCCCGCGCAAGGACTTCGAGGCCTCGGTGCGTGCCTCGCGCGACACCGCACGCCGCTGCCAGGAGCACGGCGACAACGCCGAGTTGCTCCCGTACGCCTCGACCCGCGACGTCGCCCGCGACATGGACGCGATCCGCGCCGCACTCGGCGAGCGTGAACTGTCGTACTACGGCGTCTCGTACGGCGCCGACCTGGGCGCCGTCTACACCCAGCTCTTCCCGCGCCGCGCCGACCGCGTCGTCCTGGACTCCTCGACGGACCCGGCGGCCACGCAGTACGAGCTGTTCCAGCGGTCGGGCGCGCCCGCGGAGGCGGCGCTGGGCGGGCAAGTGCGGGCGGATGTCCTGGAGTTGCTGGCCGCGGCCGAGCGGAGCCCCATCCCCGTCAAGGGGCAGCGGCTCAACGCGCCGCTCCTGCGGATCATCTTCAAGCAGCTCGTCCAGCACGAGGAGAACGACGCCCAACTGGCGGGCGTCGTGGCCGACTTGCGGAAGGCCGCGACGGGCGAGGAGATCGAGCCGGGGCCGGCGCTCGCCGGGCTCCTCGAACTCCTCTCCTCGCCCGAGCTGGAGAGCAGCATGGTCGGCGGCGCGATCTTCATGTGCGGGGACGGCGGGTGGCCCGCGGGCGGCTGGCCGAAGAACCCGGAGACGTACTGGAAGAACATGCAGCGCGGCCGCGCCACGCAGCCGGTCTTCGGCCCCTACGTCAACAGCATGATCGCGCCGTGCGCGTTCTGGGGCGGCGAGCCCCGCGAACCCGGCACCAAGATCGGCAATGACGTGCCCGTCCTGCTGCTCCAGGCACGCCACGACAACAACGTCCCCTACGAAGGTGCCCTCGCCCTGCACCGCAGGCTCACCGGGTCCCGCCTCGTGACGGCCGACATCCGGGCGCACGGCGTGTACGGGCGCGGGAACGACGGCCTCACCCCCGTTCCCTGCGCCGACCAGGCCGTCAACACCTATCTGCGCGACGGGAAGCTGCCCGCCGCCGACCTCACCTGTCCGAAGCCGGAGGAGAACCGATGACGACGACAGGGATCAGCAGGCGGGCCGGGCTCGCGGCGACCGCGGCGGCGCTGCTCACGGGATCGGCGGCACCCGCCTCTGCCTCCGCCCGCGCCTCCGCCTCGTCCCGGCGGGGACGCGCCCTCCAGCACGGCGTCGACGCCATCCTCGCCACCGGGGTGACCGGTGTCCTCGCCGAGGTGCGGGGTGCGCACGGCCGCCGTACGGCTGCCCGCGCGGGCGTCGCCGACCTCGCGGCGAAGGAACCTGTGCCCTGGGACGCCTACTACCGCATCGGCAGCGACACCAAGACGTTCACGGCCGTCGTCGTCCTCCAACTCGTCGGCGAGGGGCGGCTGAAGCTCACCGACACCGTCGAGCGGTGGCTGCCCGGGGCGGTCCACGGCCACGGCAACGACGGCCGCCGGATCACCGTCACCAACCTGCTGCGGCAGACCAGCGGCCTGAACGACTACCTCGCCCTCGGAGCGGACCCCGACGACCTCACCCCGGAGGCCTACCGCCGGAACCGCTTCCGCTCGCAGACGCCCGAGGAGCAGCTGACGGCGGCCCTGAGCGAGCCGCCGCGGTGGCTTCCCGACGCCGCCGACCCGGCGGGGGAGCGGCGCTGGGAGTACTCCAACACGAACTACGTCGTCGCCGGCCTGCTCGTCGAGGCGGTCACCGGACACCCCTGGGCCCAGGAGGTCCACGAACGCGTCATCGAGCCACTGGGCCTCGGCGACACCTTCACGCCCGGCACATCGCCGTACGTCCCCAGACCGACGGCAACGGGCTACACGCACTTCCCGAACTCGTCCGAGACCGGTCGGCCCGTCGACACCACCCTGGGCTTCGGCGGCGGCGCGGACGGCTGCCTCATCTCCACGACGCGCGACCACGGCGCCTTCCTGCGCGCCCTGCTCGGCGGCCGGCTCCTGCGCCCCGCCCAACTCGCGGCGATGAAGCGGACCGTTCCCGTAAAGGACTGGATCCCGGCCGACGGCGTTCGCTACGGCCTCGGCATCGCCTGGCGCCCGGTGGCCGGCCGGCGGGACGGCATCTGGTTCCACGGCGGCACCAGCCTCGGCTGCGTCTCCGAGGGCGGTGTGACTCCGGACGGCACCACGGCTGTGACCAGCGCGGCCTTCACCCTGCGCCTCGACAGCGCGGAGCGACACGAGGCGCAGGCGCGGGCCACGCTTCGGATGGTCGATGCGGCACTGGGGGCCGCCGCCGGCCCCGGGGGAGACCGCTAGCGGCGCCGCCGACGCCCCGGGAGGCCGCTGGCGTCGTCCGGCGGGTGCCGGTCAGTGTCCGGCAGTGTGATGGGGAGTCGTCGGGCGGGGTTGCTTCGTCGGCAGAGGGGGCTCGTCGTCGGGTCGGTCGGCGGGGCGGCGTGGGAGTCTCGTCGCCGTCGCCGCGCCGAGCGCCGCCACGGCCGCCAGCGCCGCCAGCGTCGGGCCCATCGCGTCGAGGAACGAGGCGTCGGTCCAGTGCGGCGGCCGCGTGCCGTGCCCGTGTGCGGCGGGGGCCGTGAGGGTGGTCATCAGCGTGGTCGCCACGGCGATGCCCAGCGTCGGGCCCACGTTCATCGCCGTCTGCTGGAGGCCACCCGCCACCCCGGCCTCGGCGACCGGGGCGTGCCGTACGACGACGGCCGTCGCGGCGACCATCACCGTGCCGAAACCCGCGCCGACCAGCACGAACCCGCCTCCGATCGCCACCGCGCCCGACGCCTGGTCCAGGCGGGAGAGAGCGAGGACCCCGAGGGTGAGCAGCGCCATCGCGCACATGATCGTCCGCCGGGGTCCGTGCCGCCGCAGCAGCACCGCCGCGAGCGGCGCGCTCACCACCATCATCAGCGCGAGCGGCAGCGCCCTCAGCGCGCTGTGCAGCGGGTCGAGCGCCAGCACGTCCTGAAGGTAGTACGTCCCCACGAAGAGCGCCCCGAACATCGCCGCGGACGCCGCCACCAGGATGCCGAGCGCGGGCCCGACCGCCGCCGAACCGACCAGGCGGGGCGGCACCAGCGGGCTCGCGGCACGGCGTTCGTGGCGTACGAACGCGGCCGCGGAGACCGCCGCCGCGCAGAAGCCGAGCATGGTGGCCGCCGTCCAGCCCTTCTCCGGGACGCCCACCAGCGTGTGCACGAGGCACCCCAGCACCGCCGCGAGCAGCGCGGCACCGGCCAGGTCGAGCCCGGGCGGGGGCCCCTGCCGGCGCGGCGCGGGCACACGGATCAGCAGCGCCAGTACGCCGATCAGGAGCGCGGGCACCACGCTCAGGTAGAACACCGAGCGCCAGCCCAGATGCGTCGCGAGTGCCCCGCCGAGCACCGGCCCGGCCGCCGCCGCGAGGCCGATCGCGCTCGTCCGCACCGCGATCGGCATCCCGAGCCTGTCCGGCGGGAACGCGGCCCGCAGCATCCCGAGCGTGGCGGGCTGCAGCAGCGCGCCGAAGACACCTTGCGCGACGCGCAGCGCGATCACCCAGCCGACGCCGGACGCGAGGCCGATGCCCGCCGAGGTGAGCGCGAAGCCGAGTGTTCCGACGGCGAAGACCCGCCGGTGCCCGTACCGGTCGCCGAGCCGCCCCGAGAAGACCAGCAGGCTCGCCACGGCGATCAGATACCCGGTGCTGGTCCACTGCACCTGCGTGAACGAGGCGTCCAGATCGCGCTGCAGGGCGGGCTGTACGACAGTCAGCACGGTGCCGTCCAGGGCGACGATCATGGCGCCGAGCACGCTGCACGCGAGGGTGAGCCTCTGCTGGCTCGCAGGCCCCGTCGTCACGGCCGCTCCGACCCGAGGTGCGCGTCCAGCGCGGCTTCGATCAGCGGCTCCACATCCGCGGCCCCCGTCGCGAGCCGCAGACTGCCCCATCCCCACAGCTGCGCGATGCCGTGCAAATTAGCCCACAGCGCCCCGGCGGCGACCCGCGCCTCCACGGCGACCCGCGCCTCCGTGCCGGGTCCCGTGCCGGGTCCTGTGCCGGGTCCTGCGCCGGGCGCCGCGCCAGGCCCCGCGCCGGCCTCGGCGACCAGCCCGACCAGCACGTCGAAGAGCGGCAGGCTGGTCTGCCGCAGGCCGAGTCCGTCGCTCTCCAGGAGGTCGTGGCGGAACATCAGCTCGAACATGCCGCGGTGGTCCGCCGCGAAGCCGAGGTAGGCGCGGCACAGCGCCGTCAGCCGCGTACGCGCGTCCCCCTCGGCCGCGGCCTCCGTCACCCGGGCCGCCAGCTCGGCGAAGCCCCGCCGCGCGATGGCGGACAGCAGCGCCACATGCGTGGGGAAGTGGCGCCGGGGAGCGCCGTGCGAGACCCCCGCCCTGCGGGCGATCTCCCGCAGGGTCAGCGCCTGCACACCCTCGGCCGCCAGAAGTTCGACGCCCACGTCCACCAGCCGGGCCCGCAGCCCGGCGTCCTGTTCGCTCATAGACACTGTCTACTACATCGCGTAGACAGTGTCTACGTAGATCGAGGTGCCCAGGGCCCTGTCCGTAAGGGGGGAGGTAGGAGATATCTTGATGTCGAGCAATGTTGCAGACGCGGAGCGGAGCACCCGGTGACTGACTCGACCATCATCTACACCCACACTGACGAGGCCCCGGCCCTGGCGACCCATTCCTTCTTGCCGGTGGTCCAGGCCTACGCCTCGACGGCCGGGGTCAGCGTGGAGACCCGTGACATCTCGCTCGCGGGGCGGATCATCGCGAGTTTCCCCGAGCGCCTGGAGGAGGGCCAGCGCATCAACGACGCCCTCGCCGAGCTCGGTGAGCTGGCCAAGACGCCCGGGGCGAACATCATCAAGCTGCCCAACATCTCGGCCTCGATCCCGCAGCTGAAGGCCGCGATCGCCGAGCTGCAGGGCCAGGGCTACGCGCTCCCCGACTACCCGGACGACCCGAAGACCGACGAGGAGCGCGACATCCGCGCCCGCTACGACAAGGTCAAGGGCAGCGCCGTCAACCCGGTCCTGCGCGAGGGCAACTCCGACCGCCGCGCCCCCGCGTCGGTCAAGAACTACGCCAAGGCCCACCCGCACCGCATGGGTGCCTGGACGGCCGACTCGAAGACGAACGTCGCCACCATGGGCGAGAACGACTTCCGCTCCACCGAGAAGTCAGCGGTCATCGCCGACGCCGGTTCGCTGCGCATCGAGCTCGTCGGTGACGACGGTTCCACCACCGTCCTGCGCGAGTCCGTACCGGTCCTCGCCGGCGAGGTCGTCGACGCCTCCGTCATGCGCGTCGCCGCGCTGCGCGAGTTCCTCAAGGAGCAGGTCGCCCGCGCCAAGGCCGAGGGCGTCCTCTTCTCCGTGCACCTCAAGGCCACGATGATGAAGGTCTCCGACCCGATCGTCTTCGGCCACGTGGTCCGCGCCTTCTTCCCGAAGACCTTCGCCGCGCACGGCGAGACCCTCGCCGCCGCGGGCCTGACCCCGAACGACGGCCTCGGCGGCATCTTCAAGGGCCTGGACTCGCTGCCACAGGGCGCTGAGATCAAGGCGTCCTTCGAGGCCGAGCTGGCCGAGGGCCCGGAGCTGGCCATGGTCGACTCCGACAAGGGCATCTCCAACCTGCACGTCCCGAGCGACGTCATCGTCGACGCCTCCATGCCGGCCATGATCCGCACCTCCGGCCACATGTGGGGCCCGGACGGCGAGGAGCACGACACCCTCGCGGTCCTGCCGGACAGCAGCTACGCGGGCATCTACCAGGTCGTCCTCGACGACTGCCGCGCCAACGGCGCCTTCGACCCGTCGACCATGGGCTCCGTCCCCAACGTCGGCCTGATGGCGCAGAAGGCCGAGGAGTACGGCAGCCACGACAAGACCTTCGAGGTCGCGACCACCGGCACCGTCCGCGTCGTCGACGCCGAGGGCAACGTCGTACTGGAGCAGACCGTCGCCGCCGGCGACATCTTCCGCATGTGCCAGACCAAGGACCTGCCGATCCAGGACTGGGTCAAGCTCGCCGTCACGCGCGCCCGCGCCACCGGCAACCCGGCCGTGTTCTGGCTGGACGAGACCCGCGCGCACGACGCCGTGCTCATCGGCAAGGTCAAGCAGTACCTCGCCGACCACGACACCGACGGCCTGGACATCCGGATCATGTCGCCGGTCGAGGCCACCGCGTTCTCCCTGGAGCGCATCCGCCGCGGCGAGGACACCATCTCCGTCACCGGCAACGTCCTGCGTGACTACCTCACCGACCTGTTCCCCATCCTGGAGCTGGGCACCAGCGCCAAGATGCTGTCGGTCGTCCCGCTGATGAACGGCGGCGGCCTCTTCGAGACCGGCGCCGGCGGCTCCGCCCCGAAGCACGTACAGCAGCTGGTCAAGGAGAACTACCTGCGCTGGGACAGCCTGGGTGAGTTCCTCGCCCTCGCGGTCAGCTTCGAGCACCTCGCCACCACCACGGGCAACGCGCGCGCCCAGATCCTCGCCGACACCCTGGACCGCGCCACGGCCACGTTCCTGGAGAACGACAAGTCGCCGAGCCGCCGCCTCGGTGGCATCGACAACCGCGGCAGCCACTTCTACCTCGCCCTCTACTGGGCCCAGGAGCTGGCCAAGCAGACCGAGGACACGCAGCTCGCGGAGGCGTTCGCGGCCCTCGCCAAGACGCTGGCCGAGCAGGAGCGGACCATCGTCGACGAGCTGATCGCGGTGCAGGGCTCCCCGGCCGACATCGGCGGCTACTACCAGCCGGACGTGGCCAAGGCCACCAAGGTCATGCGCCCGTCCGCGACGCTCAACCAGGCGCTCGCCATCCTGAGCTGACGCTCCGGCACGCAGCGGTACGAGGGGCCTCCCGCCACGCCGGCGGGAGGCCCCTCCTCCGTCACCGCGCTCACGCGTCCCGGGAGCGCAGGACGAGAGCGCCCGCCAGCAGCGCCCCCGCCGCATAGCCGGCGAGCACTCCGAGCCCCGCCCACGGCCCGATCGGCAGCCGGTCGAGACCCGTCGTGGCCTGGACCGCGAGGCCGGCCGTCGACGGGGACAGCCGCTCGGCCCACTCCCGCCAGTCCGGGTCGGACAGCAGCCCCGCGACGAGCGGGAAGGCGTAGAAGAGGGCGAGGGCCGAGGTCGCCGCGCCCGCCGTGTCACGCACGGCGGTGGCCACGCCGAGGCCCACCAGGGCGGCCAGCGCCAGATAGAGCACCGAGCCCAGAGCCGCCCGCGGCGTCCCCCCTTCGGCGAGCCCCGGCACCGCGAACCCCTCGGCCGCGAGCAGCTCCCGCCCCGCCAGCAGCGACCCCAGCACCCCGAGGCCGCCCGCCACCGCCGTCAGCGCGCACACCACGACCGCCTTCGCGGCGAGCACCCGCAGCCTCCCCGGCTCCGCCGTCAACGTCGTACGGATGGTGCCCGTGCCGTACTCGCCGCTCATCGCGAGGACCGCGAGGACGACGACGGCGCCCTGCCCCAGCCAGACCCCCGTGAGGCTGAGCCGCACGGTGTCCTCCCCGCACGCGGCCGGATCCGGGCAGTCCCCGGCGGACAGCGACCCCGCGGTGACCGCGCCCGCCGCCACGGTCAGCACCACCACGGCGAGCAGGAGCCACCAAGTGCTGGGCAGCGTACGGAGTTTGGTCCACTCGGCGCGCACCGCCGCCCCCAGGCCCCGGCTCTCGTCCCGCGCCCTCACGCGTCCCGCCTCCGCAGCCGCCACACCGCGGCACCGAGCACCACGGCGACATACGCCACGAGCGTCGCGAGGCCGGTCCAAGGGCTCTGTGGGGAACAGCCCTTCGCCGGCAGACACACCGTCGCCACCTGGTCGAAGCGCGGCACAGTGTTCTGGATCGCGAACCCGGCTATGGGCGTGAGGCGTTGCAGCGCGTGCGCGAGGTTCAGCGGCAGCGCGCTGAGCAGGACCAGCGGCAGGACGAACACCACGACGACGGTGGCGATCGCCGCCGCCGTGCTGCGCATCAGCGCGCCGAGCCCGAGGGCCAGGACGGCGATCAGGGCGAGCACGGCCGCCGTGCCGACGACGGCACGCAGCACCGGCCCGTCCGCGAGCGAGATGTCCGGGAAGACCGGCGGCCGGTGTCCGTTGTCCCGCAGCACCGGCTCGCTGACCAGGTACGACGCGAAGGACGCGACGAGCCCGACGGCGAACGCCACCGCGCCGATCACCGCGGCCTTGGCCACGAGGACCCGGCCGCGCCTCGGACTGGCCACGAAGGTGGTGCGGATCATGCCGCGCCGGTACTCGGCGGTGACGAAGAGCACGCCGACCGCCGCGATCAGGACCAGGCCCAGCTGGGCGCCGTTCAGCGCCTTCACGGCCAGGTCGCCGCCCCCGGCCGGGGCCGGGCCGATGTCTCCGGAGCCGGTGAGCGTGAAGCCGTCCCCCGTCCGCCGCAGCCCGCCCTCCCCGCCCGGCCGCTGCGCACCGCCGCCCTCGCCGCCGACATCCGTGTGCCGCCAGTCGCCGGACGCCGCGCGGCCACCCAGAGTCACCTCGTCGAAGCGCGCGGTGGACCGCGACGTGACTTCGGTCAGGGACACGTTGCCGAACTTCCGCTCCCTCGTCTCCTCGGTGGGCGAGGCGACGAAGAGCCCGGCCTCCACCGGGCCCGACACCGCGTCCAGACGGGCCCTGCCCAACTCGTCCCAGGAGCGGCCGTCGGTGGATTCGTAACCGGTGAGGACGGCGCCCTCACGGGTCAGACGCAGCCACCTGGAGCCGTCGGCGGGCGTGCCGGAGCCCGCGGTATCGCGGGTGAAACCGCTCTGCATACGCACACCGTGACGCGCCGTCAGCAGTACGGCCGCGTAGTCCGTGCCGGGCCGCGTGCTCTCCTTCACCAGGACGCCCGCCTTGGCCCATTCGGGCGCCGGGCGGGAGCCGGCGCCGGTGAGCCCGCCGACCCGGGCCGTGATGCTGCCGTCACCGGTCAGGGTGCGGTGCGCGAAGGTGAAACTGTCGTGGATCGGCTGCCCGCCGGGCCCGGCGGGCGAGGGAGGCCCGCCACCGCCCTCCCTCGCGACGGACGAACTGGTCGCGGAGAAGAGGGAGATGAGGACCGTCACCACGATCGCGCCGACAAGGGTGAGCCCCCAGGCGCGCACCGTGCGCAGCTTGGTCCACTCCGCGCGCAGGAGCTGGGGGAAGCCGTCGCGGCCGACGGGGACGGCGCCGGGGCGCCGCGGCGTGACGGTGTCGGTCATCGCGCGCCTCCCTCGACGGGACCGACGGTGTCGGCCGGCATGTCGGCCGGCATGTCGGCCGCGAACTGCACGGCGTCCCTGGTGAGTTCCATGTACGCCTCTTCCAGCGTCGCCCGGTGCGCGGCGACCCCCGAGAACGCCACACCCGCGCCGCCGAGCAGCGCCACGACGCGCTCCGCGCCGAGCCGCGAGACGGTGAGCGTCTCCCGCCCGGTCGCCGCGACGCCCGCGCCCGCCTCCGTGAGGACGGTCATGGCGCGGGTGCGCTCGCCCGTGCGGACCTCGACGCGGTCACCGGAGGCGGCGGCCAGCAGCTCTCGTACGCTCGTGTCGGCGATGGCACGGCCACGGCCGATGACGACCAAGTGGTCCGCGGTGTCCTCCAGTTCACTCATCAAATGGCTGGACACCAGCACGGCACGCCCCTCGGCGGCCAGCGACCTGAGGAACCCGCGGATCCACCGGATGCCCTCCGGGTCCAGGCCGTTGACCGGTTCGTCGAAGAGCAGCACCGGCGGATCGCCGAGCAGCGCGGCCGCGATGCCGAGGCGCTGGCGCATGCCCAGCGAGTAGCCACCGGCCCGGCGCCCTCCGGCCCCGCCGAGGCCCACCAGATCGAGGACCTCGTCCACGCGCCGTACCGGGAGCCGGTGCGAGTGCGCCAGCCACAGCAGGTGGTCGCGCCCGCGCCTGCTGGGGTGCACGGCGGCCGCGTCGAGCAGCGCGCCGACCTCCGACAGGGGGGCGCGCAGCGCCTGGTAGGGGCGCCCGCCGATCAGCGCGACGCCCTCGTCGGCCCGGTCAAGGCCGAGGAGGACGCGTAACGTCGTGGACTTCCCCGCGCCGTTGGGCCCGACGAAGCCGGTCACCTGCCCCGGCTCCACGCGGAAGGACAGCCCGTCCACGGCGGTCACGGCCCCGAACCGCTTGCGCAGCCCCCGCACCTCGATGGTCGCTTCCATGTGCCCCGCTCCCTCCCCGTCGCCATCCGCACGGCACCGCCGTGCGCAGACACTGAGGCTAGGCAACCCGGGGCGGTGGGTCGTCACGCGCCGGAGCCGTCTCCGTATCCCTCACGTGAGGGACTCCACCGGCCCCCGAGGCGGTGACAATGACATCCGTGAAGGCAACAACTCCCTGGCCCGGGCGGGCCGTCGAGGGTCTCCCCGAGGGCCGGGTCATGGCCGCGGCGCTGCTCGCGCTCGCCGCCGCGGGCGAGACCATCCTGCGCGCGGACGGCCGCGTCCCGCTCCCGCTCGCGCTCTGTCTCGCCCTGGGGACGACCGCCCCGGCCGCCGTGCTCACCACTGCCCCCTCGCGGCTCCCCGGGGCCGCCGCGGCGCTGACCGCGAGCGCCGCCGGGCTGCTCTCGCTCACCCCCTTCCACGTCCTGACCGTGGCGGGCCTCGGCGCGCTCCTCCTCGCCCTCCACCGGGCGGGACGCCGGGGCCCGAAGGTCCTGGCCGCGCTGCTGCCGGTGCCCTTCGTCGTGTACGCGATCACCGCGCCGGAGAGCTCCGACACCACGTCCCGCCTCCTCGCCGCGGGGGTCGCCGCGGGCACGGCCGCGGCGGCCGGTGCCGGGCTCGCCCGCAGGGCCAGGGAGACCGCCCTCGCGCACAGCGCCACCGAGCGGGCCAACGCCGACACCCTGCTCGCACACGCGGCGCGCGGTGAACGCGCCAGGATCGCCCGGGAGTTGCACGACGTGGTCGCCCACCACATCTCGATGATCGCCGTCCAGGCCGAGACGGGCCGGCTGACCACTCCCGGCCTGCCCGCGGCCGGTGCCGAGCGCTTCCTCGCGATCGGTGACACGGCCCGCACCGCCCTCACCGAGATGCGCCGCCTGCTCGGGGTGCTGCGCGAGGACGCGGGCGAGGCGGCCGTGCCCGACCGCCGACCGCAGCCAGGCATCGAGCAGCTCGTCGAGCTCGTCGACGAGGCGCGGGACGCGTCCGGCACCGCACTTCGGCTGATCGCCGAGGGGCCCGTCCGCCCCTTGGACCCGGGCGTCGAACTCACCGTGTACCGCATCGTCCAGGAGGCCCTGACCAATACCCGCCGCCACGCGCCGGGCGCCGCCGCCGACGTCGAACTCCACTACACCCGGGACGCGTTGCGCTTGCGCGTCCGTGACAACGGGCCGAGCCCGCACACCTCGGCGGGCGACGACAGCGGTCACGGCCTGCTCGGCATGCGGGAGCGTGCCGCCATGGCCGGCGGCTCCCTGCGCGCGGGACCGGCACGCGCCGGCGGCTTCCTGATCGAGGCGACCTTCCCGGCGCCGGTACCGGTACCGGCACGGGCACCGGCACCGGAACCCCCGCCCGCACAGCTCCCCGTACGGGAACAGGCCGTATGAGCACCTTCCCCGCAGAGACCGCCGCTCCCCGCCCGCCTCTGCGTATCGTCATCGCCGACGATCACGAGCTGGTCCGCGTCGGCTACGCCGGGCTGCTCGCCACCCAGGCCGACTTCACGGTCGTCGGCACCGCCTCGGACGGTGCGGCGGCGGTTCGCCTCTGCCAGGAGGTGCGGCCCGACCTGGTCCTGATGGACGTACGCATGCCGGTGATGGACGGCATCGAGGCGACGGGCCGCCTCGCCGAGGCCGGGCCGGGGCCCCGGGTGCTCATCCTGACGACCTTCGACCTCGACGAGCATGTGTACGACGCGCTGGGCGCGGGCGCGGCGGGTTTCCTGCTCAAGGACGTCACCGCGGAGCACCTCTTCGACGCGGTCCGCGTGGTCGCGGCGGGCGAGAGCCTGCTGGCGCCGACGGTCACGCGCCGCCTCATCGCGGAGTTCGCCCGCATCAGACCCGCCAGGTCGGCCAGATCCGCCAGGTCCGCCCGTCCCACACCCGGCCTGGACGCTCTCACGCCCCGCGAGACAGAGGTGCTGCTACTGATCGCGGAAGGGCTCTCGAACCCCGAGATCGCCGCGCGGCTGCATGTCAGCGAGGAGACCGTGAAGACCCACGTGAGCCGCGTCCTGGGCAAGCTGGGCCTGCGCGACCGGACGCAGGCGGTGGTGGCGGCGTACGAGTCGGGCCTGGTCGTGCCGGGAGCGGGGGACGGCTGACGCCGGGGCGGCGGCGGGCGGCGAACTGGTCCGCCCCGCGCACCCCGCGCCCTACGAGGCGCGGCCTAGGAGGCGCGGCCTACGAGATACGCCCCACGACGTGCGCGCCACGAGGTGCGCGCTATGACACGCGCGCTACGACCGGCGGCCGGGCTTGCCCGGCTTGCCCGGCTTTCCGCGCTTGGCGGGCTTGGCGGGCTTGGCCGTCTTGGACTGCCGGGCGGGGGCTCCGCGGCGGCCCTTGTCGGCCGCCTTGGCGGCGGCCTTTGAGGCCGCGGGCTTCCGCTTCGGCTGGGCGGCGGTCTTGGCCTTGTCCTGCGAGGGGGTCTGCGCGCGGCCCCGCGAGCTGTTGACCGTACGGCCGCGGACGATGCCGATGAAGTCCTCGACCAGATCGGTCGTCCCGGCCTCCGGCCACGCCAGGGCGACGCGCGACTCGGGGGCGTCCGTGACCGGACGGTAGGTGAGGTCCTTGCGGTGGTGCAGACGGGCCAGGGACTGGGGGACGACGAGCAGCCCCACGCCCGCGGCGACCAGATCGACGGCGTCGGCCGTCGTCTCGGGGCGCTCCTCGGCGGGCAGGCCGGGGCGCCGCTCCCATACGAGCGTCTCGTCGAGGGGGTGGAAGACGATCTCGTCGGCCAGGTCCCCGGGGGAGACCTCGTCGACCGCCGCCACGACGTGGTCCTTGGGGATCACGACGACCGTCGTCTCGGAGTAGAGGGGGATCGCGCTGAGGTCCGTACGGTCGATCGGCAGCCGTACGAAACCGGCGTCGGCGCCGCCCGCGCGCAGCACGTCAGGCGCTTCGGCGGCGGAGACCTGAAGAAGGGTCAACGGGACGTCGGGCAGCCGCTCGTTCCAGATACGCACCCACTTGGTGGGCGTCACCCCCGGGACGTAGGCGAGCCGGAACGAAGGGGTTACTTCCGAGCCTGTCACCTCGCCAGGCTACCGGTCGTGGTCGGAAGTAGCGCACATGCTCGATACCCTGGACACCATGACGTCGCACCAGACCGCCCAGACCATGAAGCCCGCGACCGCGGCGAAGAAGCTGGGTGTGTACCTCGAGGCCACCCCCGCCGAGTTCCAGGAGGGTGTCGTCTCGCGCAGCGAGCTGAACGCGCTGCAGACCGACCCGCCCGAGTGGCTCCAGGAGCTGCGGCGCAACGGCCCGCACCCCCGCCCCGTGGTCGCCGCCAAGCTCGGCGTCTCCATCGCGGGCCTCGCCCGCGGCGGGGTCACGGAGCCGCTCACCACCGAGCAGATCGAAGCGCTGAAGGACGAGATGCCCAGCTGGCTCCGCCAGGAGCGCGCCACCCAGGCCGAGGTCCGCAAGGAAGCGGTCCGGATCAAGGAGCTGCAGGCGGAGAAGGCCCAGAAGCGCGCGGCGAGCGCCGACGGGGACGCCCGCTCCTGACCTTCCCGGGAGCGGGCGCCGCCAGCACTACTGCGACCGCGACCGCGACCGCAGACTCAGGACCAGGTCACGCGGCAGGCCGTGGGTGTCGTGCAGATAGCGGAAGTCCTCCTCGTTCAGCGGACCCCGGAACCGGGGCCGGGCCAGTACCTGCCGGCCCCGCTCCAGGAGCCGCCTGAACCGGCGCTCCTCATCCAGCAGTACCCGGCGCACGTGCCCCGGACCGGCTTCCTGGCGGAAGCGGTCCAGGGTGTGCCGGACCAGCTCGTCCGGCAGGTCCCCGAGGCCGCGTGAGGGATCGTCCCGCCACAGCACGGTGAGCACCCGCCGCACCAGCCGGCGCAGCACGTAGCCGCGTCCGGAGACGGCCGGGCCCACTCCGTCGCCGATCACCACCACGGCCGAGCGCAGATGGTCGCAGACCAGCCGCAGCGACGGCTCGTCCAGCGGCCACAGCTCCGGCACGAGCCGGCGCCAGGGGTCGAACACATCGCGCACTCGAACACCGACGTACGGCCCTGGAGCAGCGAGGCCAGCCGTTCCAGACCGAGGCCGGTGTCGACGTTGCGCTGGAGGAGCGGCACGAGGGAGCCGTCGGCGAGCCGGCGGTAGCGCATCATCACGTGGTTCCACACCTCCACCCAGCGGTCGTCGCGCGTGGGCGTGGACTCCGGCGGGCCCTCACCGGTCCACAGGAAGATCTCCGAGTCGGGTCCGCACGGGCCGGCTGATCCGCTGGGCCACCAGTTGTCCTCGACGGTCAGCTCCACCGGAACCCCGCGCTCCTGCCACAGCTCCAGGGAGGCGGTGTCGGGCCCGGTCCGGTCGTCGCCGCCGAAGACCGTGGCGTGCAGCCGCCCCGGGTCGACGCCGAACCCCTCGGTGAGCAGCCCGTGACCCCAGTCGAGGCTCAGCGGCCCCTCGTAGTCGCCGAGCGACCAGGTCCCGAGCATCTCGAAGACGGTCAGATGGGTGGGGTCGCCGACCTCGTCCAGGTCAGTGGTGCGCAGACATCGCTGTACGTTGACCAGCCGCCGGCCCAGGGGATGCGGGAGGCCCTCCAGATACGGGATGAGCGGGTGCATGCCCGAGGTGGTGAAGAGCACGGGGTCACCGGGCGGTGGCAGCAGCGTCGAGCCGGTGATCCGGCGGTGCCCGCGGTCCTCGTAGTACTCGACGAACGTACGGACGATCTGCTCGGTCCCCATGGGAGGCGTCACGGGCGTCTCCACGGGTGTCTTCACGGGTGTCTTCATGGGAGTGGCTCCTTCGCGTCGCGACGGGGGAGGCGCCGGGCGACGGCCCGCGGATCACCGGAACCGGGACGGGAGACCACGGAACCACCGGCGGGCCGTTTCCGGTCGCCGGTGGGGAAGAGGAAGTACGTCAGGCGGCGGCAACCGGCGAGCTGGTCGCTCGCGCGGTCGCGGTGCGGCTTCGGCCGGTGACGTCGTTCATAGGGCCGAAGATAGCGCGCCGGGTTCTTCGGGGCATGTCATTTACCGCGGGGTCACAGGGCCGTGAGGAGATCGTCGAGCGGGGCCGGCACCTGTCCGGGAACGAGGGCCTCGACGAGGAGGCGGCCGTAGCGGATCTTGCGGCCCTTCTTCGTGCCGAGGAAGCGCCGCAGCTGCTGGTGCCGGGGCCGGCCGTGGTGGGCGGGCTGGTGCAGGAAGGTCTGCCAGGCACGGTGGTCGCCCTCGGCCCGGACGATCTCCTCGACTCCCTCCGTGCCGAGCGCGCGGATGAGCTCGTCCTCCAGGTCCGCCACGCATACGAAGAAGTCCTGGCGGGGTGCTTGTGCCCGCTTCAGACCGCGGTCGTAGAAGCTCTGCTCACCCACGTCGCACAGTCCCGCCAGGCGCAGGCCGAGGCCGGGCGGCCCGAGGAGCCCGGCGTAGCGGCCGATGCTCATCGCTCCGCCCATCGGCACGACGCACACCCCCTCGGCGGCGAGGTCCCGGCCACGCCGCGCGGCCAGCGCCTCGACGGCCGCGAGGTCGCTCGGCCCTTCCAACAACACCGCCGTCCGCACCCCGAGCCGCCCCGCCAACTCACTCACGACCCCACCGGAACCCCCACTCGCCCATCCACCGACCGCTTCCCGGAATGCCCGCATGTCCACCATGGGCCGAGTCTGCACCTCCGCCACCGCCATGGCGTGGAATATTCGATGGCCGGACTCCACCCACCCATCAGCCGGCCGCCGCGCCGAACCACTTGGGCAGGTAGTCGAGCAGGTCCTGCTGGTCCTCGCCGGCCCAGGCCACGTGGCCGTCGGGGCGCAGCAGTACCGCGGGCGTGTCCAGTTCCTCGCTGACGTCGATGACGTGGTCGACCCGGTCCGCCCAGCCCTCCACCGAGAGTCGGCCGGTCTGGTCGAGCAGCAGGCCGCGGCCGCCGTGCGTCAGCTCGTAGAGGCGGCCCCGCTTCAGGCGCAGGTCCCGCATCCGTCGGCCGAGCAGATCGTGACCCGGGGCGGGCGTCTCACCGAAGTCGTAGCGGACCTCGACCGCGGTGATCATCCCGGTCACGTACCGGTTCACCTCCTCGAAGTCCATCAGCTTCGCGAACAGCTCCCGCAGCGCGGTCGCACCCGGATCGGTGCCGAGGAGCGTGATCTGCGCGCGGGTGTTGTCCAGCACGGCGGCGCCCACCGGGTGCCGTTCGGTGTGGTAGCTGTCGAGGAGGCCCTCCGGCGCCCAGCCGTTGACCGCGGCGGCCAGCTTCCAGCCGAGGTTGAACGCGTCCTGCACGCCGAGGTTCAGCCCCTGCCCACCGGTCGGCGGGTGGATGTGCGCCGCGTCGCCGGCCAGCAGCACCCGCCCGACCCGGTAGCGCTCGGCCTGCCGGGTCGCGTCGCCGAACCGGGAGAGCCAGCGCGGCGAGTGCACGCCGAAGTCGGTGCCCGCGACCGCCCGCAGCCGCTCCTTGAACTCCTCCAGGGTTGGCGCGGCCCGGTCCTCGGACACGCCGTCGGCGGGCACGACGACGCGGCACAACCCGCCCTCGCCCGGCGCGACGCCGAACCGCAGCTGGGTCTTGCGGACTTCCTCGACTACGGCGGCGACCGTCGCCGGGTCCTCGGTCATCTCCATGTCGCCCAGCAGCGTCTCGACGGTGGCGGGCTGGCCGGGGAAGTCGACCCCGAGCTGCTTGCGCACCGCGCTGCGCCCGCCGTCGCACCCGACGGCGTAGCGCGAGCGCAACCGCGTACCGTCCGCCAGTTCGACGCTCACCCCGTCCTCGTCCTGGCTCAGCCCGACCAGTTCGCAGCCGCGCCGGATCTCCGTTCCGAGTTCGAGGGCACGTTCGTTGAGCAGCCGCTCGGTGACCGGCTGCGGGGCGGCGATCCCGTACGGATGGGCCGTGTCCAACCGGTCCGGCCACGGCTTCATGATGCCGCCGAAGAGCCCGCCGACCTGGAACTTCTCATTGTCCGCGAGGAACCGTTCCAGCAGCCCGCGCTGATCCATCACCTCGACGCTGCGCGCGTGCAGGCCCTGCCCGCGGGACTCCTTGGTCGGCTCGGTCAGTCTCTCCAGCACGACCACCCGCACGTCGTGCAACCGCAACTCGGCGGCCAGCATCAAGCCGGTCGGTCCGCCGCCGACCACGATCACATCAATCATCGGAGCATCCGTTCAACGAGGCGTCGCAAGTCTGTCTTTTCGCAGGTCAGTGGCCTGGTCACTGGCCTGAGACGGAGCATTCTGCGGTACGACGGGGGCCTTGCCGCAAGCCCCCCGGTGCGCTATACATTGAGTGTGGCAAGGAGGGCGCGTCCTCCTTGCTTTTTTGTTTTCGCCGCGCGCCGCGCAGGCGGGGAGGCGATGGTGCGCAGAAGAGGCACGCAGGTGTTGGCGGGCGCCATGACGCTGGCCAGCGTGGTGCTCGTCGGCCCCAGTACGCCGAGCGGTCCCTTCTTCGCAGGGTCACTGCCCGCCGAAGCCGCCAGGGATGTCGTACCGAACCGCGTCATGACGTGGAACATCTGCAACCCCTGCGACGCGAGCGATGTGGGCCGGGCGGCGGAGATCGCCACGTACGCACCCCAGGTCATCGGCCTCCAAGAAGCGTGCGTGCGTGACGTCGAGAGGATCCGGGACTATCTGGAGAGCCTCTACGGGCTGACCTACCACGTCGAGTACGGGCTGGTTCTTCGGAACCGGGGCCGCTGCGGAGGATGGCCGTGGCGCCCGGAGGCCTTCGGCCAGGCGATCCTCTCGGCGGCGCCGATGACGGACCGGGTGAACGTGGAGTACCCCGACGGCGGATCCGAGGACCGTGGCTACATGGCCGTGACCACCACGGTGGGCGGCCGGTCCGTCCGGGTCTTCAACACGCACCTCGCCCAACGACGCCAAGAAGGCGTCCGAGCGGACCAGACCGGCGTACTCGCCGCGGAAGTCGCCCGGCACGACCGCGCGATCGTCCTCGGCGACTTCAACGCCGTGCCGGAGGCCTCCGAACTGACCGGGATATGGGCACTGGCCACGGACACGGACCCCCAGTGCCGTCCCTCAGCCACCGGTACCGGTACCAGTACCGGTACCGGTACCTGCGAGCCGACCACTGATTGGCACAGCAAGTTCGATTACGTCTTCCTGCGAGACATCGTCCCGCTCGAACACGGCGTGCATCCCACCCCGTACTCGGACCACCACCTGGTGCACACGGACGTGGACCCGTCGGACGGGTGAGGCCCCGCATTGCATAAAGCTGCGGCTGTACGTATAGTCATGCCATCCAAGAGGAGGGTTCCATGGCGGTACGCGCAGCAGTGGCAGGGGCGAGTGGGTACGCGGGCGGCGAGTTGCTGCGTCTGCTGCTCGGCCACCCCGAGGTGGAGATCGGCGCTCTGACCGGGAACTCGAACGCGGGCCGGCGCCTGGGTGCGCTGCAGCCGCATCTGGGTCCGCTCGCCGACCGCGTCCTGGAGCCGACCACCGCCGAGGTCCTCGCGGGGCACGACGTCGTGTTCCTGGCGCTGCCCCACGGGCAGTCCGCCGCCGTCGCCGAGCAGCTCGGCCCCGACGTCCTCGTCGTCGACGTGGGCGCCGACTTCCGGCTGGCGGACGCGGCGGACTGGGAGAAGTTCTACGGAAGCCCGCACGCCGGGACCTGGCCCTACGGCCTTCCCGAACTGCCGGGCGCACGTGCCGCCTTGGCGGGCGCCAAGCGCGTCGCCGTGCCCGGCTGCTATCCGACCGCCGTCTCGCTCGCGCTCTTCCCGGCGTACGCGGCGGACCTCGTCGAGGCCGAGGCGGTGATCGTCGCCGCGTCCGGCACCTCCGGCGCGGGCAAGGCCGCCAAGCCGCACCTCCTCGGCTCCGAGGTCATGGGGAGCATGTCCCCGTACGGAGTGGGGGGCCTCCACCGCCACACCCCCGAGATGATCCAGAACCTGAGCGCCGTCGCGGGCGCCCCCGTCACCGTCTCCTTCACGCCGACCCTGGCCCCGATGCCCCGCGGCATCCTCGCCACGTGCAGCGCGAAGGCGAAGGCGGGCGTCAGCGCCGAGTCCGTGCGGGACGCGTACGCGAAGGCGTTCGCCGACGAGCCCTTCGTGCGGCTGCTCCCCGAGGGGCAGTGGCCCGCCACGGCCTCCGTGTACGGCTCGAACGCCGTACAGATCCAGGTCGCGTACGACGAGGCGGCCGGGCGCGTGATCGTGATCAGCGCCATCGACAACCTGACCAAGGGCACCGCGGGCGGCGCCCTGCAGAGCATGAACATCGCCCTCGGCCTCGACGAGGCCACCGGGCTGACTACGATCGGAGTCGCGCCGTGAGTGTGACGGCAGCCAAGGGATTCACGGCCGCGGGCATCGCCGCCGGAATCAAGGAGAACGGCAACCCGGACCTGGCCCTCGTGGTCAACACCGGGCCCCGACAGGCCGCCGCGGGCGTCTTCACCTCCAACCGCGTCAAGGCCGCCCCCGTCCTCTGGTCGGAGCAGGTCCTCAAGGGCGGCCTCGTCTCGGCCGTCGTCCTCAACTCCGGTGGCGCCAACGCCTGTACGGGACCCAAGGGCTTCCAGGACACGCATGCCACCGCCGAGAAGGTGGCGCAGACGCTGTCCCTGAACGCGGGCGAGGTCGCCGTCGCCTCGACCGGGCTCATCGGCGTGACACTCCCCATGGACAAGCTGCTGCCGGGCGTCGAGAAGGCCGCCGCCGAACTCTCCGCGCACGGCGGCGAGAAGGCCGCCATCGCCATCAAGACCACCGACAGCGTGCACAAGACGTCCGTGGTCACCAAGGACGGCTGGACCGTCGGTGGCATGGCCAAGGGCGCGGGCATGCTCGCCCCCGGTCTCGCCACGATGCTGGTCGTGCTCACCACCGACGCCGACCTCGAAGCCGGCGTCCTGGACCGTGCGCTGCGCGACGCCACCCGGCTCACCTTCGACCGCGTCGACTCCGACGGCTGCATGTCCACCAACGACACCGTGCTCCTGCTCGCCTCGGGCGCGTCCGAGGTCACCCCGGAGTACGCCGAGTTCGCCGAGGCCGTCCGCGAGGTCTGCGACGACCTGGGCCGCCAGCTCATCGGCGACGCCGAGGGCGCCAGCAAGGACATCAAGGTCGAGGTCGTGAACGCGGCGAGCGAGGCCGACGCCGTCGAGGTCGGCCGCTCCATCGCCCGCAACAACCTCCTCAAGTGCGCCCTGCACGGCGAGGACCCCAACTGGGGCCGGGTGCTCTCCGCGATCGGCACGACGTCCGCCGCCTTCGACCCGGACGAGCTGAACGTCGCCATCAACGGCGTATGGGTCTGCAAGAACGGCTCCGTGGGCGAGGACCGCGAGCTCGTCGACATGCGCTACCGGGAGATCGTCATCACCGCCGACCTGTCCGCGGGCGACGAGACCGCGACCATCTGGACGAACGACCTCACCGCGGACTACGTCCACGAGAACAGCGCGTACTCGTCATGAGCAAGGACCCCAGCAGTCAGCCGACCGCGCGCAAGCACACCGCGCTGCCCAAGGCGCAGATCCTCATCGAGGCGCTGCCCTGGCTGACCCGGCACCGCGGCAAGACCGTCGTCATCAAGTTCGGCGGCAACGCCATGGTCGACGACGAGCTCAAGGCCGCCTTCGCCCAGGACGTCGTCTTCCTGCACCACGCGGGCCTCAGGCCCGTCGTCGTGCACGGCGGCGGGCCGCAGATCAGTGAGGCCCTCGACCGGCACGGCATCGTCAGCGAGTTCAAGGCGGGGCTCCGAGTCACCACCGAGGACGCGATGGACGTCGTACGCATGGTGCTCGCCGGACAAGTGCAGCGCGAGCTGGTCGGGCTGCTCAACCAGCACGGCCCGCTCGCCGTCGGCATCACCGGCGAGGACGCGCACACCATCACCGCCACCAAGCACCAGCCCCGCATCGAGGGCGAACTGGTCGACATCGGCCGGGTCGGCGAGATCACCCGGATCGACACGGGCGCCATCGAGGCGCTCCTCGCCGACGGCCGCATCCCGGTCGTCTCCTCGATCGCCCGCTCCCAGGACGATCACCATGTCTACAACGTCAATGCTGATACGGCGGCTGCGGCACTCGCTGCGGCTCTTGATGCCGAGACCCTGATGGTCCTGACCGACGTCGAGGGGCTGTACGAGGACTGGCCCCACTCCGACGAGGTCATCAGCAGACTCACCGCCAAGGAGCTGGAGAAGCTCCTGCCCGAGCTGGCCAGCGGCATGGTCCCCAAGATGGAGGGCTGTCTGCACGCCGTCCGCAACGGTGTCGAGACCGCCCGCGTCATCGACGGCCGCGTCCAGCACTCGATCCTGCTGGAGATCTTCACCGACGAGGGCATCGGCACCATGGTCGTGCCGGACGCGCCGCACGACGACACACGTCACGACGACACCGAGGGGACGTCATGAGCAACCAGGAGCTGACCGCCCGCTGGCAGGGCGCGCTCATGGACAACTACGGCACGCCGCGGCTGCCCCTCGTGCGCGGCGCGGGCACCAAGCTGTGGGACGCCGACGGCAAGAGCTACGTCGACTTCGTCGGCGGCATCGCGGTCAACGCGCTCGGCCACGCCCACCCGGCGGTCGTGGAGGCGGTGAGCGCGCAGATCGGCGCGCTCGGCCATGTCTCGAACCTCTTCGTCGCCGAGCCGCCCGTCGCGCTCGCCGAACGGCTCCTGGAGCTCTTCGGGCGCGAGGGCCGCGTGTACTTCTGCAACTCCGGCGCCGAGGCCAACGAGGGCGCCTTCAAGATCGGCCGCCTTACCGGCCGTCCGCACATGGTCGCCACCGACGGCGGCTTCCACGGCCGGACCATGGGCGCGCTCGCCCTCACCGGCCAGCCCGGCAAGCGCGAGCCGTTCCTGCCCCTGCCCGGCGACGTCACCCACGTCCCGTACGGAGACGTGGAGGCCCTGCGCGCGGCCGTCACCACCGAGACCGCCTTCGTGATCATCGAGCCGATCCAGGGTGAGATCGGCGTCGTCGTGCCGCCCGCCGGCTATCTCAGGGCGGCCAGGGAGATCACCCGGGCCACCGGTACGCTCCTCGTCCTGGACGAGGTGCAGACCGGAATCGGCCGGACCGGACACTGGTTCGAGCACCTCGCGCACGAGGGCGTGGAGCCGGACGTCGTCACGCTCGCGAAGGGTCTCGGCGGTGGTCTGCCGCTCGGCGCGACCGTCGCGTTCGGCGCCGCCGCGGAGCTCTTCAAGCCCGGTCACCACGGCACGACGTTCGGCGGGAATCCCGTCGCGTGCGCCGCGGGGCTCGCCGTCGTCGACACCATCGCGGCCGAGGGACTGCTTGAGAACACCAAGCGGGCGGGCGAGAAGCTGCGCGACGGAATCGAGTCACTCGGACACCGGCTCGTAGACCATGTCAGGGGCTCGGGCCTGCTGCTGGGTATCGTGCTCACCGAGCCGCTCGCGCCGCGGGCGCAGCAGGCGGCTCAGGACGCCGGCTTCCTGGTGAACGCGCCCGCCCCCGATGTCGTACGGCTGATGCCACCGCTGAACGTGCGCGACGACGAGGTGGACGCGTTCCTCCGGGCGCTGCCCGGCATCCTGGACAAGGCCGCCGAGGCCGACGGGGACGGACGATCCGGAGAATGAGACGACGATGAGCCAGGCGCAAGGCAACGAGCACGGCGACCACGCGGGTCCCGCCGTGCCGCAGACCCGCACCGCACGCCACCGCCGGATCGTGGACATCCTCAACCGGCAGCCGGTCCGCTCCCAGAGCCAGCTGGCGAAGCTGCTCGCCGACGACGGTCTGACCGTCACACAGGCGACGCTCTCCCGGGACCTGGACGAGCTGAACGCGGTCAAGATCCGCAACGCCGAGGGCGACCTCATCTACGCGGTGCCGAGCGAGGGCGGTTTCCGCACGCCGCGCGCGCCGCTGGGGGAGTCGGCCAAGGAGGAGCGGATGCGGCGCCTCTCCGCGGAGCTGCTGATCTCCGCGGAGGCCTCGGCCAACCTCGTCGTGCTGCGTACGCCGCCGGGCGCGGCCCAGTTCCTGGCGTCGGCCATCGACCAGGCCGAACTGCACGACGTCCTCGGGACGATCGCGGGCGACGACACGTTGATGCTGATCAGCAGGGAGCCGGGCGGGGGACAGGCCCTGGCGGACCACTTGCTGCGGCTGGCTTCCAACGACTGACCCCCGGGTCCTGGGCGCCGCCGATCACATCCGCCCGGCCGGTGCCTTCTGACCGCGCGCCATCCAGGCCGCGACCAGCGCCCCCGACACGTTGTGCCAGACGGAGAACACCGCCGAGGGCAGCGCGGCGAGCGGGCTGAAGTGCGCCGTGGCCAGGGACGCCGCGAGGCCCGAGTTCTGCATGCCCACCTCGAAGGCCATCGCCCGCGAGGCCGGCGGGCCGAGGCGGGCCAGTCTGCCCGCGCCGTAGCCGAGCGCGAGGCCAAGACCGTTGTGCAGGAACACCGCGAGGAACACCAGCGCCGCGGCCGACTTGATGGCCGCGGCGCTGCCCGCGACGACGATCGCCACGATGGCGGCGATGGTCAGCGCGGACAGCCACGGCAGGGCGCCGAGCGCCCGGTCGACGTACCGCCCGAGGAGCAGCCGCACCACCAGCCCGGCGATGACCGGGAGCAGCACGGTCTTCAGGATGTCCGTGACCATCGAGCCCGCGTCCACGGGCAGGTACTCGCCCGCGAGCAGCAGTGTCAGCGGCGGTGTGATCAGCGGCGCGAGGACGGTCGAGACGGTGGCGACGGAGACGGACAGGGCCACGTCGCCGCGCGCCAGATACGTCACGACGTTGGACGCGGTGCCGCTCGGCGCGCAGCCCACCAGGATCACCCCGGCCGCCAGCTGGGGCGAGAGGCCGAGCGCATGGGCGATCAGCCAGCCGAGCCCCGGCATGATCACGTAATGGGCGACGAGCCCGAGCGCGACGGCCCAGGGCCGCTTCACCACGCCCTGGAAGTCCAGCGGGGTCATGGTCAGCCCCATGCAGAACATCACGACACCCAGGAGGTACGGGACGTTCGTACCCCAGCCCTCGAAGGCGCCCGGCGCGGCGAGGCCGAGGGCGCCCGCGGCCAGGACGAGGACGGGGAAGACGGTGACGGCGCGGCGGGCGGCCTTGTCGGCACCGCCCCCGGCATCGGTGGGGCTGGGGATCGTCTGTTCGGATTGCACGGCGCGATGCAACGCCCCGGCCACGCGCGCGTGCAACCCCGTCTCGGTATGTGGTCGCTACACGGAGAACGGGGGCGCGTGAAAAGGGAGCGCGTGAGAAGGGGTCGCGTGAAAGAGGCCGTGGCGTCAGTACCGCCTGAGGGCCGTCGCCCCCGACTCCGTGCCGATCGCGATGTGCGGCCGCCGGTCCGGCTTCGCCCACCGCAGGACCGCGCGCATCGCGTCCGCGGACACCGACACGCAACCCGTCGTCGGGCCACGCCCGTTCACGTGCAGGAAGATCCCGGCGCCGCGCCCGCGCGCGGGGCGCGCGTAGTTGAAGTCGATCACGAGGGCGTGCGCGTACTGCGGGCCGTACGTGATGAGGTGCTCGGACCGGTCGGCCCGGCAGTCGGCGGCGAGCGGCTCGGACCAGCGGTTGTAGGCGCGCGACCGGTTGTCCTGGCACCACCAGGACTCCTTCGTCACGCGGCGGTACGGGTAGTCGGTGTCGGCGGGCTTCGGCTCGATCCCGAAGGCGTACGGCAGTCCGTAGAGCCCCGTGGGTGTCGTGTCCGTCCCCTGCCGGCGTGAGCCGCCCTCCACCAGGCCCTTCGCGCCGAACCGGGCGGGCGCGGAGCCGGACTCCACCCAGCGCCCGTCCTGCCGGTCCCACCAGATGAGGGTGCCGGTGGTGGAGTCGGTGCCCGACGCCTCGGCGGTGATGAGCTGACTGCCGCCGCCCGTGTCGGCCATCCGCTCCGGAAGCGGTGGCCCCGAGCCGGGCGCCCGCCAGCCACCCGTCCCGAGCATGCCGACGGCGGCGAGCAGGACGGCGGAGGCGAGGACGGCGGCTCGTGGGCGCATGGCTCAGACGCTAGCGGGCGGCAGCGGCAGCGGCAGCCCGGGAAGGCCGTCGATACTCCGTGCGATGTGCTCCTTCTTGGTGAAGTAGGCGTTGAGCGACGCGTCGTCCTCGCGGGCGAAGCGCTTGGCGTGCAGGTCGCGGTCCTCGTCGTACGTCATGAAGGGCACCGCGTACCCGCAGGTGTCACGGACGAGTTCGGCCGTCACGACGACGATGGCACGCAGGCCGTGCGGTGTGGTGTCGATGCCGGGGAAGTGGCCGAGCAGTTCCTTGAAGCGCGGGTCGTCGCGGAAGACGGGCTCGCCGCGGCCGTGCACCCGCACGATGTTGGGCGGTCCCTCGAAGGCGCACCACATGAGCGTGATGCGGCCGTTCTCGCGCAGGTGGGCGACGGTCTCGGCGTTGCTGCCCGCGAAGTCCAGGTAGGCGACGGTCAGTTCGTCGACGACCACGAAGGAGCCCTTGAGACCCTTGGGGGAGAGGTTGATCGTGCCGTCACCGGAGAGGGGCGCGGTCGCCGTGAAGAACATCGGCTGCTTCTCGATGAACGTACGGAGCCTGCCGTCTATGCGTTCGTAAGTCTTTCCCATGGCGGTGATTATTGGCCAAGATCCTTCGCCTGTCTAACGACTTCGGATACCTGCTCCACGGAGCGGCCGATTGACGAAGCATGCAGAGTTCTGCATACTCATGCATATCGCGTTTCGGTACACCGGCAAGAGACAGCCTGAGGAGCACGTGCAGTGAGCAGCAACAACGGCGGTGACGTACGGCTCTGGGGCGGACGGTTCGCCGACGGGCCCGCCGAGGCCCTGGCCAAGTTGTCCGCGTCGGTCCACTTCGACTGGCGCCTCGCGCCGTACGACATCGCCGGTTCCCGCGCCCACGCGCGCGTGCTCCACAAGGCGGGCCTGCTGACCGAGGACGAGCTGACCCGCATGCTCGCCGGGCTCGACGAGCTCGAAGCCGATGTGGCCGACGGCTCGTTCGTCGGCACCATCGCCGACGAGGACGTCCACACCGCCCTGGAGCGCGGCCTCCTTGAGCGGCTCGGCCCCGATCTAGGCGGCAAGCTGCGGGCCGGGCGCTCCCGCAACGACCAGGTGGCGACGCTCTTCCGGATGTACCTGCGCGACCACGCGCGGATCATCGGCGGCCTGATCGCCGACCTTCAGGGCGCGCTCGTCGGACTCGCCGAGGCGCACCCGGACGTCGCCATGCCGGGACGTACGCACCTTCAGCACGCCCAGCCGGTCCTCTTCGCCCACCATGTGCTCGCCCATGTCCAGTCGCTGTCCAGGGACGCCGAGCGGCTGCGGCAGTGGGACACGCGGACGGCCGTCTCTCCGTACGGCTCGGGCGCGCTCGCCGGGTCGTCCCTCGGCCTCGACCCGGAGGCGGTCGCGAGGGACCTCGGCTTCGAGCACGGCAGCGTGGGCAACTCCATCGACGGGACGGCCTCGCGCGACTTCGTCGCGGAGTTCGCCTTCATCACCGCGATGATCGGCGTGAACCTCTCCCGGATCGCCGAGGAGATCATCATCTGGAACACGAAGGAGTTCTCCTTCGTCACCCTCCACGACGCCTTCTCGACCGGCTCGTCGATCATGCCGCAGAAGAAGAACCCTGACATCGCCGAGCTGGCGCGCGGCAAGTCGGGCCGTCTCATCGGCAACCTCACGGGCCTGCTCGCCACGTTGAAGGCGCTGCCGCTCGCGTACAACCGCGACCTCCAGGAGGACAAGGAGCCGGTCTTTGACTCCTGCGACCAGCTGGAGGTCCTGCTGCCCGCGTTCACCGGCATGATGGCGACGCTCACCGTCAACCGCGAGCGCATGGAGGAGCTGGCCCCGGCCGGCTTCTCGCTCGCCACCGACATCGCCGAGTGGCTGGTCAAGCAGGGCGTGCCGTTCCGCGTCGCGCACGAGGTCGCGGGCGAGTGCGTCAAGGAGTGCGAGCGGCTGGGCATCGAGCTGGACCAGCTCACGGACGAGCAGTTCGCCAAGATCTCCGAGCACCTCACCCCCGAGGTGCGCGCCGTCCTGAACGTGCCGGGTGCCCTGGCCTCCCGCGACGGCCGCGGCGGCACGGCCCCCTCCGCCGTCGCCGTCCAGCTCGCCGAGGTCAAGGCGGACCTGGCGGTCCAGGAGGAGTGGGCGGCCGCACGCGGGTGACTGAGGGGCGTCGCGGTTACGTTGGAGGGGGGATCCCACGCGGCGGGGGAGATCCCCTGCGAGGGGATCCCCTGCGGGGGGACCCTCGCGGGGGGCCCTTGCGCGGGGTCCCCGCGCACGACGACTACGACGACTACGACGAGGAGCCCGCGATGCCCTTCGCCCGGCTGGCCGCAGCCACGACCCCGACCGCGCACATAGGGCTCGGCCTCGCCGCGGTCGGCAGGCCCGGCTACATCACGCTGGGCCGCGAGGCCGACCTGCCGCCGTCCCGCAGCGTCGAGGCCCTGCGCGAGCGCACCTTCGAACTCCTCGACGCGGCGTACGCCTCAGGGGTCCGCTACGTCGACGTGGCGCGCTCGTACGGCCGCTCCGAGGAGTTCCTCGCCGACTGGCTGCACGCCAGGCCCGACAGCCGTGACGTCGTCGTCGGCAGCAAGTGGGGCTATACGTACACGGCGGCCTGGCGCACCGACACCGAGGGCCCGCACGAGGTCAAGGACCACAGTGTCGCCGCCTACGACCGGCAGCGCGCGGAGAGCGCCGAACTGCTCGGCGACCGGCTCGACCTCTACCAGATCCACTCCGTCACGCCCGGGAGCCCGGCGCTCACCGACAAGGAACTCCACGCCCGCCTCGCCGGTCTGGCCGCCGAGGGCGTCACCGTCGGCCTCTCCGTGAGCGGCCCCGACCAGGCGGCGGCCATTCGCGCCGCCCTCGCGGTCACCGTCGACGGAGAGCCGCTCTTCCGCACCGTCCAGGCGACGTACAACCTCCTGGAGACATCGGCGGGGCCCGCGCTCGCCGAGGCGCACGACGCCGGTCTGACGGTGCTCGTCAAGGAGGGCATGGCCAACGGCCGGCTCGCCGCCCCGCACGCGCCCGCCGCGCTGCGCGAGGTCGCCGAGGAGACGGGCCTCGGCTGCGACGCGGTGGCGCTCGCCGCGCTGCTGCGCGAGCCGTGGGCGGGCGTGATCCTGTCCGGGGCGGCCACCGCGGTGCAGCTCGTCTCCAACCTGCACGCGGCCGCGGTCGACCTGGACGCGGGCCATGCCGAACGCCTCGCGCGGCTCGTGGAGGACCCCCGGGCATACTGGGGGCGGCGCGGGGAGCTGCCCTGGCACTGAGCGGAGCCGCTGCGGGGCTGCTGTCGCTGATCGGCAGCCGCTGAGCCGGGCCGCTGCCGCTGATCCGAAGGAGCCGAGCCCCCCTAATGAGACAAACCTGTCTCATTAGGTCTAGACTCGTCTCATGTCAGTCGATCGCGACCAGGTTCTGCGCAGCGCCGCGGCTCTGCTCACCCGCAAAGCCACCTCCACCATGGATGAGGTCGCCCGCGCCGCGGGCATCAGCCGAGCCACCCTGCACCGCCACTTCGCGGGCCGCGACGCGCTCGTACGCGCTCTGGAAGAGCTGGGGCTCCACGAGTGCGAGGCGGCCCTGGACCGGTCGGGGCTGGATGACGGCAGCGCCCAGGACGCCCTGCGGCGCCTGGTGAAGGAGATCGAGCCCGCCGCCGGGCTCCTCGCGTTCCTCTACACCGAGAACCAGCTGTTCGAGGGCGATACGCAGCACGAGGGCTGGTCCCGCATCGACGCCCGTCTGGCCGCGCTCTTCCGGCGCGGCCAGGAGAGCGGCGAATTCCGCATCGACCTGACCCCTGCCTGGCTCACCGAGGCGCTCTACGGCCTCATCGGCTCGGGTGCCTGGGCCGTGCAGGACGGCCGAGTGGCCGCCAAGGACTTCCCGTACATGATCGCCGAGCTGCTGATCGGCGGCGCGCGGCGGAGAGTGGACTCATGACCAGCACACACCACCGGACCGCCGAGGCGGACGTGGAGCGCGGCCCCGGCCGCTGGCTCGCGCTCGCCGTGCTCGTCCTCGCCGTGCTCCTGGTCGCCGTCGACGCGACCGTGCTCGGCCTGGCGACGCCGTACATCAGCGAGGACCTCAAGCCGTCCGGCACCCAGCTGCTGTGGATCGGCGACGTCTACTCCTTCGTCATCGCCGGTCTGCTCGTCTCCATGGGCAGCCTCGGCGACCGCATCGGCCGCAAGAAACTGCTGCTCACCGGAGCCGTCGCCTTCGGCGCGGTCTCCGTGCTGAACTCCTACGCCACCACACCCGAGCTGATGATCCTGGCCCGTGCGCTGCTCGGTGTCGCGGGCGCGACCCTGATGCCGTCCACGCTGGCGCTGATCCGGAACATCTTCCACGACCCGCGCGAGCGCAGCCTCGCGGTCGGCATCTGGGGAGCCATGGCGTCCGCCGGCGCGGCCGTCGGGCCGGTCGTCGGCGGCTTCCTGCTCGAACACTTCTGGTGGGGCTCGGTCTTCCTCATCAACCTGCCGGTGATGGCCGTCCTCGTCGTCGTCGGCATCAAGCTGCTGCCCGAGTCGAAGAACCCCGCGCCCGGCCCCTGGGACCTGATCAGCGTCGTCCTCTCGCTCGTCGGCATAATCGCCGTCGTGTACGCCATCAAGGAGGCGGCGGCACACGGCATGCGCTGGGACGTCGCGGTCTCCGCGGTGGTGGGCGTGGCGGCCCTCACCTGGTTCGTACGCCGCCAACTGACGCTCGCGGCGCCACTTCTGGACATGCGGCTCTTCCGCAACCGCGGCTTCTCCGGAGCGGTCCTCGCCGACCTGCTGACCGTGCTCGGCCTCTCCGGCCTGGTCTTCTTCCTCTCCCAGTTCCTGCAACTGGTGCAGGGCAGGCAGCCGTTCGAGGCGGGCCTCGCCGAACTGCCCGCCGCCGTGGGCGCGGTGGGGGCGGGCCTGCTCGCGGGCGTGGTCGCGCGACGCTTCTCCGTCCGCATCGTGGTCGCGGGCGGCCTCGCGGCGGTGGGCCTCGCGCTCGCCGCGCTCACGGGCCTGAGCCAGAACACGGGTTACCCGCTGCTCGGCGCCTCGCTCCTGGTCGTCGGCATCGGCGCGGGCTTCTCGTTCACGGTGACCGCCGACGTCATCCTCTCCAGCGTCCCCAAGGAACAGGCCGGCGCGGCCTCCGCGGTCTCCGAAACGGCATACGAACTGGGCGCGGCGCTCGGTATCGCCCTGCTGGGCTCCATCGTCACCGGCGTCTACCGCGACTTCACGGCCCCCGCGGGCACCCCGCCCGACGTGGCGTCGGCCGCACACGAATCGCTGGGCGGCGCGGTCGAATCACTCGACGGCCTCCCACCCCACCAGGCGGACGCCCTGCTCTCAGCGGCCCAGACAGCCTTCGTCGACGGCCTGCGCCTGGCGGCGGGCGTAGGCGCGGCAGTCCTCCTGGCGACGGCGACAGTGGCCTGGTTCCTCCTGAAGAACCAGAAACTGGAAGACACAGCCGCCCCCCACTAGGCGCGGAAAGGCCCCGCCCCCTCAGGGGCGCGGGGAACTGCGCGAGCAACCACAACGAACCCGCAGAACAGATCCGCCCAAGCCCCGCAGGGCTACGCCGCCTTCGCCTTGGTCGCGTACATGTCCACATACTCCTGCCCGGACAACCGCATGACCTCCGTCATCACGGAGTCCGTCACCGCCCGCAGCACATAGCGATCGCGGTCCATGCCGTCGTACCGCGAGAACTCCATCGCCTCGCCGAAGCGGACCGCCACCTTGCCGGGCCGCGGCAGCCCCTTGCCGCCGGGCTGGAGCTTGTCCGTGCCGATCATGGCGAAGGGCACGACGGGCGCCCCGGTCATCAGGGTGAGGCGGGCGATGCCCGTACGCCCCCGGTACAGCCGCCCGTCAGGCGAACGCGTGCCCTCGGGGTAGATGCCGAAGACCTTGCCGTCGTCGAGAACGCGCCGCCCGGTCATCAGCGCGGCGACACCGCCACGGCCCCCGTCGCGGTCCACCGGGATCATGCCGACGCCCGTGAAGAACCACGCCATCAGGCGGCCCTTGAGGCCCTTGCCGGTGACGTAGTCGTCCTTGCCGATGAAGAACACGGGACGGTTGGTCACCAGCGGCAGGATCATCGAGTCGATGAACGTCAGGTGGTTTCCGGCCAGAATGACGGGCCCGGTCCCCGGGATGTTCTCGGCGCCTTCTACCCGTGGGCGGAACATCAGGCGCAAGATCGGTCCGAGCACTGCCTTGATGAGCGCTAGACGGGACAACAGGCCCTCCGGTGTCAACGGGTCGACGACGAGTAAGTGCAGGTGAGTACGGTACTCGCGGGTCGCTGCCATTTGCACATCGGGTTCACGTACTCGATACGCAGAGTTGACATGGCCCGGCGCGGTGCTCCCCCGGGTCGTCCCCCTTGGGACGACGGTATCCCCGTGGGGACGGTGTGGCCCGAAGTAGTGGTCCTTGTCACGCACACACTTCTCTCTCGGTAGCGACCCCGTAGCGACCCCCGTAACGGCCCCTCGGCACGGACCGCCATCCCCATGGTGTGCCCACGGCGCGGCCACTCGCCATGCCGCGTCATCCTCCCGTTCCGTCCAGGGTCTCCCACTCGTCACTCGCGGCCACCTACGATCATCCCGCTTTGTCAGGTGCAGGGCGGTAGTACATCGGGAGGAGCGCCAATGGCGACGCAGGAGTCGGGTCAGCAGGAGTCGGGCCGGCAGGAGCCGGGCCGGCAGCAGCCGGGGACGAGCCGGGGGCGCCGAGCGGTACTGGGGGCGGCGATCCTCGGCGCGGGCACGGCCGTGGTCGGGCTGCCCGGCGTGGCGAGAGCCGACCAGAGACATGAGCGCGAGCACGGGCAAGGGCACGGGCAAGGGCACGGCGGATACAAGAGCCTGCCGAAGCCGACCGTCGTCGCGCACCGGGGGGCCAGCGGCTACCGGCCCGAGCACACGCTCGGCTCGTACCAGCTCGCCCTGGACATGGGCGCGCACGTCATCGAGCAGGACGTCGTGCCCACCAAGGACGGCCATCTCGTCTGCCGACACGAGAACGACATCACCGGGACGACGGACGTCGCGGCGCACCCCGAGTTCGCGTCCCGCAGGACCACGAAGTCCGTGGACGGCGCCAAGCTCACCGGCTGGTTCACCGAGGACTTCACGCTCGCCGAGCTGAAGACGCTGCGCGCCAAGGAGCGCATCCCGGGCACCCGTCAGCACAACACCCTCTACGACGGCCGCTGGGACGTGCCCACCCTCGAAGAGGTCTTCCAGTGGGCCGAGAAGGAGGGCCGCAAGCGCGGCAAGCAGATCTGGCTGCACATCGAGACCAAGCACCCCACCTACTTCCGCAAGCTGGGCCTCGGCCTCGAAGAGCCGCTGGCCAAGCTCCTGCGCCGGTACGGCCGCCACAAGAAGCACTCGCCCAACTTCCTCCAGTCCTTCGAGCCCAGCAGCATCCAGCGCCTGGCCAAGTTGGTCTCCGCGCCCCGCGTCGTGCTCCTGTCCAGTGCGAGCTCGCGCCCCTGGGACTTCGTCGAGGCGGGCGACCCGCGTACTGTCGCCGACCTGATCAAGCCCGAGGGCCTGGAGTGGATGGCGCGCTTCGCGCAGGGCATCGGCCCGACCCTGGACCTGATCATCCCGAGGAAGCCCGACGGCAGCCTCGGCACGCCGACCACGCTCGTCGAGGACGCGCACGCGGCGGACCTGGTCCTGCACCCGTACACGATGCGCAACGAGAACACCTTCCTGCCGGCGAACTTCAGGAAGGGCACCGACCCGGCCGCCTACGGAGACGCCTTCGGCGCCTTCAAGGCCTACTTCGAGACGGGCATCGACGGCATCTTCTCCGACAACCCGGACACCGCGCTGCTCGCCGCCGCGGACTACGCCGACCGCTGAGCAGGGACGTCAACGGCTGATCGCCCGGCCCCGATTGGGGTGAGAGACGGCCGCTCCGGAAACCTCCCGCCGGAGCGGCCGCGTCCCGCCGTGCATGACATACGAGCTCATTCCCACGCTCATCCCCACCCTGCGCCGGCTGCTCGCCGCCGAGGCGTCCGCGGAGGCCCTCGGCTCCGGCGACGACCCCGGTGACCTGGAACAGGCTGTCTGGCTGCGCCTGTTGGAGCGCCTTGAGTCCGACGGTCCGCCCGCCGACCCGGCGCTGTGGCTGCGCGGCGCCGTCCGGTCCGAGGCGCGCCGCTCCCGACGCTCCGCCCGGCGCGAGATGGCGTACGCGGCCGAGCCCGCCGCAGACTTCGACGGCGGCCCCGAGCAGCGCGCCCTGATCGCCGACCGGCACCGCACCCTGCACGCCGCGGTACGCAGACTGCCCGGCCGCTGCCCCCGCCTCATGGCCGCACTGCTCTCCCCCAAGGACCTCACCTACCGGGAAATCGCAGGGGAGTTGGGAATGTCACAGGGGAGTCTGGGGCCGGAACGTTCCCGATGCCTGGGATGCCTGCGCAGAATGCTGGCGGCGGAGGTTGCGGCTCCTGAACCGAGGGCAAAGGAGCGTTAGACAACCGGTGGAGCAGGTGAGCGGGAGGCATGCACACATGGGCATGAGCGTGACCATCTCGGAGGCGACCGAAGCGGACGCCGAACAGATCCTCAAACTGCAGTACCTCTGCTACCAGAGCGAGGCCGAGCTCTACGGCGACTACTCGATCGAGCCACTGACCCAGTCCCTCGACTCCATCAAGGCCGAACTGACGGCGGGCACCGTCCTGGTGGCCCGCCTCGGCGACGAAGTGGTGGCCTCCGTACGCGGCACGGTCGACACCGACGGCACCGCGCGGATCGGCAAGCTCATCGTCCACCCCCGCATGCAGCGGCACGGCCTGGGCGGCCGGCTCCTCGACGCGATCGAGCGACAGCTCGGCGCGAGCGGCGCCGCCAAGTGCTTCCGACTCTTCACCGGCCACCGCAGCGAACAGAACCTCCAGCTCTACCGCAAACACGGGTACGTCCCCGTCGGCACCGAGCGTGTGAACGACCGCCTCACCGTCGTGACCCTCTCCAAGGACTCCGACGCGCGCGCATACGTGACCAGCGCCTAGCGGCACCCCGCCCGACGGCGAAAGCCGCCGGGCCTTGAATACCGGCCGGCCGACGCGACCCGACCTGGACACGGGTCGCGCGGCGGCCGCACCGGCGTCGAACGAAGTGACGTCCAGTGCTTCCGCTACGACTGGCAGCGCCGGCTGACGTCCGCCCGGGCGACGGCCAACGCCTCCGACGAGGCCGCGGGCACCGGCAGGCAGAACAAGGCGTGCGCGAGCGACCCGAGCGCGCCCACGCTCGGTGGGCCTGGGGCCTACTGGCAGGACTTCGACTACGACGCGTCCGGCAACCGCAGCAAACAGGTCCTGCACGGGGTGGGCGGCAAGCCCGAGGTGACCCGGAACTGGAGGAAGGGTGGTTGCTGCGGGTATGGGTTGGATCTGGGGGCTTGGTTCCACCTTTGTGGACTCTCTGGAACTGGCAGTCTGCGCGAATCGCCCGCTGGTCTGTCTGCACTCCGACCCGGGACTCAATGCTTGGCCGAGCCCTGATTCCCGTCAGCAGTAGTTGACGGCCGGGTACGCGAAGGAGAGCGGTGCCCCGCAGCGTGAGAAGGGTCGGGGAGAGGATCGGGCTTGCCCTTCGGTTCGTTGTACGTGGAGCCCTTCTCGATGACCGCAGCGGCTCGACCGTCGTCACCTTCAGGGCCGAACCCAGGAGGCGCCCTGGGAGGCCACGGGCCCCGACCAGGGTCTGGTCAAGGCCCAGGTGGCGAAGGTGGCGAAAGCCGAAGCCAAGGCCTGAGCCGCACCCGGCATGCCCGCGCGCATGCCCGCCGCGCTCAGCGTCCCGCCCGCCGCGCCTTCCCCAACCAGAAGATCGCCGTCACCGGCAGGATCACCGGGATGAACAGATAGCCCATCCCGAAGTCCGACCACACCGTGGCGTCGGGGAAGGCGGATGGTTCCGCCAGGGTCCACGTGCCCACGGCCAGCACGCCCACCAGCTCGGCGGCGCAGCACACCAGCGCCGCCTTGCGGGCCGTGTCCCCGCCGCGGACCAGCGAGTACGTGATGAAGCCGTAGACGAGGCCCGCGAGCGCCGACAGCGAGTACGCGAGCGGGGCCTTGTCGAAGTCCGTCGAGATCTGTACCGCCGAGCGCGACACCGCGCCGACGACCATCACGCCGTACAGCCACAGCAGCAGGATGCCCGGGCCGGTGATCAGCTTCTGGCGGGGGCCGCCGCCCGCGCCCTTCTCGGTCTCCGTCATCTCAGCCACCCCAGATGTCGTAGAGCCGCACTTCGAGCACGGCGAGGACCACGCCGCCCGCGGCGACCGTCAAGGAGCCCCAGCGGGTGCGTTCGGCGAGCGACATGAAGCCCGCCGCCGGGACGCACGCGAAGGAGCCGAGCAGATACGCCACAAAGATCGTCGTGCCCTGTTCCGGGTCCTCGCCGCGCGCGAGCTGGACGATGCCGACGATCAGCTGGACCAGGGCGAGGAGTGTCACCACGCCCATGCCGATGAAGTGCCAGTCCTTGGTCGGCTGGTCGCGGTAGGCGGCGAAACCGCACCAGGCGGCGAGGGCGAGCGCGGCCACGGCGGTCGCGATCGTCAGGGCAACAAGCATGCCCGTGACTTTATTACGGGCCCTTTGACCCGATGCGCCTGCCCCTTGGTCCGCCGCGACGCCCCCGGTGGTCCCGTGCGACGCCCCGCGGGCGACCCGTAGGCTCGGACCCCATGAACATCCAGGCTGACGCGCTTCTGTTCGACAACGACGGCACCCTCATCTCCTCCATGGAGTCGGTGTACCGCTGCTGGACCCGGTGGGCGCGGGAGTACGGGATCACCGCCGAGGAGTTCGCCCGGGTCGAACTGCACGGCCGTCCCGCCGCCGAGATAGCCGCCGACCTGCTGCCCCCGGAGAGGGTCGCCGGGGCCGTCGCCCGCATCGAGGAGCTGGAGGTCTCGGACGTGCCGGGCGGTGTCCACCTGCTGCCCGGCACCCGTGAGCTGCTGGACTCGCTGCCCGCGGACCGCTGGGCCGTGGTCACCTCCGCCACCCGTGTCCTGGCCGAGGCCCGGCTCGCCGAGGTCGGCATCCGGCCCGGCCTGCTCATCGCCGCCGACGACATCACGCGCGGCAAGCCCGACCCGGAGCCCTTCCTGCTCGCGGCCGGCAAGCTGGGCGCCGACCCGGCGCGCTGCGTCGTCTTCGAGGACGCGCCGGCGGGTCTCCAGGCCGGACGGGCCGCGGGCATGACGACCGTGGCGTTGGCCACAACCCACGACGGCTCCGAGTTGGTGGCGGACGTACTCGTCAAGGACCTCTCCACCGTGTCCGCGCAGGCCACGGCCGGTGCCGTGGAGATCACCGTCGCCGGCTGAGCGCCGGGCCCGTGACGCCCGGCCCCGTCCCACCGCTGTCCGCTATACGGACAGCGGTGGCGGGCGGCGACCTCACGCGTGTTTTACTTGGGCCCATGACCACGACGAGCAGCCGCACCCTTGCGACCGAGGCGACGATGACGCCCGGTGCTCGTTGTATGTGTCGAATGTGCGCCTTCTGAGGGCCCCCGCACCACTGAAGAGCCTCGCGCCCCGAAGCGAAGCCGCTGTGCCGCGCCCCTGCACGACGTACGCGACGAAAGCCGTACTGACGTAGGAAGCGAGCCCGCCCCGCGCACACGTCCTCCGGTTCCTTTCGCCACCGCGAGAACCGTGCCGCGTTCCGAACGAATGCCCCGTGCCCGGCCACACCCGCGCCGCGCACTCGACAGTGACGGAATCCCCTGTGATCACCACTTCCGGCCTTACCAAGGTCTACCGCTCACGCGGTCGTGAAGTAACCGCCCTCGACGGAGTCGACCTGCACGTCCGCGAGGGTGAGGTGTACGGCGTCATCGGCCAGTCCGGCGCCGGCAAGTCCTCCCTGATCCGCTGCGTCAACCTCCTGGAGCGCCCCACCTCCGGCACCGTGAGCGTCGCCGGACAGGACCTCACCGCCCTGGCCGGACGCGGCCCCCGCGCGGGCAAGGAACTGCGCCGGGCGCGCAACCGCATCGGCATGGTCTTCCAGCACTTCAACCTGCTCTCCTCGCGCACCGTGCAGGACAACGTCGAACTGCCGCTCGAAATCCTCGGCCTCTCCGGCCAGGAGCGCTCCCGCAAGGCACTCGACCTGCTCGACCTGGTCGGCCTCGCCGACAAGGCCCGCTCCTACCCCGCGCAGCTCTCCGGCGGCCAGAAGCAGCGCGTCGGCATCGCCCGCGCCCTCGCCGGCGACCCGAAGGTGCTGCTCTCCGACGAGGCGACCAGCGCGCTGGACCCGGAGACCACCCGCTCCATCCTCCAGCTCCTGCGCGACCTCAACAGGCAGCTCGGCCTGACCGTCCTGCTCATCACGCACGAGATGGACGTCGTCAAGAGCGTCTGCGACTCCGCCGCCCTCATGGAGCGCGGCCGGATCGTCGAGTCCGGCACCGTCAGCGAACTCCTCGCGACGCCCGGCTCCGAGCTCGCCGCCGCGCTCTTCCCCGTCAGCGGCGACGCCACGGGCGAGGACCGCACCGTCGTCGACGTGACCTTCCACGGCGAGGCCGCGACCCAGCCGGTCATCTCCCAGCTGTCACGCACGTACAACATCGACATCTCGATCCTGGGCGCCGCGATGGACACCGTCGCGGGCAGGCAGGTCGGCCGCATGCGCATCGAACTGCCCGGCCGCTTCGAGGAGAACGTCGTCCCGATCGGGTTCCTGCGCGAGCAGGGCCTCCAGGTGGAGATCGCGGGCCAGGACCCCGTGATCACACCGAAGAACGCCACGCCGCTGGTCAAGGAAGGTGCCAAGTGACCTGGTCGGAGATGCAGCCCCTGCTGGAGCAGGCCTGTTGGGACACCCTGTACATGGTGGGCTGGTCGACGCTGATAGCCGTCGTCGCCGGACTGCCGCTCGGCATCCTGCTCGTCCTCACCGAGCGCGGCGGACTCCTGCAGAACTCCGTGCTCAACAAGGTCATCGGGCAGATCGTGAACATCGCCCGCTCGATGCCCTTCATCATCCTGATGGTCGCCCTGATGGGCTTCACGCGCTGGATCACCGGCACCACGATCGGCCGTGAGGCCGCCCTCGTGCCGCTCGCCGTCGGTGCCGTCCCGTTCTTCGCGCGCCTGGTGGAGACCTCGGTCCGCGAGGTCGACGGCGGGCTCGTCGAGGCCGTGCAGTCGATGGGCGGCTCCACCTGGACCGTCGTACGCAAGGTCCTCGTCCCGGAGTCGCTGCCCTCGCTGATCTCCGGCGCCACCACCACGATCGTCGCGCTCATCGGCTACTCCGCGATGGCGGGCACGGTCGGCGGCGGCGGCCTCGGCGACCTCGCGCTGCGCTACGGCTACCAGCGCTTCGAGACCGAGCTGATGTGGATCACCGTGGCGATCCTCGCCGTGGTCATCTCGATCATCCAGTTCGCGGGCGACTACGCGGCGCGCAGGCTGCACAAGCGCGGCGGCGGCTCCGGTCCGCGGCTGCTGTTCCGGCCGCTGCGCGGGGCGCTGCCCGCGCCCGTCGCCGCCGAGTCGACCACCAAGACCGGCTGACCGGCCCGCCCGGCCCGCCCGGGCCGCACCGCAGACGGCCCCGCAGAGGACCGCGGGGCCGCACCGCAGACTTCCCCGCAGAGCACCGCGGGGCCGCACCACCCATGGAGAAAGGCACTTTTCGTGCGTAACACCGCCAAGATCACCACCGCTGTCCTCGCCGCCGGAGCACTCACCCTCGGGCTCTCCGCCTGCGGCTCCGAGAAGGGCTCCGCGGGAGACAAGGACGGCGCGCTCGTCGTCGCCGCCACCCCGACGCCGCAGGGCGAGATCCTGGACTACGTCCAGAAGAACCTCGCCAAGAAGGCCGGCCTGGACCTCGAAGTCCGCGAGTTCACCGACTACGTCACGCCGAACACCGCCGTCCAGCAGGGCGAGGTCTTCGCGAACTACTTCCAGCACAAGCCGTACCTCGACGACTTCAACAAGAAGAACGGCACGGACATCGTGCCCGTCCCGAACGGCACCGTGCACCTGGAGCCCCTCGGCGTCTACTCCAAGGGCGTCAAGAAGCTCGGCGACCTGAAGGACGGCGCCACCGTCGCCGTCCCGAACGACACCACGAACGAGGCGCGCGCCCTCAGGCTCCTCGCGGACAACGGCGTCATCCAGCTCAGGAAGGGCGTCGGCTACGACGCCACCCCCAAGGACGTCGCCAAGAACCCGAAGAACCTCAAGTTCAAGGAGCTGGAGGCGGCCCAGCTGCCCCGCTCCCTCAGCGACGTCGACGCCGCGGTGATCAACGGCAACTACGCCCTTGAGGCCAAGCTCAGCCCCGCCAAGGACGCCCTCGTCGCCGAGAAGGCCAAGGGCAACCCCTACGGCAACTTCCTCGCCGTCAAGAAGGGCGACGAGAAGGACCCGCGCGTGAAGAAGCTCGCCAAGCTCCTCACCTCGCCCGAGGTCAAGAAGTTCATCGACGACAAGTACGACGGCGCCGTCGTCGCGGCGTTCTGATCGTGCGCACGTCCGTCATCGCAGCCTGCGCGGGCGCCCTCGCCCTCACGCTGGGGCTCACCGCGTGCGGTGCCGGCTCGGACAAGGGCCCCGACGGCGACAAGCTCGTCGTCGGGGCCACCCCGACCCCGGCCGGCGAAGTCCTCACGTACATCAAGGAGAACCTCGCGAAGAAGGCGGGACTCGACCTTCAGATCACGGAGTTCACGGACTACGTCACGCCGAACACCGCGCTCCAGGAGGGCTCCCTCGACGCCAACCTGTACCAGCACACCCCGTACCTCAAGGACTTCAACGCGTCCAAGAAGACGGAGCTGGTGCCGGTCACCGAGGTGTACCTGCCGCCGATGGGCGTGTACGCGAAGAACGACGAGAAGCTGAAGGACATCGGGAAGCTGCGGGCGGGTGCGACCGTCGCCGTCCCCAACGACACGACCAACGAGGGCCGGGCGCTCCAGCTCCTCGCCTCCAAGGGTGTCATCGGGCTCAAGAAGGGCGCCGGCTCCACCGCGACGCCCGAGGACATCACGTCCAACCCGAAGAAGCTGACCATCAAGCCGCTCGACCCGGCGCAGCTGCCGCGCTCGCTGGAGGACCTCGACGCGGCCGTCATCAACAACAACTACGCGCTCGACGCCGGGCTCAGCCCCAAGAAGGACGCCATCCTTCTGGAGTCGCCGAAGAGCAACCCGTACAACAACGTGCTCGCCGTCAAGAAGGGCGACGAGGACGACCCGCGGGTGAGGAAGCTGGCGAAGCTGCTCACCTCACCCGAGGTGAAGCGGTTCATCGAGGGCAAGTACAAGGGCTCCGTCCTGCCCGTCCAAGGGAACTGACGCACAGTCCGTTCCCGCCCGCGCACCGGGGTCCTCTCCTGTTGAAGGAGCGGACCCCGTGGTGCGTCCACGCGCCGACATGCTGCATGCTGGGCACTTCAGCAGGCCCGAGGGTTCCAGGTTACGGAGCAGCGCATGACAACCACCTTCCCCGACATCTCCATCAGCACGGAGCGGTTGGTGCTGCGCCCGTTCGAGGACGCCGACGTCCCCGCGTACGCGGAGATGATGAACGACGAGATGGTCACCGCCTGGACCTCCGTACCCCAGCCCTACACCGAGGCCGACGCCCGCGACTGGATCACCCGGCTCGCCCCGGCCGAGCGCACCGAGGGCCGCGGGATCGCCCTCGCCGTCACGGAGTTCCTCACCCAGCGCCTGGTCGGCGTCGTCCACCTGCGCAACACCGACTGGCGGGTGCGCGCCAGCGAACTCAGTTACGTCGTCGCCCCCTGGGCCCGCGGCGAGGGCTACGCCTCGGAGGCGTCGCTCGCCACCGCCCAGTGGCTCTTCAACGACCAGGCGTTCGAGCGCATCGAGCTGCGCACCGCCGCCGACAACACCGCCGCCCAGCAGGTCGCCCAGAAGATCGGCTGCATCAGCGAGGGCGTCCTGCGCGGCGCCTGGATAGCACGTACGAGAAACGGCGGCGACCCCTTCGGCGGCTGGCTGGAGGTGCGCACCGACCTCATCGTGTGGAGCCTCCTCCCCGAAGACCTCGAAGGCGTGTCCGAAAGCTTCGCCGAGAGCGGCTTCTCCGCCTTCTCCGACTGGAACTGAGCCGGCGCCGCCGGGCCCGGCACGGCCCCGGCACCCCCCGACTTCCACCAGGTACGCTCGCCCCTGGCCGCGTGCGCGGTCGCTCCCCGCAGCCACCGGCCCAGCACTGACGACCCGCGAGAACCCAGGAGACAGACGACGATGGCCGACCGGGTCACGGTGATCGGCTGGGACGGTACGCCGCTGACCGACGCGGCACGCTCCGCGCTCCGCGCCGCCACGCTCGTGGCGGGCGCCGCCCACCACCTGGCGCTGGACGAGCTGCCCGCCCGCGCCGAACGGATCCGCCTCGGCAGCGTCGGCCTGGCCGCCCGCCGCATCGCCGCCCACCGCGGCACCGCCGTCGTCCTCGCCGACGGCGACCCGGGCTTCTTCGGTGTCGTACGCACGCTGCGCGCCCCCGAATTCGGCCTGGAGGTCGAAGTGGTGCCCGCCGTCTCCTCCGTCGCCCAGGCGTTCGCCCGCGCGGGCATGCCGTGGGACGACGCCGAGGTCGTCGTCGCCCACCGCCGCACCCTGCGCCGCGCCGTGAACGTCTGCCGCGCCCACACCAAGGTCGCCGTCCTCACCTCGCCCGGCGCGGGACCCGCCGAGCTGAGCCTGCTGCTCCAGGGCGTCCACCGCACCTTCGTCATCTGCGAGGAGCTCGGCACCGAGCGCGAGCGGGTCTCCGTGGTCACCTCCGACAAGGCCGCCGACCACGCCTGGCGCGACCCGAACGTCGTCATCGTCATCGGCGGCACCGCCGCCTCCTCCGACACCGGCTGGATCGCCGGGCGCGAGCCGTCCGTCGCGCCGCGCGGCTGGGCGCTGCCCGCCGCGGAGTACGGCGGTGACGTCTGGCTCGGCGAGGGGGAGAGCGACCGGCTGCGGGCGGCGCAACTCTCCCGTCTCGGGCCGCGCGTGGGCGACCTCGTCTGGGACATCGGCTGCGGGAGCGGCGCCTTCACCGCGGAGGCGGCCCGCTTCGGCGCCGCCGTGATCGCCGTCGACCACGACGCCGACGCCCTCGGCCGTACGACCGCCGCCGTGCGCCGCTTCGGGGTCCAGGCGCAGACCGTGCACGGCGTCGCCCCGCACGTCCTGGAAGACCTTCCCGAACCGGATGTCGTACGCGTGGGGGGCGGGGGAGCGCCGGTCGTCTCCGCGGTCGCCGACCGCCGCCCGGAGCGCATCGTGACGCACGCCGCGACACGCGACGCGGCCGAACTCATCGGCAGGGATCTGTCCGAGCACGGATACGCCGTCGAATGCGCCCTCCTCCAGTCCGTGGAGCTCGACACCCGCGCCTGGCGGGAGGAGAAGCGGACCGTGGCATTCCTGCTCTCCGGGCGGTTGCCGGTCCGTTCCCCCTGACCCTGTCGCGGCACGGCGCGGGGTAGGCTGGCCGATCGTTGTACCGCACCCGGATACCCGGCAATTCGTTGGTCGAGGTCCGGAAAGTCCGCCCGTTTTGGGGGGCCGTGTGGTACGGCAGGACCGGAGGACGCGCAACGTGGCGCAGTCCACAGCGGGCCGTGGCCGATCAAGCTGCCGCGGCGGCGGGCCGACGGGGACAATGCCTGTTGTCCGGTAAGCGGTTCGTGCCGCGCGGCGCGCACGCTCGTTGAGGATGACGGGCGGTTGGTGCGCCGCTCCGGTCAATGGGGCCTCCCCGGCCGAAGGGTGAGGGGCGGTCGAAGAAGCACTAACCGATGGGCGAGGGGTTACGCATGACCGACACCGGCCAGGTCCCGGGCGAGGGGCTGCCGGAGGGCGCAGGCAATGGTGTACCTTTCGGGCCCGTGCAGGGCATGGGGGCACAGCAGCCGGGCGTTCCCGCTCCGGGTGCGTATACCTTCGTGGACGCCGCCGACCCCTCCGAGCCCTCCGACTCCTCCGACCCCTTCGAGAACCCCACCGACGACGATCTGCTGCTGATGCCGGGCGCCCAGGGGGCGTGGAGCGAGGCGCAGTCGGCGGCGGGCCAGGGTCAGGCTTCGGGGCACAGACCGCGTCCGGGCCGGGCCGCTGAGGCCGCCCATTCCTCCCAGTCGGCCCATCCCGGCCAGTTGGCCCATCCCGGCCAGTTCGCCCACCCCGCTCATCAGCCGGGTCCGCACGAGACGTCGGGCCGCGACAGCGGCTCCGTCGACCTGACCGGCGTCCGCATGCCCGGCGCCGCGCCCGCCGCGTCCCATCCGGGGCCCTCCCGCCGCCCGCTGCACCATGGCCCCTCGGGCCCCGCGGTGCCGGACAGCTCGGGCAGCCCCGTGCGTTCGCTCGCCGACCGGGGTCCTGCCGGGGCGACGCCTCCGCGTCAGGCGGGGCCGCCGACGGCCGGGCCCGAGTACCTCGACATCCCGCACGACGAGGCGCCTCTGCCGGGGCCGCAGCTCGGTGAGATTCCGCCGCAGGCGGGTGAGCCGTGGGCGGCCCCGGAGGCGCAGCCTCAGCCGCAGCCACAGCAAGGGACCTATCCGGCATCAGCAGAAACGGTCGTCCCGGAGGGCGCAGTAGTCACAGATGCCTCTGGCGTCACGCCTGCGTCGCAGCCGGGGGAGGCCGTGGCCGCGGCGGAGGAGCAGCAGGGCCCTGAGGCGCTCCAGGGTGCGGAGGCGGCTCAGGCAGCGGGGGCCGTCGAGACGGCGGAGGCTCCGCGGGCTGGGGAGGCTGTTGATGCGGCGGAGCCGCGCCAGGCCGGCGAGGTCGCCGACGGGGCTGGGGCTGCCGATGCGGCGGGGGTTGCTCATGCCGGCGAAGCGACCCGCGCTGCCGGGGCTGCTCAGGCCGCTGGGGTTGCCGACGCCGCTGGGGCTGCCGACGCGGCGGGGGCTGCTCATGCCGCTGCGGCTGCTCATGCCGCCGAAGCCGCCCATGCCGCCCATGCCGACCAGGGCGCTCCCGACGCGGAGGTCCTTGACGCGGCCGAGCTTTTCCATGCCGCCGAGGCCGCTGACGCGGCGGAGTCCCTGCATGCTGTGGAGGCCGTTGAGGGGGCGGAGGCCCTCCAGGGTGCGGAATCCGTTGACGCGGCGGAGCTGCTGCACGCCGCCGAGGTCGACTCCGCCGAGGCCGCTCACGCCGCCGAGGCCGCTCACGCCGCCGGGGCTGACCGTGCCGCCGAGGCCGCCCACGCTGACCAGGCTGCCGACGCCGCCGGAGCTGTTGGCGCCGACCAGGTGGCCCACGCCGCTGGGGCTGCTCACGCCGCCGAGGCCAGCCACGAGGACCAGGCGGCCCACACCGCCGGAGCTGTCGGCGCCGACCAGGTGCACTACGCCGCTGGGGCCGCCGATGCGGCGGGGGTTGCTCATGTCGCCGAGGCCGCTCACGCCGACCAGGGCGCTTACGCCGTGGAGGTCCCTGAGGGGGCCGAGCTACTCCATGCTGCCGAGGCCCCTGAGGCGGCGGAGCCCCTCCAGGTGGCGGAGGCCGCTGAAACGGCTGAGTCATTGCAGGATGCTGAGGCCCTTCACACCGCCGAGGCCGCTCAGGCCGCCGGGTCCCTGCCTGCGACCCATGCTGCTCACGCCGGTGCCGGGCCCCTCCCCGTAGCCGACGCTGCACACGTCGCCGAGGCTGCTCAGGCCGTCGGGCC
>NZ_JBSFTT010000010.1:0-196180 GCF_053591415.1 Streptomyces sp. NPDC003032 | reverse complement strand
CCTGCCTGCGACCCATGCTGCTCACGCGGGTGCCGAGCTTCTCGCCGCAGCTGACGATGCCCACGTTGCCGAGGCCATTCACGCCGCCGGGTCCCTGCCTGCGACCCATGCTGCTCACGCGGGTGCCGAGCTTCTCGCCGCAGCTGACGATGCCCACGTTGCCGAGGCCATTCACGCCGCCGGGTCCCCGTCTGCGGCCCACGCTGCTCACGCCGGTGCCGGGCCTCTCTCCACAGCTGACGCCCACGCTGCCGGGGCCACTCACGCCGCTGGAGCTGCTCACGCTGCCGAGACTCTCCACGCCGGCGCCCAAGTGCCGACAAGCGACGCCCCCTCCGAGCTGCCGATAGAGGCGCCGGAGCGGGCGCTCCACATCGCCCCGGCCGCGCCGCACGCGCAAGGCACCCCGGCCCCCGGTGCTCCGGAGGCCACCCCGTTCCCGCACGCCGCAGGCGTCGGCACCGGCGCCGCCCCCAACGGGCAGCCCGGTGCCGGCACACAGCCCGGCGTCGAGGCCGCGGCCAGACCGTTCCCGATGGCAGAGCAGCCCGCGTTCGCCGAGGCCATGCCCGCCGTCGTCGGGCAGTCCCCGTTCGTCGTCGCCTCCGCCCAGCCGTGGGGAAGCGCGCAGGCCCCGCACACCGAGGGAGCGGGGCAGCTCGGCTTCGCCCCCGGCACCGCCCAGGGCGCGTACGCCGCGGCCATCGCCGCCCAGTCGGGCCACGCGCCGGACGGCGGTTTTCCGGCCGAGGCCCGGCACGCCGCGCCAGGTCCGCACCACCCCGGGCACCAGCACCCGCAGGACGTCGACGCGCCCGAGTACGCGCCGCTCCCCGGCGGGCTCGACGGGGCCCAAATGGACACGCCCATCGGCCAGTTCGTACCGGTCGAGGGCTCGGTGCCGACCACTCCCCACCTCGCGCCGACGCCCCTGCGCCCCATGGCCGTCCCGCAGGGCGACCAGGCCGCCGAGTCCGAGCCCACCCCGGAGGCGGAGCAGCAGGCACCGGCCGAGCCCACGCAGCTCGGCGGCGCCCCCCTTCCCGTACCGCCGGTCGAACCGACGGAGACGGAAACGGAGGCGACGGAACCCGAGACCGCTCCCGCCGATGGCCAGGCGGCCACCGACGCGACCCCCGAGGCCACGCCGCAGCCCACCGCCACCGCCACCGCCACCGTCCCCGCCCCGCGCGACGGCGCCGAGCCCGTCGCCCACGGCACGGCGCTGCCTCAGCAGCAAGCGCAGACGCAAGCGCAGGCGCAGGCGCCGGCGCAGGCAGGCGCGGATACCCCTGTACCCCCGGTGGTGGTCCCGGCCGAGTTCCCGGCCGCCCCCGGAATGGCCGACCTGGCCGAAGAGTTGGACGAGGCAGACGAAGTCATCTCGTTCGAACCGATCGAAGCGAACGAAGTGACTGAAGTGGCCGAAGTGACTGAAGTGGCCGAAGTGGCCGAAGCGCCCGAGATGGCCGAAGTACCCGAGACGGCCGAAGCGCCTCAAGCGCCCGCACCCGCACCCGACACGGCACAGGGCCCCGAAGCCCTCGCCCCCCAAAACGCCCCCGGCCTCCTCATCATCGAGGAGGACGCCGAGCCCGCGGAGCCCGCCGAGTCCGTGACATCCCCCGGCACCGCCGCCCCCGGCTACGACGACGCCGAGCGCGAGGCCGTCCTGCGCGTCATGCGCGAGCGCCGCGACATCCGCAACGGCTTCCGCTCGGACGCCATCCCGCACGAGGTGCTGCTCCGCGTTCTGGAGGCGGCCCACACGGCACCCTCCGTGGGCCACTCCCAGCCCTGGGACTTCGTCGTCATCAAGTCCGCGGAGACCCGGCGCACCATGCACGAACTGGCCGTGCGCCAGCGCGACGCGTACGCCAAATCCCTCCCCAAGGGCCGCGCGAAGCAGTTCAAGGAACTGAAGATCGAGGCCATCCTCGACACCCCGGTGAACATCGTCGTCACCGCCGACCCCACTCGCGGCGGCCGCCACACCCTGGGCCGGCACACCCAGCCGCAGATGGCCCCGTACTCCTCGGCGCTCGCCGTCGAGAACCTCTGGCTCGCCGCCCGCGCCGAAGGCCTCGGCGTCGGCTGGGTCAGCTTCTTCGACGAGCGCGAGATGGTCCGCGCCCTCGGCCTGCCCGAGCACCTCGAAGTGGTCGCGTACCTCTGTGTCGGCTACGTCGACGAGTTCCCGGACGAGCCCGAGCTGATGCAGGCCGGCTGGTCCAAGCGCCGCCCGCTGTCCTGGGTCGTCCACGAGGAGACGTACGGCCGACGCGCGCTGCCCGGCGAGGACCCGCACGACCTGCTCGCCGAGACCGTGACCAACATCCGCCCGCTGGACGCCAAGGCGCTCGGCGAGGCGTGGGAACGCCAGAAGCGCATGACCAAGCCGCCGGGCGCCCTCGGCATGCTGGAGATCATCTCCGCCCAGCTGTCGGGTCTGTCCCGGATGTGCCCGCCGCCGATCCCGGAGCCCGCGGCCGTCGCGATCTTCGCGGGCGACCACGGCGTGCACGCCCAGGGCGTCACCGCCTGGCCCCAGGAGGTGACCGCGCAGATGGTCGCCAACTTCCTCGGCGGGGGCGCGGTCTGCAACGCCTTCGCCAACCAGGTGGGCGCCGAGGTCTGCGTCATCGACGTGGGCGTGGCGAGCGAACTCCCGGCCACACCGGGCCTGCTGCCCCGCAAGGTCCGCGCGGGCACGGCCGACATGACGACCGGCCCCGCCCTGACCCGCGAAGAGGTCAAGGCGGCCATCGAGGTGGGCATCGAGACGGCCCGCGACCTGGTGGCTGCGGGCAACAAGGCGCTGCTCACCGGAGAGATGGGCATCGCGAACACCACCGCGTCCGCGGCCCTCATCTCCGTCTACACGGACACGGACCCCGGCGAGGTCACCGGCCGCGGCACGGGCATCAACGACGAGATGCACGCCCGCAAGGTCGAGGTGGTCCGCCGCGCCCTGGACCTCCACCAGCCGGACCCGGCGGACCCGGTCGGCGTCCTCGCGGCGGTCGGCGGCCTGGAGCACGCGGCGATGGTGGGCCTCCTCCTCGGCGGCGCGTCCCTGCGTACGCCGGTGATCCTGGACGGCGTGAGCGCCGGCGCGGCCGCTCTGGTCGCCCGCGCCATCGCCCCCGAGGTCCTCGCGGCCTGCATCGCCGGCCACCGCAGCGCGGAGCCCGGCCACGTCGCGGCCCTGAACAAGCTGGGCCTGCGCCCCCTGGTCGACCTGGACCTCCGCCTCGGCGAAGGCACCGGCGCGCTGCTGGCGCTGCCGATCGTCCAGAGCGCGGCCCGCGCGATGCACGAGGTGGCCACGTTCGACTCGGCGGGCGTCACCGAGAAGTAGCCGAGCCGGGGCGAAGTCCCAGCATTCGGGAAGGGGCGGGGCTCGGGGAAGAACCCCGGCCCCGCCCCAGCCATACTGAACCAGCAAGTCAGTACGTCAAGGCGAACCAGCAAGTCAGTACGTCAAGACTGAACCGCACGTCAACGCAGCCGCTCCACCGCCGCAGCGGCCCGCATCCCTGAGACTCCCCTGAGCCTCCCCTCGAGACTCCCGCCAAGACTCCGCCCGCACGAGGAGCCGCACAGCCATGGCCGAACACCCCGCCTACCCCGTAGGCCTCCGCCTCAACGGCCGCCGCGTCGTCGTCCTCGGCGGCGGCCAGGTGGCCCAGCGCCGCCTCCCCGCGCTGATCAAGGCAGGCGCCGACGTACTCCTCGTATCCCCCTCGGCGACGCCCTCCGTGGAGGCGATGGCGGACGCGGGCGAGATCAGCTGGGCCAGGCGCCGCTACGCGGATGGCGACCTCCAGAACGCCTGGTACGCCCTGATCGCCACCAGCGACGACGAGGCCAACACCCGCGCCTCGGCGGAGGCGGAGGCGAACCGCGTCTGGTGCGTACGCTCCGACGACGCCGAGGCGGCCACCGCCTGGACCCCGGCCACCGGCCGCTCAGAGGGCGTCACCGTCGCCGTCCTCAGCAGCGACGTGCACGACCGAGACCCGCGCCGCACCGCCGCCATCCGCGACGCGGTCGTGGAGGGCCTGCGCGACGGCAGTCTCGTCGCCCCGCATCTGCGCACGCGGACCCCCGGCGTCGCCCTGGTCGGCGGCGGCCCCGGCGACCCGGACCTGATCACCGTCCGCGGGCGCCGGCTGCTCGCCGCCGCGGACGTCGTCATCGCCGACCGCCTCGGCCCCCGCGACCTCCTGGACGAACTTCCGCCGCACGTCGAGGTGATCGACGCGGCGAAGATCCCCTACGGCCGCTACATGGCCCAGGAAGCGATCAACAACGCCCTGATCGAGCACGCCAAGCAGGGCAAGGCCGTCGTCCGCCTCAAGGGCGGCGACCCCTACGTCTTCGGCCGCGGCATGGAGGAGGCCCAGGCGCTCGCCGAGGCGGGCATCGCCTGCACGGTCGTCCCCGGCATCTCCAGTTCGATCTCGGTCCCGTCGGCCGCGGGCATCCCGGTCACCCACCGGGGCGTCGCCCACGAGTTCACCGTGGTCAGCGGTCATGTGGCCCCCGACGACGAGCGCTCCCTCGTCGACTGGCCGTCCCTGGCCAAGCTCCGCGGCACGCTCGTAATCCTGATGGGCGTCGACAAGATCGGCAGGATCGCCGAGGCTCTGATCGCCCACGGCCGTACGCCGGACACCCCGCTCGCCCTGATCCAGGAGGGCACGACGGCCGCCCAGCGCCGCGTCGACGCGACGCTCGGCACGGTCGCCGAGGCGGTCCGCACCCACGAGGTGAGGCCCCCGGCGGTCATCGTCATCGGCGACGTCGTGAAGGTGGGCCCGGAGCCTCTCGCCCAGCCCGGCAAGCTCACAGACCATTCAAGTAACCAGCGGTAACGGAACACGCCCCCGACCGTTGGCACCACACCCAGGACAAGGCAGTATCACCCTGTGGCCGATCTCATCACCGTCGACGACCCCGACGACCCCCGCCTGCGCGACTACACGGGCCTGACCGACGTCGAGCTGCGCCGCCGACGCGAACCGGCCGAGGGCCTGTTCATCGCGGAGGGCGAGAAGGTCATCAGACGGGCCAAGGACGCCGGTTACGAGATGCGGTCGATGCTGCTCTCGGCCAAATGGGTCGACGTCATGCGTGACGTCATCGACGAACTCCCGGCTCCCGTGTACGCGGTGACCCCGGAACTCGCCGAGCGCGTCACCGGATACCACGTGCACCGCGGCGCCCTCGCCTCGATGCAGCGCAAGCCGCTCCCCACCGCCGACGAACTCCTCGCGACGACTCGCCGCGTGGTCGTCATGGAAGCGGTGAATGACCATACGAATATCGGGGCGATCTTCAGATCCGCGGCGGCGCTCGGCATGGACGCGGTCCTGCTCTCCCCGGACTGCGCGGACCCCCTCTACCGCCGCTCGGTGAAGGTCTCGATGGGCGCGGTCTTCTCGGTCCCGTACGCCCGCCTGGAGTCCTGGCCCAAGGACCTGGAGGGGGTGCGCGAGTCCGGTTTCAGCCTCCTCGCCCTCACCCCCGACGAGAAGGCGAAGTCCCTGGACGAGACGGCCCCGCACCGTATGGACCGCGTCGCGCTGATGCTCGGCGCGGAGGGCGACGGCCTCTCCACCCAGGCGCTGGTCGCGGCCGACGAGTGGGTCCGCATCCCGATGGCCCACGGCGTGGACTCACTGAACGTGGGCGCGGCGGCAGCGGTCGCCTTCTACGCGGTGGCGACGGGCCGCCCGCAGTCCTGAGGGGCGGGCGCAGTCCCAAAGGTGGCGCCCTCAGCTACCGGCCAGGGCCCCCGGCCCGGCGGACCGGCTCTGAGAGTGCTGGAAGTGCTGGAAGTGCTGGAAGTGCTGGAAGTGCTCGGCGTGCTGGGAGTGCTGCGGCGGTACGTCCATGTCGCCGAGGCTCCGCGCGGGACCCTGGCAGCCCTGCGCGGCGGCGATCCCCAGCGCCACGAGCAGCGTGACGACCACGAACACGAAGAGCCGCTGCCGCAGCAGCCGGGGATTGGCGGGTCCCCGCCGCCCCGTCCCCGTGGTGCGCGGCCCCTGCCGCCCGGTGCCGCTGCGCGGCGCGGGCCTGCGGCCGGAACGCGTCGTGTTCCGGGCCGCGGAGGGCCGGGACCCGGAGCGTGGGGCGCTGGGCCTGGGCGGGGCGGGCCGGGACTGGCCGGGCCGCGGCGGGGGAGTGGCGCCGGGAGCGGGCCGCCGCTGGGTGCGCTGGTCCGCGTAGCTCTCGGCGAGCCGCCCCGTCGGCCGGTCGTGGTCCTGACGCGGCGCGGGCGGCCGCACCTCGCCGAGGCCCTGGGCCTCGCGGGCGGCGATCTCCTTGAGCCGGAGCGACAGTTGGAGCGTGCTGGGCCGCTCCTCCGGGTCCTTGGCGAGGCAGGCGCGGATCAGCGGCGCGAGGGCGTCCGGCACGCCGTGCAGCTGCGCCTCCTCGTGCACCACCCGGTAGAGCATGACCTCGGAACTGCCCTGCCCGAAGGGTGAATCCGCCATCCCCGCGTACGCGAGTGTGGCGCCGAGCGCGAAGACGTCGGTGGCCGGAGTGACGGCGGCGCCGCGCACCTGCTCGGGAGCGAGGAAGCCGGGCGAGCCCACGGCCGTCCCCACATGCGTCAGCGTCGAGGCGCCGGTCGCCCACGCGATGCCGAAGTCGATGATCCGCGGCCCCTTGGGGGACAGCAGGATGTTCGACGGCTTCAGATCCCGGTGGACGACACCGGCCTCGTGCACGGCCACGAGCCCCTCGGCGAGCGCCGAGCCGACCACGGCCACGTCGGCCGCGGAGAGCGGCCCTTCGGCGGCGACCTTGTCGTGCAGCGAGGGCCCGGGAACGTACTGCGTGGCGAACCACGGCCGGTCCGCGTCGAGGTCGGCGGCGACGAGCCGCGCCGTGCAGCCGCCGCGGATGCGCCGGGCGGCCGAGACCTCCCGCGCGAAGCGCGACCGGAACTCCTGATCCTCCGCCAGATCGGGCCGGATCACCTTCAGGGCGACGCGCTGCCCTCTCCGGTCCGACCCCAGATAGACGACCCCCATGCCGCCGGCGCCCAGGCGCCTGTGCAGCCTGAACGAGCCGACGACACGCGGGTCCTCGCGCCGGAGCCGCATCATCGCCATGTCCATCCCCGCTACCCGGTCCGTTTGACGAGCCACAGCTTACGTTTCCACGGGCGGGCACGTGCAGAGGCCGCGCCCTCGCGAGGCGACCGATTGTCAGTGCCGGGTGGGAAAATCGAAGAGTGGTCAGGGGACGTGGGGCCAGAGGCGGTTGACGCCACCCCGTTCTCCAACCATCCATCACTGAAGGGGGATTGATCCCGTGAAGGGTGATCGCGTGGAGATAGTCGTGGACGCGGGGGACACGACGAGGACGTACGAGGTGGTGGCGAGCCGGGCGGGCCGCCGGGTGGAGACGGCGGTGCGCAGGGGAGTGGTGGAAGTGAGCGAAGTCACCCGTACCGGCACAGTGGTGCGTACGGCCCGGTTCATGGCCACCCGCGTCCTGGCCCTGGTCGAACAACCGGTCCCCAGGGAGGACGCATCCGAGGCCGCGGCCCGCCCCCTCCGGGAAGACCCTGAGACCTAGGTCCCCGTCTCCACCCATGGGAGTACATCAGCGCGGGTCGGTCATCCTCCGGGAGGCCAGCCAATCGGTACGAGGGCATGATGCCCGGGGCCTTCCGCGCACCTAGATTTGAGGTCAAGCGGCGGGTGGCAGCACTCGTCCCCCGAGGTCAGACACCCGCCGCTGCCAAAACCACATCGAGATCGGTCAGGAGAGGAACCATGGCGGACACGGCACCGCGGACCATGGTCCGCACGCAAGGGCGCAGGTTCTCCGCGTTCGGCGCCCGCCCGTCCGGCACGCGTCATCCCTTGGTGGCGACGGCCATGGTCCTCCCCCTGGCAGCCCTGCTCGTGGTCGTCTTCGGCGGCTGGGAAGCAGTGGTCACACAAGCGTCGTCCGTGGGCGTGATGCTGGGGCGCTGAGCGGCGCCCCAGGCCCGGAAGAGCGGTCCGGGCGGGGACATCCGGCCAGGAAACCCCGTGGGGACGGGGGTGCGGCGGACGGCAAAATGCCCGCGCAGCTGGGGAGCTGCGCGGGCATTGCCATGCGGTCAGTCCCCGGCGCCCGCGGGCCGTGCCCCACCAGCGGCTCCCACGGCCCCCACGCTCGCGGCCGTCCCTCAGCATCTTCCGAGACGCCTCGGGGCGAAGCCCCGCCCGAGCCGAGCGCAGCGGTTCGGTAGGCGTCGTTGGTGCCGCCGATCGCCCGCAGAGGGGGACGGAGCCCGGAGGTTCCGAGGGGTTCGGGGTAAAGCCCCACCGCCCCGCCCGAGCCCAGCGCAGCGGTTCCATACGCTTCTTCTGTACCGCCCATCGCCCGCAGATGCGGGACGGAGCCCGGGGGCCCGAGGGGATTCGGGGCGAAGCCCCGCCCGCCCCCGCTCAAGCCCAGCGCAGCGGTTCCGTACGCTTCGTCCGTGCCGACCATCACCACACCCCCGGGGAACCCGTGACCGCCCTCCTGCCCGCGCTCACCGCCAAGGTCCGCAGTGCGGCCCACCCGCCCGGAGGGACCTGCGCCTGCGGCGAGGCCACCGGTACCGTCCTCGCGGACCGGGCGGACGCCACCGTCATCCGCCACGGCGACATCGTCGCGAAGGCCCACGCCCAGGGGACGGACCCCGCAGACCTGGCGGCACGCCTCACCGTGGCCGCACGTCTCCCACGCATCCTCCTCGCACCCCTGCACACCGATCCCACTCCTCTCCACGACCGCCTCGTCACCTTCTGGCCCCACGGCACCCCCGTGGACCGCGACGACCCGGACGCCGCCCCCTGGGAGGCCGCGGCCACCCTCCTGGCCCGCCTGCATGCCACCGGCTCGGAGGCGATCCCCCATCCGCTTCCGGCCATGCGCGGCCCGGCCAAGGCGGCCCGCGCCATCGAACGCCTCCGCACGGCGGGCCCGCACCCCGCCGCGCCCCCCGTCCTGCGGGCCTGGCGGCAGCTCCCGCCCTGGGCCCGCGCCGAGGCCCCCGCGCCGGGCCCGCCGCGCCTGTGCCACGGTGACCTCCACCTCGGCCAGCTCGTCCGCGGCCCGGACGGCACCTGGCTGCTGATCGACGTGGACGACCTCGGCGCGGGCGACCCCGCCTGGGACCTGGCCCGCCCCGCGGCCTGGTACGCGTGCGGCCTGCTCGCCCCCGAGGAGTGGTCCCGCTTCCTCGGCACCTACCGCGCGGCCGCGGGCCCGGCCGTCCCGCCCGACGGGGCCGACCCCTGGCCGGCCCTCGACGTCCCGGCCCGCGCCCTGACCGTGCAGACCGCCGCCCTGGCGATCACCAAGGCTGTCGCCGCCGACCGGCCCTTGGACGAGGTCGAGCAGGCGCTGATCGACGCCTGCGACCGGATGGGCCGGGTGTGAGCCAGGCGTGAGCCGGGCGTGAGCCGGGCGTGAGTCGATGCGCTCGCACAGCCGGCCGCGGGGAACCACCCGCCACCCGAGTTGACCCGGCACCACCCGAGTTGACCTGGGACGCGACGAAGTAGGGTGCAACGCACCGAAGCCGGGCAGAGATCCGGCGAAGCTTTCACCACCGGCGAGGAGTTGAGCCGTCCATGCAGTGCCCCAAGTGCCACGCACCGATGCACACGTACAACCGCAATGGCGTCCAGATCGAGCAGTGCAGTGGCTGCCGCGGGATATTCCTGGACTACGGCGAGCTGGAGTCCCTGACCCGCATGGAGGCCCAGTGGGGCGGCCCGCAGGCCCCGCCGCCGCCCGCGCCCCCGACCCCCCAGGCCTACCCCGCCGCGCAGGCTCCCGCCTGGGGCGCCCCGCACGGCGGTCACGGCAGCCACAGCGGTCACTACGGCCACGGCAAGCGTCACAAGAGCTTCGGGCACATGCTCTTCTCCTCCTGAGAGACCCCGAACGAACGACGAAGCCCCCGGCCGTGGGAATGGCCGGGGGCTTCGTGTGTGGTGCGCGATACTGGGATTGAACCAGTGACCTCTTCCGTGTCAGGGAAGCGCTCTCCCGCTGAGCTAATCGCGCGGGTCATCAACATGCGTGACGTGTGCTGCGTACTGCGTGCGCGATACTGGGATTGAACCAGTGACCTCTTCCGTGTCAGGGAAGCGCTCTCCCGCTGAGCTAATCGCGCGGGTTCGACCCTCGTGGAGCAACCGCCAGGACGGCCGGTCTCCGTGAAGATCAGTGGACGATACTGGGATTGAACCAGTGACCTCTTCCGTGTCAGGGAAGCGCTCTCCCGCTGAGCTAATCGTCCTTGGAGGTGGAGACGGGATTTGAACCCGTGTAGACGGCTTTGCAGGCCGTTGCCTCGCCTCTCGGCCACTCCACCAGGAGTGCGGGGGTTCGGGAAGATCCCCCACTTTCCTGCGAGCGGACGACCAGGTTCGAACTGGCGACCTCAACCTTGGCAAGGTTGCGCTCTACCAACTGAGCTACGTCCGCTTGTCTTTCCCGGCCCGCTTGCGCGTCCCGGCGACGTGTTGAACTCTAGCGGATTCCTGGGCCAGTACAAAAACGCGTTTGCGCAGCGTGCTGCCCTGTCGCCGGTCCGGGGCGCGGCCGGGACACCGGTCATAGACTCGCAGCCGTGCACAACCCCCCTCTGACGTCCTCACCGGCGCTCCCTCCCATGGCGCGCTTCGGTGGTCTTGTGGCCACCGGTCTACGCGATGTGACCAGCGACCCCGCGGCTCTGGACTCCACCGGCTTCTGGGCGGTCTCCGCGGACTTCGAGGGGGGCCTGGTCTGCGCCCGCTTCGACGACGTACGCCAGGAGGCCGTGCCCGCTCCCGTACCCGGAAGGTGGCGGGGTCCGGCCGCCGGTGACTGGACGTCGTCCCTGGATCGCGCCGCGTACACGGACGGCGTGCGGCGGATACGCGCGTACATCGCGGCCGGCGAGGTCTACCAGGCCAACCTCTGCCGCGTCCTGTCCGCGCCCGTCCCCGCCGACGCCGACGTGGACGCCCTGACGGCCCTCCTCGCGCGCGGGAACCCCGCCCCGTACGCCGGAACGATTCGTCTGCCCGCGCACGGGGTGGAGGTGGCCACCGCTTCCCCCGAGCTGTTCCTGCGCCGTGAGGGCCGTGTCGTGGAGTCGGGGCCCATCAAGGGCACCGGACGGACGGAGGCGGACCTCCTGGAGAAGGACTACGCCGAGAACGTCATGATCGTGGACCTCGTCCGCAACGATCTCGGACGTGTCTGCGCGACCGGCTCGGTGACCGTCCCCGACCTCTGCGTGGTCGAGAAGCACCCCGGCCTCGTCCACCTCGTCTCCACCGTCCACGGGGAGCTGCGTCCCGACGCGGGCTGGGCCGAACTGTTCGCGGCGACGTTCCCGCCCGGTTCCGTCACCGGAGCGCCCAAGTCCAGCGCCCTGCGCATCATCGACGAGCTGGAGACGGCGCCCCGGGGCCCGTACTGCGGCGGCATCGGCTGGGTGGACGCCGACCGGGGCACCGGAGAGCTCGCCGTCGGCATCCGCACCTTCTGGATCGACCGCGCCGAGGGAGTGCTGCGCTTCGGCACAGGGGCGGGCATCACGTGGGGTTCGGACCCCGAGGGGGAGTGGCGGGAGACCGAGCTGAAGGCCGCCCGACTGCTGGCGGTAGCGTCAGGGACGTACGAAGCGAGTGGAGGAACCCCAACGTGAAGATATGGCTCAATGGCGGCCTGCGGGATGTCGACTCCGCCCGCGTCTCCGTGTTCGACCACGGGCTGACGGTGGGCGACGGCGTCTTCGAGACGGTGAAGTCGGCCGAGGGCCGGACCTTCGCCCTCACCCGGCACCTGGCCCGGCTCGCCCGGTCGGCGCGCGGTCTGGGGCTGCCCGAGCCCGACCTCGACGAGGTGCGCCGCGCCTGCGCCGCTGTCCTGCAGGCCAACCCGCTCCCGCTGGGACGCCTGCGGATCACCTACACCGGGGGCCTGTCGCCGCTCGGCTCGGACCGCGGTGACCAGGGCACCACGCTCGTCGTGGCCCTCGGCGAGGCCGTGCGGCGCCCCGACTCCACCGCCGTGATCACGGTGCCGTGGACCCGCAACGAGCGTGGCGCGCTGACCGGCCTGAAGACCACCTCGTACGCGGAGAACGTCGTCGCCCTCGCCCGCGCCCAGGAACAGGGCGCCTCGGAGGCCCTCTTCGCGAACACGGTCGGGCAGCTCTGCGAAGGCACCGGCTCCAACGTCTTCGTCGTGCTCGACGGCGAGATCCTCACCCCGCCGGTCGCCTCCGGGTGTCTCGCGGGCATCACGCGCGAGCTGGCCGTCGAGTGGACGGGTGCCCGCGAGACCGATCTGCCGATGGACGTCCTGGACCGCGCCGACGAGGTCTTCCTGACGTCGACGCTGCGCGACGTCCAGGGCGTGCACCGCGTCGACGGGCGCCAACTGCCCGGAGCGCCGGGCCCGGTGACCACCAAAGCGATGCGGACCTTCGACGAGCGGGCCGGGGACGACCTGGATCCGTGAGCTCCAGGGCGGGTAGAACCCCTGTGATGACCACGACCCTGCGGCCGACCGGGCCGCTCCAGCGGAGCGCCGACGGCGCCAAGGCACGCACGTACGACGTCTGTGTGAACAGCCGCCCCGTGGGTTCCATAGCGCTTGCCACCGACGAGGTCTTCGGCCCGGAGGTGTGCCGCGTCCGTGATCTGCGGATCGCCGAGCCGGACCGCGGGCGCGGCCGCGGCACCGTGGCCGCGCTGGCCGCGGAGGAGGTCGCGCGCGGCTGGGGCTGCCGGCGCATCGAGGCGGCCGTCCCCGCAGAGGCGGCCGGGGCGCTGCGCCTCGCGACGGCGCTCGGCTATGTGGAGCGCAGCCGTCAGCTGGCGAAGCCGGTGGCGGACGAGCCCGCGGCGCTTCCCGCGGGCGTCGCGGGACGGCCGATGACCGGGGACGAGTACGAGGTGTGGCTGGCGCGGGCGAAGCGGGAGTACGCGCGGGACTGGATCGGCCGCGGTGTGCCCGAGTCGCAGGCGTACGCCAAGTCGGAGGCCGACCACGCCAAGGGCCTGCCCCAGGGCCTCGCCACCCCCGACGCCCTGCTGAGTGTGCTCACCCACGACGACGCGAAGGTCGGCGTCCTGTGGCTCGCGCTCGGGGACGACGACGCGTTCGTCTTCGACGTCGCAGTGGACCAGTTCTACCGGGGGCGCGGTCACGGCCGCTCCCTGATGCTCCTGGCCGAGGCGCAGACCCGCGCGGCGGGGCGCGGCCGCATCGGCCTCAACGTCTTCGCGGGCAACGCCCCGGCCCTGTGCCTGTACGACTCCCTCGGCTACGAGCCGGTCTCGTACTCCCTCTACAAGCCGCTGCTCTAGGAGCCCTCGCCCGCGAGGAGCCGGTCGGCGATCTCCTCGACGCGCTCCCGCAGGCCTTCCTGGCTCTTGCCGCCGTCCAGGCGCTCGCCGTCGATGACGTACGTCGGTGTGCCGGTGACGCCGATGGCCTTGCCCTCCGCCTGGTCGGCGTCGACGATCAGGATGTGCCGGCCGTCGATCAGGGCGGTGTCGAACTCCTCGGCGTCCAGGCCGAGTCCACGGGCGGTCTCCACCAGGAAGGGCTCGCCCTTACGGTCCAGCTCCTCGACCTCGGCGAGCACCGCCTCGACGTACGGCCAGCCCTTCCCCTGCTCGAAGGCCTCCTCGGCGGCCTGGGCGGCGGCGAAGGAGTGCTTGTGCTTTTCGAGGGGGAAGTGGCGCAGGCGCAGCTCGACGCGGTCGCCGTAGCGGGCGCGCAGGGCGCGCACGTCTTCCAGGGCGGTACGGCAGTCGGGGCACTGCAGCTCGCACCAGACGTCGAGGACGACGGGGCGGGCAGGGCGGTCGGCAGGGGAGTCGCTCATGGGCACAGTCTCCCAGCCCACGGGCCGGCCTCCCAACCGGGACCGGAGGGCACCGACCGGCACCTGGGGAGGAGCCGGGACCCCGAGATGACCCGGATATGTCCCTGAGGTCCGCCCAGGACGTGGCTTCGCGGCACCCACCCGGTGCAGGATGGAAGGGACGACAGTGCCATTACGCTACGTACGGCTGTACGCCTGTGCGCCTGTATGCATGGAGGACCGGATGATTGCCGAGACCGTCTGTTCCGCCGTATCCGCGGCCGGGCTCGGCATCGCCGCGGTCACGGCCTACCGCAAGCGCTTCCTCGCCGCGGCCCGTCTCGCCGCGTACTCCCTGGTGCCGGTGGGCCTCGTGCTGACGGGCGTCGTCGGATGGGCCGCCGACACCGCGTTCAGCCTCAAGGCGTGGGTCGGCTTCGGCGTGCTCGGCGCGGCCTGGCTGATATTCCTGGGCACGCGCGCGGTGGAGCGCCGCACGGGCGGCACCCGCAAGGAGCGCAAGGCCGCGAAGGCCGCACAGCGTGAGGCGGTGGCCCCCGCAGCGTCGGCGCCCTCGATCGGCCAGGGCGCCCACCCGGCCGCCGCGAAGCCCGCCGCCAAGCCGAAGGCGGCCGCGCCGACGGAGGACTTCAGCGACATCGAGGCGATATTGAAGAAGCACGGCATCTGATTGAAGAAGCACGGCATCTGAAGGAGACGTCCCGCCGCCGGTTCCGGGGGGCCCGAGGCGGAGGCCGCGAGGGGTTCCGGGGTCAGGGGCCCAGCCGCACCTCGCCGAGCGCGGTCGTCAACAGCCGTCGGCGTCCCATGGACATGGCGGCTCCCTCGTTAGAGTGCGGACGGTGCCGCCGAGTGTCGCGCGGGTGTACGGCGGTGGGCCATGGGCGGAACGTAGCGGGCGCTGGACTTTTGCCTGTTCACGGGATCCGGCGAACTCCCGTCTCGTTCTGGCGTGTTGGTCAGCGGTGGCCGCTCACCTGCGTCATCATCACCGCGAGATGCTGGACACCACCCCACAGGGCGATGCGGCGCCGTCGGACGACGGACGGCAAGCGGCACCGGCCCAAGAGCGACGACCTGCCGACGAAGAGCGGCACGCCACCGACGAAGAACCGCGAGGCTGCCTCTTCGCCCTCTCCCAGCCACCACTGATGATCTTCCTGACAGTGATCGGCATGCTGATCCTGCTGGCGTCGCTGCACGATCTGCTGCTGCTCTAGCGTGCTCCCCCCGAGCTGGGTGTGCTGTCCGGACAGCACACTTAGGCCGTGTCCGCGGCTTCCTTGCGGCGGGCGCGGTACGCGGCGACATGCAGACGGTTGCCGCAGGTGCGGCTGTCGCAGTAGCGGCGGGAGCGATTGCGGGACAGGTCGACGAAGGCGCGCCGGCAGTCCGGTGCCTCGCAGCGCCGCAGCCGCTCCTGCTCCCCGGCGACCACGAAGAAGGCCAGCGCCATGCCGCAGTCGGCCGCCAGGTGGTCCGCGATGGACGCGCCCGGCGCGAAGTAGTGGATGTGCCAGTCGTACCCGTCGTGGTCGGTGAGCCGTGGCGTGGTGCCCGCCGCCGCGATCAGCTCGTTGATGATCGTCGACGCGGCCTTGGGCTCGGGGTGGGCGAAGACCTCCGCGAAGCGGCTGCGGATCCGGCGCACGTCGGCGAGGTCACGCTCCGAGAGCACGCCGACGTCGCTCACTTCGTGGGTTCGTACGAATTCACCGAGCGACGCCACGTCCGCGAGCCCGTCGGCCCCGTCATCCTCCGGTGCGGTGTTCACCAGATCGACCACGGCGTCGAGGGAACACCGGGTGTCGTGGGTGATCAGCACGATGCGCTCCCTGGGATGGGGGTCGGGCCGGTGCCCGCCGATGCTGGCCGATGCTAGCGGCTTCCCCACGGGACGCACCGGCGCCGTCGCCGCGGGGTTCCGCGGTGACGGCGCCGGTGCCTGCTTTCTCTTCGCCTTGTGTCGTCGTGTCCTGTGTGTGTCCCGTGTGTCATGTCGTGACTGCCTGCGCCGTCGCCCCGAGTCGGACGGCGTGAGGGGATCTCGACACTCCCGCGCCGCTAACTTTCGGCCAGGATGTGTGACAGCTCCGTGTCGAGATCGAAGTGGCGGTGTTCCGTGCCGGGGGGCACGGCCGCGTCGGTTCGCTTCAGGAAGGACTCCAGGGCCCGCGCCGGGGCCTCGAGCAGAGCCTCGCCCTCCGGCGAGCTCAGGGCGATGCAGACGACGCCCTGACCGTGGCTCCGGGACGGCCAGACTCGGACGTCGCCGGTTCCGGTGGGCCGGTGCAGGCCCTCGGCGAGGAGGTCGCGGGCGAACACCCACTCGACCGTTTCCTCGGCTCCGGTATGGAAGGTGGCGTGCACGGCGTAGGGATCGGCCGTGTCATACCGCAGTCCCGCGGGAACAGGCAGTGAGGACTCGCTCGACACAACGAGGCGCAGGTGCAGCTCGCAGCTGACCGTGGTGTTCATAAGCGCCAGGGCCTTTCGCTCAGTGTGCGCTCGGGGATTCGCACGTCGGCGAAATCGACATGCCACCTACGGTGCCGTTGTAAACCCCTCTGGGAGTTTTGCGTGTCTTTAGGTAGCTCGTATGGCGGGTTGTCTCTCCTGTTCGTACGCCCATTCCGGTGACGGGTTTCCGTCCGGTAGGGTTTGGCCGCATGAATACGGGGAGTAACGAGCCCACGGGGGTCGCGGAACCGGCCGTCGGGGCGCAGGCCGAGCCGCCGCTCGGATCGCGGGCGCCGCAGTACGTCCAGGCCCGCAGGGTGCTGCACCTGAGCTGGCAGGTGGGCGTCTTCATCGTGGGCCTCGCGGTCGTCGTCGCGGGCATCATCATGCTTCCGCTGCCCGGGCCCGGGTGGCTGGTGATCTTCGGCGGCATGGCGATCTGGGCGACCGAGTTCGTCTGGGCCCAGCTGGTGCTGCGCTGGACGAAGCGCAAGGTCACCGAGGCGGCGCAGCGTGCGCTCGACCCCAAGGTGCGGCGCCGGAACATCATCCTGACGACTATCGGCCTCGTCATCGTCGCGGTGCTGGTCGCCATCTACGTCTGGAAGTTCGGCATCGCGATGCCGTGGAAGATCAAGGAGTGACCGGGGGTGGCTCCGGGGCGGTCGGAAGCACCCGCTGACATGCGGTAACGTTCTCTGTGCGCCCGGGCGATTAGCTCAGTGGGAGAGCGCTTCGTTCACACCGAAGAGGTCACTGGTTCGAACCCAGTATCGCCCACCCCGGATTGCGGCCCGGAGGCTTTTGAGCCTCCGGGCCGTTGTCGTATTCCCTTGCCTTTCAAGGAAATTGACGGGTCTTCATGGCCTGCGGCGGGCCCCTCATTTCCGTGCGTTCAGTGCATTCGGTGGAGGGCATTCCGGAACCGGCGTGCGTCGCGCAGGCGTTGCTCGTACGTGGCGCCCACGGCGAGGAGCAACAGGCCCGCGAGCGCGGGCGGCAGCCAGCGGGGCAGGGCGCCCGCCACCTGCACGATGTAGGGGGCCAGCTCGGGCAGCGCGTCCAGGGCGAGGACCGTGCCGCCGAGGACCAGCGGGGCACGCGGGCGGTGCCGGGCGCCCGCCAGGGTCAGTACGAGCGCCGCGACACCGAGCAGCAGTGGACGCTGCCAGTGCGGGTCGCTCCAGGCGGCGGTGAGGCTCGGCAGCAGTGTCGTGGCGAGGCCGGGGCCGTACGCCGCCCAGGACGAGGTCTCGGAGTCACGGCGGCGGCGCAGCAGGCCGAGGAGCAGGGCGGGGACGGTGACCGGCAGGGTGTACGCCTCCGGTGCCGACACCTCCCAGGACCCGAGGCACACCCAGCTCGCCAGGATGAACAGCGCCCCGGCCGCGTACCCCACGGGGCGGCGGTCCGGACGGAGCGCGGTGCCCGCCGCGATGAGCCCGCCGAGCGCCACGGTGAGGGCGAGCGTAGGAGCGTGGCCAGAGGCGAGGACGATGGCGAGGGCCCCGGAGGCGCCCGCCATGATCTCGATGGGCAGGGTCAGCGGGTGCTGCCCCGGACGGGCGGCGGCGAGCGCGGCGAGGGCAGGAACGGCGATGACGAGCAGCCCGATGTGCTCCGGACGCAGCCCCCATGCGGCGCCGACGGCACAGGCGAGCGCGGTGGCATGGGCGATGCACCCACAGGCCACGAGGGCGCCCGCCCGACCCGGTCGGCCGGCCATCTGGACGCAGGCGGCCACGAACAGAACGGTGAGCGCCCCGAGGGTGGCGAGAGTCGCTGTCTCGGCCGGCAGGGAGAGGAACGCGACGCTCACCGACGACACGAGGGCCAGGACCGAGGCGACCAGGGCCGGGACGGCCGACGCGACACGGACAGCGACGGCCGGCAGAGCCACGATCACCACGATCTGAGCCGACAGCCCGACCACGTACGGAAGCCGAAGCGCGGCAGGCAGAGCGACGGCCGCCCACCAGGCGAGGACTGCCGCGCCGTACCGGGCGGCGTTCCGGCCTGCCGGGCTGAGAGGGGCGCCCGTCGTGGCGAGCCACCCGCTCGCCATCCACACCGCTGCGTCCGCCGATGCCCAAGTGGCCCCAGCTCACCACCGTGAAGGCGATCGCCGCGATGGCCAGCAGCACGCCGCCCAGCGTCAGCAGGACGTTCTGGGCGCTCGGCGGAGCGGCCTCGGGGGCGGGCGGCCCGGCCGGGCGAGGGGGTGGCCCGGCCGGGCCCGCCGCGCGCAGGACACCGAGCAGCCAGGTGCGGCGCTGCAGCAACTGCGTCCTGCGCGCTTCCAGTTGGCGCAGCTCCCAGTCGAGGAGGCGCAGCTCCTCGGCCGGTGGCGGAATGTTCGTCATGGCTGAGGAGTGTGGTCCGCGCCACGTCGCAGGGCATCGGCGCGGATACTCAGGACGTACTCGGACCCGGTGCCCACCGGACCCACCGGGCAGACTCGTCCCATGAACTGGTGCCACTACCGTTTCCGCAGCCTCTGGGACCTGCCCTGCTCGCCCGCCGACGCCTACGCCGCCCTGGAGCGGGTCGAGGACTATCCGCTGTGGTGGCCCCAGGTGCGCGAGGTGACGTCGGCCGACGGCCGCAGCGGCGTCGCCCGCTTCCGGTCCTTCCTCCCGTACGACCTTCTGGTCACCGCGCACGAGCGGCGCCGCGACCCCGACGCCGGGGTCCTGGAGATCGGCATGACGGGCGACCTGGACGGCTGGGCGCGCTGGACGGTCACGGCCGGGCCCGAAGGGGCGCGGGCCCGCTACGACCAGGAGGTCGAGGTGCGGCGACCGCTGATGCGGCGCCTCGCCGTCCCGGGCAGGCCCGTGTTCCTGCTCAACCACGCCCTGATGATGCGGGCGGGCCGCAGAGGTCTTACGGCGCATCTGGAAGCGGTTTGAAGGAAAGGCGCCCGGACCTGTATTGTTCAGTGCGTTCCCGGGCGATTAGCTCAGTGGGAGAGCGCTTCGTTCACACCGAAGAGGTCACTGGTTCGAACCCAGTATCGCCCACCCGGAGAATGCCGGTCCGTCAGCAGACGGACCGGTTTTTTCTTGCCCCGTGCGCCCTGTGCGCCCCGTGCGCCCCGCGCAGCCCGTCCGGACCGTCCGCCCGCTCAGGCCGCCGCCCGGTATTCGGGACGCAGCGGCCACGCGGGATCCACGGCCTCCGGCGAACCGCTCTTCGCGAACCACGCCTGGAGACCGCGCGCCTGCGCCGCGTGCCAGACGGCCTGCAACGTATGCAGCTCGGCCGGCGAGAGCCGCTCCAGGCGGGCGGCGAAACGGCGCCCCACCGCCCGTACGACATCGAGGGCGGCCTGCGCGTCCGCCGCCGCGTCGTGGGCCCCGGCCAGCTCCACCTCGTAGTGCGCGCACAGATCGGTGAGCGTGCGGCGGCCCTTGCGGTAGCGGTCGAGCTGCTTGTCGAGGACCCGCGGATCGATCACACAGAGGGACGAGCCCTCCATGTAGCGGGCCAGCGACGAGGCGCGGTGCCTGCGCAGCTCCCGGTCAAGGACGGTCAGGTCGAACGGCGCGTTCATGACGACGATCGGCCGTCCCGCCGCGCCCTGTTCGGCCAGATCGCGTGCTATCTCCTCCATCACCGGCGCGGGCCAGCGGCCGTTGCGCTGAAGGTGTTCCTCCGTCAGTCCGTGTACGTCGGTGGCTGCTTCGGGCACCGGAACGCCCGGGTTCACCAGCCAGCGGGTGATGCGCGGTCGGGTTCCCGCGCCCTGCTGGACGACGACGGCGGCCGACACGATCCGGTCGGTCTCGACGTCGACGCCCGTGGTCTCCGTGTCGAATGCGGCCAAGGGCCCCTCGTACCAGCACGTCATGGGGTGCAACTCCTCGATCAGCTCCGGCAGTTGACGTCGGTCCCCTGCCCACGCTGGTGATACCCGGGCCGTTTGCGCTGTACGCGGCCCGGAGACAACAGAGGTACGGGGCCCTGGCATCGACGGCCCGAGCGGGGAAGCACCGGGTACGGAAGGCTCGTTGGACATGGCGCTCGCGCAGCCCGAACAGGGTGGGCTGCTGCCCGAGCGGATCGCACCGCCGCGCGGCACACTCGCCACCACCGCCTGTATGGAGACCCTCCAGGTGGGCTATCTGCACGCCGTCGCGGCCGCCGCGGGGTGCTCGCTCTCCCAGCCCTTCCCGGACAACGGCATCGACTGGCACGTCAGCCACAGCGCCCCCGGCCACACGGTCGACGACGAGGTCACCATCAAGGTGCAGCTGAAGTGCACGTACCAAATACCGCCGAACCCGGCGGGGCCCGCCTTCTCCTTCGCGCTCGACAACGCGCACCTGGAGAAGCTCGCCCGCACGCCGGTCTCGGTCCACAAGATCCTGGTCGTGATGCTCGTGCCCCGGTCGCAGGACGACTGGCTGCGCGCAGGTCACGGCGGGCTCGATCTGCGCCACTGCTGCTACTGGACCAATCTGGCCGGACACCCGGTGACCGGCCGGCGCAGGACCACCGTGCGCGTCCCGACCACGCGGATCTTCGACGACCGCGCGCTCTGCGAGATCATGACGCGGGTCGGGACGGGAGGGAGACCCTGATGCACCGCCCCCACGAAGAGCCCCTGCCTCCCGTACGCCCACACCTGGCCCCGCGCCCGGCCCCGGTCGCGGACCCTTGGGCGCGGCCGCCCGAACCCGGCACGGTCGACCCCGCGGTGCTCTGCGCGCTGCTCGCCCGGCACGGCTGGCGGCGGCGCGGCGGAGCACCGGGCCGCTACGCCCGCTGGACGCCCCCGGAGCCCGCCGGCAGGGGCACCAGCCTTCTCGTACCGGAGAGCCGGGCCTTCCCCGACTGCGACGACCTGATCGGCGAGGCCCTCGTCGCGCTCGCCCGCAGCGCCTCGCCGGCCGCCCGCGACGTGCTCGTCGGGCTCACCGTGCCCAGCGACGAGATCCGCTGGTGGCGCGATGTTCCGGTGGGGCCCGGCGGGGCGGCGACCTGGCCGGTGGAGGAGCAACTGCGCTCCGCGGCCCGGCAGATGCTCCTCGCCGGGGCGCTCGCCGCGCGCGGCCGCGCCGGGTACTACGGGGCGCGGCACCGCGGGCCCGCCGCCGCGGCCCTGGAGGACGTCCTGGTGGGGCCCGCGCCCGGCGGACGGCGGCTGACCGCGTTCGTGCCCGTCACGACCGGGCGGCCGCTCGCCGTCCGGCTGCACCAGGCGCTGTGCGCGGCCCGGGAGGCCGTCGACTACCAGCGGGCCACCGGCGGCATGGACGCCTTCGACGGCGCCGTCGGGGCGGGCGTCAGCCATGAGCTGACCGAGGCGATCGTGGCCCTGGTGCGGGGCACGGAAGGGGCGCGTATCGCCGTGGAGTGGGCGCCCGGCGCGGGGGTGCCCGAGGGGTGCGCGGCGCACGCCGGGCCCGTCGAGTTCTCGCCCGGCGACCTGACCGTGCTGCGCGAGGCGGGCGCCCGCTATCTGCGCGACGAGCCGTCGGTGCCGGTGCGGATCACCGGGACCGTGGTGCGGATGCGCCGCTCCTCGACGCGCGGGACGGGCGCGGTACGGCTCCGGGTGATCGCCGGGCCGGAGGTCCCGCACGTCCGGATGGTCCTGGACGAGGAGTCGTACCGCGTCGCGGGCCACGCGCACCTGGTCGGGCTGCCGATCCGGGTGCACGGGCGACTGGAGAGCCGGGGCGGCTTCCGCAGGCTCACCGGGGCGACCGGGGTGGTCCCGGTGCAGGTGGACGAGGCGGACCGGGACCGCCTCATGAAGTCGCTCCAGGAGAACATCGGCTTCTTCGAGGAGGCGTGCGGGACCGACTGAGCGGGCGGCCGGACGGAGGGGCCGCTTCCGGGTGGCCGGGGACAACCGTTTCGCGGCGGGAGCCCCCGGCTCGGTACGATCCCTAGTGCGCGCGCATCAGGAAGCGCCGCACCCCCCTTCTGCAAGGAGAGACCGGTGTCTGACGTCCGTGTGATCATCCAACGCGATTCCGAGCGGGAAGAGCGCGTGGTGACGACGGGCACTACGGCCGCCGAGCTCTTCCCCGGTGAGCGCACCGTCGTCGCCGCCCGCGTGGCCGGCGAGCTGAAGGACCTGGCCTACGCCGTCGCCGAGGGCGACGAGATCGAGCCCGTCGAGATGTCCTCCGAGGACGGCCTGAACATCCTGCGCCACTCGACCGCGCACGTCATGGCGCAGGCCGTGCAGGAGCTCTTCCCCGAGGCCAAACTGGGCATCGGCCCGCCCATCCGGGACGGCTTCTACTACGACTTCGACGTGGCCGAGCCGTTCACCCCCGAGGACCTCAAGCGCGTCGAGAAGAAGATGCAGGAGATCCAGAAGCGGGGCCAGCGCTTCTCGCGCCGCGTCACCACGGACGACGACGCCCGCGTCGAGCTCGCCGACGAGCCGTACAAGCTGGAGCTCATCGGCCTCAAGGGCAACGCCGCGCAGGCCGCCGACGGCGCCGACGCCGAGGTCGGCTCCGGCGAGCTGACCATCTACGACAACCTCGACGCGAAGACCGGCGACCTGTGCTGGAAGGACCTCTGCCGCGGTCCGCACCTGCCCACCACCCGGAACATCCCCGCGTTCAAGCTGATGCGCTCCGCCGCCGCCTACTGGCGCGGCAGTGAGAAGAACCCGCAGCTCCAGCGCATCTACGGCACCGCCTGGCCGTCGAAGGACGAGCTGAAGGCGCACCTGGAGTTCCTCGCCGAGGCCGAGAAGCGCGACCACCGCAAGCTCGGCTCCGAGCTGGACCTCTTCTCCTTCCCGGAGGAGCTTGGCCCGGGCCTCGCGGTCTTCCACCCCAAGGGCGGCGTGATCCGCAAGGAGATGGAGACCTACTCCCGCAAGCGGCACGAGGACACGGGCTACGAGTTCGTGAACACGCCGCACATCTCCAAGGAGCGCCTCTTCGAGATCTCCGGGCACCTGCCGAACTACTCGGACGGCATGTTCCCGGCCATCGAGTTCGACGAGCAGAACTACCGCCTCAAGGCGATGAACTGCCCGATGCACAACCTCATCTTCAAGGCGCGCGGCCGCTCCTACCGCGAACTGCCCCTGCGGCTCTTCGAGTTCGGCACGGTCTACCGCTACGAGAAGTCGGGCGTCGTGCACGGCCTGACCCGCTCGCGCGGCTTCACCCAGGACGACTCGCACATCTACTGCACCAAGGAGCAGATGGCGGGCGAGCTCGACTCGCTCCTCACCTTCGTCCTGGACCTGCTGCGCGACTACGGCCTGAACGAGTTCGAGCTGGAGCTGTCCACCCGCGACCCCGAGTCGGACAAGTTCATCGGCGAGGACGCGGAGTGGGAGGAGGCCACCGAGGCGCTGCGTCAGGCGGCCGCCAAGCAGGACCTCCCGCTCGTCGCGGACCCGGGCGGCGCCGCGTACTACGGCCCGAAGATCTCCGTGCAGGTCAAGGACGCGATCGGCCGTTCCTGGCAGATGTCGACCATCCAGGTCGACTTCCAGCAGCCGAAGCGGTTCGGCCTGGAGTACACCGCCTCCGACGGCACGAAGCAGCAGCCCGTCATGATCCACCGGGCGCTCTTCGGCTCCATCGAGCGGTTCTTCGCGGTGCTCCTCGAGCACTACGCGGGCGCCTTCCCGGTGTGGCTGGCCCCCGTGCAGGCGACCGGCATCCCGATCGGTGACGCGCACGTGCCCTACCTCCAGGAGTTCGCCGCCAAGGCGAAGGAGCGGGGGCTGCGGGTCGAGGTGGACGCCTCGTCGGACCGCATGCAGAAGAAGATCAGGAACGCTCAGCGGAGCAAGGTGCCGTTCATGATCATCGCGGGCGACGAGGACATGGCCAATGGTGCCGTCTCCTTCCGCTACCGCGACGGCTCGCAGGAGAACGGCATCCCGGCCGACGAGGCCATCGCCAAGATCACCAAGGCTGTCGAGGACCGCGCTCAGGTCTGAGCCGCGGCCGCACGAGGCTCCCGGGGCGGCGTCCCGGGGGCCTCTCGCCGTCCGGGTCCGGCGGATCCGCCCCACCGGCACGCTCCGAACGGGCGAAGTCATATGCTGCACCTCATGACGAGTGAGCCGGAGCAGCAGATCGGAGTGGGTACGCAGGACGCGTTCCAGCGCCTGTGGACGCCCCACCGGATGGCGTACATCCAGGGCGAGAACAAGCCCACGGGCCCGGGGGCCGACGACGGCTGCCCCTTCTGCTCCATCCCGGCCAAGTCCGACGAGGACGGCCTGGTGATCGCGCGCGGCGAGCACGTGTACGCGGTCCTGAACCTGTACCCGTACAACGGCGGCCACTTGATGGTCGTCCCCTACCGCCACGTCGCCGACTACACCGACCTGACCGGCCCCGAGACCGCCGAACTGGGCGAGCTCACCAAGCAGGCGGTGACGGCCCTGCGTACCGCGTCCGGCGCGCACGGCTTCAACATCGGTATGAACCAGGGCGCCGTCGCGGGCGCCGGCATCGCCGCGCACCTGCACCAGCACGTCGTACCGCGCTGGGGCGGCGACACCAACTTCATGCCGGTCGTGGGGCACACGAAGGTGCTGCCGCAGCTGCTCGCCGACACCCGCAAGATGCTCGCGGACGCCTGGCCCGCGGCCCTTTAGCACTGCCGGCCCGCGGCCCTCCAGCGCTGCCGGCCCGCGGGCTCCCTACGCGTTGTACACGTCCGCCTGCCTCGGCATCGGGTCCTGGATCGCCCCGCTGAGGAAGCCGGAGCGGTTGCCGAACTTCTCGGTGTTCACGCCGTTCTCCGCGAGGACCTTGATCGCCGCCGAGTGCACCACGCGCAGCACGGGCGTGGCGGCGCGCAGCGCGTCGTCGGCCATGAAGCGGTGCCGCCACGGCTTGTCGGCCCAGGCGTGCCGCAGGCCGAAGGGCTCGGGCAGGACCAGCTTGCCGCCGAGGTGGTCCAGGAGCGGCGGATACCACGTGAAGGGCGCGCGGACCGCGAGGCGCACCACCTCGTCGGCGTCGACCAGCGGCAGATTGCGGTCGACGGTCTCCCAGAACTTGATCGGCTTGGCGACCGTCTTCGTCTTGGGCTCGGGCTTGGTCGTGAACAGGGAGTGCACCGGTCCGAGGGCGTGGCCGGTGACCTCGATGCGCAGCGTCTCGTGCAGCACGGTCACGGTGATCAGCATCGTGATGACCAGCTGGCCGTCCCAGAGCGTGAACTGCACGCCCAGGTAGTGCCGGTCACCGCTGCCGAACTGCTGTTCGTTGCAGATCCGCTGTATCTCGTGGCCGCGGACCTGGAAGGCCTCGACGTCCGTGCCGGTGGGGCGGGCCACCGCCTTGGCGTTCTCCCCGATCGGGGAGACGATCCAGTGGTTTATCGACGGGGTGGGGAAGCCGCCGGTGTGCAGGGGGCCGCGCTCCAGCATGCGGAGCTGGTCGTGCACCGCCCGTATGACGTCCCAGCTGCGGAAGGGGTGGATCTCCTTGCCGTCCTCGGCGGGCACCAGCTCCTCGGCCAGCTGCCAGCTGCCCCAGCGCGTGCCCATGCCCAATATGCCCTTGGGCCCGGCGTAGAAGACGGAGTTGCTCCGCTGCTCGGCGGAGAGCCTGGCCAGGCCCTGGCGGAGCCGCTCGGCGGCCGTCTCGCCGGGGCTGCCGGGCACCGCCTCCGGGATCTTGGCGCCGATGCCGCCGCCCGAGAGCAGACTCGACCAGCGCTCGCGCATGTCTCTGGCGGTGCGCTCGGCGATCTGCTTCGACCAGAACCAGCCCACCACGGGCAGCACGATCGCCGCGCGCAGATACCACGCCCAGAAGCCGTCGAACGGCAGCTTGAGGAGAGCGACGGCGGCCAGCACGCCCATGGCGACCAGCACGGCCGTGGCCAGCGCGCCCGCGCGCTTGTTCTCGTTCTTGGCGACCTGCCGTCTGATGGTGAAGACGAGCAGCCACACGAACAGGCCGGGCAAAAAGAGCACGCCGCACAGGACCATCACGGCCGTCAGCCAGCTGTCGCGCTCCTTGCGGATGCGGTTCGCCGCGAGGCAGTGCTCCACCACCGACTGCGGCTCGGTCCCGAAGGACTGGATGAGCGGCTTGCGGCCGCCGCCGAGCATCCGCACCTGCACGGTCCGGGCGAACGCCTCGCCCAGGCTCGGCTTGAACAGCGACCAGAGGCCGGGCTTCACCACGGACTTGTGCCATTCGTTGTTGGCCTTCAGGATCTCGTCGACGTCTCCGTCGCGATACGCCGCCGAGGCCAGGGCGTGCGTCGCCGCCGTCTGTCCCGCGGCGCCCGAGAGCGGGACCTGGGCCCCGGGCCTGAAGTCGAATCCATCGTCCGCCACTGCCGCCCCCTCGCCGCGACGCCTTCGCTGCTGCGGCTCTTCCCGACTTCCCTGTCCGGCACACCTGTTGCCGTCCGGCGCATCCGTTGATCAGGTCATCAGCGTATCCGGGCGCACCGACATCCGGCAGGGGGCGCCGGAACGCCGCCCGCCCGGAGGGGCCGGGACGGGCGGCCGTCACTCACCGGTTCAACTACGAGGAGCCCCGCGCCTGTTCGCGGATCCGCTCCGACAGCTGCGGGGGCATCGGCTCGTGGCGGGCGTACGTACGGCTGAAGCGTCCGGTGCCCTGGGAGAGGGAGCGCAGATCCACCGCGTACCGGCCGATCTCGATCTCGGGGACCTCGGCCCGTACGAGCGTGCGGCCGCCGGGCGCCTGCTCGGTGCCGACCACCCGGCCGCGGCGGCCCGACAGATCGCTCATCACCGCGCCGACGTGGTCGTCGCCGACCAGCACCCGCACCTCGGCCACCGGTTCGAGCAGATGGATCCTCGCCCCGGCCGCCGCCTCGCGCAGCGCGAGCGCGCCCGCCGTCTGGAACGCGGCGTCGGAGGAGTCCACCGAGTGCGCCTTGCCGTCAAGCAGCGTGACGCGTACGTCGATGAGCGCGTGCCCGGCGGCGACGCCCCTCGCCGCCTGCGCCCGTACGCCCTTCTCGACGGACGGGATGAACTGCCGCGGGACCGCGCCGCCGACCACCTTGTCGACGAACTCGATGCCGCTGCCGCCGGGCAGCGGCTCCACCTCGATCTCGCAGATCGCGTACTGGCCATGCCCGCCGGACTGCTTCACATGGCGCCCGCGCCCCGCCGACCTGCCCGCGAACGTCTCCCGTAGGGAGACGCGGTGCGGCACGACGTCGACCTGCACGCCGTACCGGCTGCGCAGCCGCTCCAGGGCCACGTCGGCGTGCGCCTCGCCCAGGCACCACAGGACCACCTGGTGGGTGTCCTGGTTCTGCTCCAGGCGCATGGTGGGGTCCTCGGCCACCAGACGCGAGAGACCCTGCGAGAGCTTGTCCTCGTCCGCCTTGCTGTGCGCCTGGATGGCGAGCGGCAGAAGCGGGTCCGGCATGTCCCAGGGCTCCATCACGAGCGGATCGTCCCTGCTCGACAGCGTGTCGCCCGTCTCGGCGCGGTGCAGCTTGGCCACGCACGCCATGTCGCCCGCGACGCACCGGGTGAGGGTGCGCTGCTGTTTGCCGAAGGGGGCGGAGAGCGCGCCGACGCGCTCGTCGACGTCGTGGTCCTCGTGGCCCCGGTCGGCCAGGCCGTGCCCGGAGACGTGCACCGTCTCGTCGGGGCGCAGGGTGCCGGAGAAGACGCGTACGAGCGAGATCCGGCCGACGTACGGGTCGGAGGCGGTCTTCACGACCTCGGCGACCAGTGGGCCCGCCGGGTCACAGGCCGGCGTGGGGCGCGCCGTGCCGCCCGGCGTGGTCACGGCCGGCGAGGGGTGCTCCAGGGGGGTCGGGAAGCCGCCCGTGATCAGCTCCAGGAGTTCCACCGTGCCGATGCCCTGGCGGGCGCCCTCCGCGGCCGGCGCGGCGGCGAGCACGGGGTGGAAGATGCCGCGCGCCACGGCCCGCTCCAGGTCGTCCACGAGCGTCTTGTAGTCGATGTCCTCGCCGCCGAGATAGCGGTCCATGAGGGACTCGTCCTCGCTCTCCGCGATGATCCCCTCGATGAGTTTGTCGCGCGCCTCCTCGATCAGCGGCAGCTGGTCGTCGCCCGGCTCCGACTCCTTGCGCTCGCCCGACGCGTAGTCGTAGATCCGCTGCGAGAGCAGCCCGATCAGGCCGGTCACCGGCGCGTGTCCGTCCGGGCCCTGCTCGCCGTGGAGCGGCAGGTACAGCGGCAGTACGGCGTCCGGGTCGTCGGCGCCGAACGCCTCGGCGCAGCTCCGCGTCATCCCGGCGAAGTCCGCGCGGGCCGACTCCAGATGCGTGACCACGATGGCCCGCGGCATGCCGACCGCCGCGCACTCGTCCCACACCATCCGGGTCGCGCCGGTGATGCCCTCGGTGCCCTCCGCCGCCGAGACGACGAAGAGGGCCGCGTCCGCGGCGCGCAGACCGGCCCTCAACTCCCCGACGAAGTCGGCGTAACCCGGGGTGTCCAGAAGATTGACCTTGATGCCGTCCCATTCGACGGGCACCAGGGACAGCTGCACCGAGCGCTGCTGCCGGTGCTCGATCTCGTCGTAGTCGGAGACGGCGGTGCCGTCCTCCACCCGGCCCGCCCGGTTCACCGCCCCCGCGGTCAGCGCGAGGGCCTCCACGAGAGTCGTCTTGCCGGATCCGCTGTGGCCGACCAGCACCACATTCCGTACGGACGCGGGGTGGTCGGCCGTCGCTGCCCTGCCGGCGGCTCCGGGGTGTGCGTTCGCCTTGTCGCCCATGCCTTGCCTCCCGGTCACGTGCACGGTCGAGGAGGCTCAGCCCCCTCGGGGATGCTGGCTGCTCGCGGACGCGCTGGGGCCCAGTGCGGGGCGGCTCCGACGGCGCCCGTGGTGCTTTCGAGCTTTCCACTCGCGTCACGGTGCGTCCATACGTCGTACGCGATCGTGAGGGGGCGAGCCGGTCCGTCAAGGGCGTGACTACGATGGCCCAGTCGGTGGCCAACGGGGCCACGCGGCGCACCGACCCCTCGGGAAGGCCATGCTGAACAAGTACGCGCGTGCATTCTTCACGCGTGTCCTCACACCGTTCGCCGCGTTTCTCATCCGCCGCGGGGTCAGCCCCGACGCGGTCACCTTCATCGGCACGGCCGGTGTGGTGGCGGGAGCGCTGGTCTTCTTTCCCCGTGGCGAGTTCTTCTGGGGCACGGTCGTCATCACCCTGTTCGTGTTCTCGGACCTCGTCGACGGCAACATGGCCCGCCAGCTCGGCCGCTCCAGCCGCTGGGGCGCCTTCCTGGACTCGACGCTCGACCGGGTGGCCGACAGCGCGATCTTCGGGGGCCTCGCCCTCTGGTACGCCGGGTCCGGCGACGACAACATCCTCTGCGCCGTCTCCATCTTCTGTCTGGCGAGCGGCCAGGTGGTCTCGTACACGAAGGCGCGCGGCGAGGCGATCGGCCTGCCCGTCGCCGTCAACGGCCTGGTGGAGCGCGCCGAGCGCCTGGTGATCACGCTGGTCGCCGCGGGCTTCGCCGGGCTCCACACGTTCGGCGTCCCGGGCATCCAGATCCTGCTGCCCATCGCCCTGTGGATCGTCGCGGTCGGCAGCATGGTCACCCTCGTCCAGCGGGTCGTGACCGTGCGCCGCGAGTCCGCGGAGGCGGACGCCGCCACGGGCGCCCCGGGCCAGGAGAGTGAGGCCGCGCAGTGAAGGACCGACTCACCGACGCGCTGTACGGCCTCGGCTGGAGCACCGTCAAGAAGCTCCCCGAGCCGGTCGCCGAGCGAGTCGGCCGGGCCATCGCCGACACGGTCTGGAAGCGTCGCGGCAAGGGCGTGCTGCGCCTGGAGTCCAACCTCGCGCGCGTGGTGCCCGACGCCACCCCGGAGCGGCTCGCCGAGCTCTCCCGGGCGGGCATGCGTTCGTACCTGCGCTACTGGATGGAGTCCTTCCGGCTGCCGTCCTGGAGCCGGGAGCGCATCAAGGACGGCTTCGACGTCAAGGACGTCCACCACCTCACCGACGGGCTCGCCGCGGGCAAGGGCGTCATCCTCGCCCTGCCCCATCTCGGCAACTGGGACCTCGCGGGCGCCTGGGTCACCACCAGGCTGGAGACCCCCTTCACGACCGTCGCCGAGCGCCTCAAGCCGGAGACGCTCTACGACCGCTTCGTCGCCTACCGCGAGAGCCTCGGCATGGAGGTCCTGCCCCACACCGGGGGCTCCGCCTTCGGCACGCTGGCCCGGCGGCTGCGCGCCGGCGGCCTGGTCTGCCTCGTCGCGGACCGCGATCTGTCGGCCTCCGGCGTCGAGGTGAAGTTCTTCGGAGACACCGCCCGGATGCCCGCGGGACCCGCGATGCTGGCCCAGCAGACCGGCGCGCTCCTGCTGCCCGTGACGCTCTGGTACGACGGGCCTCTGATGAAGGGCCGGGTCCACCCGCCCGTCGACGTCCCCGAGACAGGTACCCGGCCCGAGAAGACGTCTGTCATGACGCAGGCGCTGGCAGACGCCTTCGCCACCGGTATCGCCGACCACCCGGAGGACTGGCACATGCTGCAGCGACTGTGGCTCGCCGACCTGGAGCCCCGCCCCGACACGGCTCCCGCACGGGAGCCGTCGTGAGGATCGGCATCGTCTGCCCGTACTCGTGGGACGTGCCGGGCGGCGTCCAGTTCCACATCCGCGATCTGGCGGAGCATCTGATCCGCCTCGGGCACGAGGTGTCGGTCCTGGCCCCGGCCGACGACGAGACCCCGCTGCCGCCGTACGTCGTCTCGGCGGGCCGCGCCGTTCCGGTGCCGTACAACGGCTCGGTCGCGCGGCTCAACTTCGGCTTCCTGTCGGCCGCGCGGGTGCGCCGCTGGCTGCACGACGGCACGTTCGACGTCATCCACATCCACGAGCCGACGTCGCCCTCGCTCGGGCTGCTCGCGTGCTGGGCGGCGCAGGGCCCGATCGTCGCCACGTTCCACACGTCCAACCCGCGCTCCCGGGCCATGATCGCCGCGTATCCGATCCTCCAGCCCGCCCTGGAGAAGATCAGCGCGCGCATCGCCGTGAGCGAGTACGCGCGCCGCACCTTCGTGGAGCACCTGGGCGGCGACGCGGTCGTCATCCCCAACGGCGTCGACGTCGACTTCTTCGCCAAGGCCGAACCCGAGCCAAAGTGGCAGGGGCAGACCATCGGCTTCATCGGCCGCATCGACGAGCCCCGCAAGGGACTCCCGGTCCTGATGAAGGCGCTGCCGCAGATCTTCGCCGAACGGCCCGACGCTCGGCTCCTGGTCGCCGGGCGCGGCGACGAGGAGGAGGCGGTGGCCTCGCTCCCCGCCGAGCTGCGCTCCCGGGTGGAGTTCCTCGGCATGGTCAGCGACGAGGACAAGGCGCGGCTGCTGCGCAGCGTCGACGTGTACGTCGCGCCGAACACCGGCGGCGAGAGCTTCGGGATCATCCTGGTCGAGGCCATGTCCGCGGGCGCGCCCGTGCTCGCCAGCGACCTGGACGCCTTCGCGCAGGTCCTCGACCAGGGCGCGGCGGGCGACCTGTTCGGCAACGAGGACGCGGACTCCCTCGCCAAGGCCGCGGTGCGCCTCCTCGCCGACCCCGAGCGCCGAGAAGGGCTGCGGGAGCGCGGCAGCGCGCATGTGCGGCGCTTCGACTGGTCGACCGTCGGCGCGGACATCCTCGCGGTGTACGAGACGGTGACGGACGGCGCGGCGTCGGTCGCGGAGGACGAGCGGGTGGGGCTGCGGGCGCGGTTCGGGCTGGCCCGCGGCTGACCTCCTGACCCCTCGGGCCGCCCGGCGGCGAGCCGGACATTCGGAGGGGACTAGCCTTTGGGCCCGTGACCTCCACTTTGATCTGGATCGCGGTACTCCTCTTCGCGGTAGGCCTCTACCTGAGCTGGACCGCGGGCCGGCTCGACCGGCTGCACGCGCGGATCGACGCCGCCCGCGCCGCCCTCGACGCGCAGCTGCTGCGCCGCGCCTCGGTCGCCCAGGAGCTGGCCACCTCCGGAGTGCTCGATCCCGCCGCCTCGATCGTGCTCTACGAGGCGGCGCACGCGGCCCGGCAGGCGGAGGAGGAGCAGCGCGAGGTCGCCGAGAGCGAGCTGAGCCAGGCACTGCGGGCGATCTTCGGCGAGATCCAGCAGGTCGAGGCGGTGCGCGAGGCCCCGGGCGGGGACGAGGCGGCCACCGAGCTGGCCGCGGCCGTACGCCGGGTGCCGATGGCCCGGCGCTTCCACAACGACTCCGTACGCGCCGCCCGCGCCCTGCGCAGGCACCGCAAGGTCCGCTGGTTCCGCCTCGCGGGGCACGCGCCGTTCCCGATGGCGTTCGAGATGGACGACGAGCCGCCGGTGGCGCTGGCCGACCGGGCCACGGGGTAGCGGCGGCGCTGACCAGCCTTCGTACGGCGTTGACCAGGGGTGTCCGGGAAAAATGAGCCACCGGTCATCCATTGGCCCTTGCTGTGGCCTGGTCGCCGGGCGTTTTCTGGGAGATGTAGAAATCCTCTTCAGCGAGTGAGGTCAACTCCGTGTCCAGCACCCCCTCCATCAGCAACCCGACGCCCGAGACCGGCACCGCGCGCGTGAAGCGCGGCATGGCCGAGCAGCTCAAGGGCGGCGTGATCATGGACGTCGTCAACGCCGAGCAGGCGAAGATCGCCGAGGACGCCGGCGCCGTCGCCGTCATGGCGCTGGAGCGGGTGCCCGCCGACATCCGCAAGGACGGCGGCGTGGCCCGGATGTCCGACCCGAACATGATCGAAGAGATCATCGAGGCCGTCTCGATCCCGGTCATGGCCAAGTCCCGCATCGGCCACTTCGTCGAGGCGCAGGTCCTGCAGTCCCTCGGCGTCGACTACATCGACGAGTCCGAGGTCCTCACTCCGGCCGACGAGGTCAACCACAGCGACAAGTTCGCCTTCACGACCCCGTTCGTGTGCGGCGCCACCAACCTGGGCGAGGCCCTGCGCCGCATCGCCGAGGGCGCGGCCATGATCCGCTCCAAGGGCGAGGCCGGCACCGGCAACGTCGTGGAGGCCGTCCGCCACCTGCGCCAGATCAAGAACGAGATAGCGAAGCTGCGCGGCTTCGACAACAACGAGCTGTACGCCGCGGCCAAGGACCTCCGCGCCCCCTACGAGCTGGTCAAGGAGACCGCCGAGCTGGGCAAGCTGCCGGTCGTGCTCTTCTCCGCCGGTGGCGTCGCCACCCCGGCCGACGCCGCTCTGATGCGCCAGCTCGGCGCCGAGGGCGTCTTCGTCGGCTCCGGCATCTTCAAGTCCGGCGACCCGGCCAAGCGCGCCGCCGCCATCGTGAAGGCCACCACCTTCTTCGACGACCCGAAGATCATCGCGGACGCCTCCCGCAACCTCGGCGAGGCCATGGTCGGCATCAACTGCGACACCCTGCCGGAGACCGAGCGCTACGCGAACCGAGGCTGGTGATGATCACTCCCGTAGTGGGCGTCCTCGCCCTTCAGGGGGACGTACGGGAGCACCTGATCGCCCTGGCCTCGGCGGACGCCGTGGCCAGGCCGGTCCGGCGCCCCGAGGAGTTCGCCGAGGTCGACGGCCTGGTCATCCCCGGTGGCGAGTCCACCACCATCTCCAAGCTGGCCACCCTCTTCGGTCTGATGGAGCCCCTGCGCGCGCGCGTGCGGGACGGTCTGCCGGTCTACGGCAGCTGCGCGGGCATGATCATGCTCGCCGACAAGATCCTCGACCCGCGCTCGGGCCAGGAGACGGTGGGCGGCATCGACATGATCGTGCGGCGCAACGCGTTCGGACGGCAGAACGAGTCGTTCGAGGCGGCCGTCGACGTCAAGGGCGTCGAGGGCGCCCCCGTCGAGGGCGTCTTCATCCGGGCTCCCTGGGTGGAGTCGATCGGCGCCGAGGTCGAGGTGCTCGCCGAGCACGAGGGCCACATCGTCGCCGTGCGCCAGGGCAACGCGCTCGCCACGTCGTTCCACCCCGAGCTGACGGGCGACCACCGGATCCACGCGCTGTTCGTGGAGATGGCTCGCGGGTAACCCGCGCGCGGGATCCTAGTAGGATCTCCGGGGATCCCCCCGGGGCCTTAAGGTCTGGGAGAGTTCTTACTGGTTGTTGGGTAACGCGAAGGAGACAGGCAGATGTCCGGCCACTCTAAATGGGCTACGACGAAGCACAAGAAGGCCGTGATCGACGCCAAGCGCGGCAAGCTCTTCGCGAAGATGATCAAGAACATCGAGGTCGCCGCCCGCACGGGCGGCGCCGACGTGTCCGGTAACCCGACCCTCTTCGACGCCATCCAGAAGGCCAAGAAGAGCTCGGTCCCGAACAAGAACATCGACTCCGCGGTCAAGCGCGGCGCGGGTCTCGAAGCCGGCGGAGCCGAGTACGAGACGATCATGTACGAGGGTTACGGCCCGAACGGTGTCGCGGTGCTCATCGAGTGCCTCACCGACAACCGCAACCGCGCCGCGTCCGACGTACGCGTCGCCATGACGCGCAACGGCGGCTCGATGGCCGACCCGGGCTCCGTCTCGTACCTCTTCAACCGCAAGGGTGTCGTCATCGTCCCCAAGGGCGAGGGCGAGCTGAGCGAGGACGACGTGCTCGGCGCGGTCCTGGACGCCGGTGCCGAAGAGGTCAACGACCTCGGCGAAAGCTTCGAGGTGCTCAGCGAGGCCACCGACATGGTCGCGGTCCGCACCGCGCTCCAGGAGGCCGGCATCGAATACGACTCGGCCGACGCCAACTTCGTCCCGACCATGCAGGTCGAGCTGGACGAGGACGGCGCCCGCAAGATCTTCAAACTGATCGACGCCCTGGAGGACAGCGACGACGTGCAGAACGTCTTCGCCAACTTCGACGTCTCCGACGAGGTCATGGCCCAGGTGGACGCCTGAGCCGCGCCTTCGCCGACGGAGTGACGCGCCTTCACCGACGGGCCGGCAGGGGACACGCTCCCCGCCGGCCCGTCGCGTTGTCAGTGCGAGCCGATAGCCTGCACAAACAGATGAGCGGAGAAGTGGGGGCTGTCGTGCGGGTGCTGGGCGTGGACCCGGGTCTGACCCGGTGCGGAGTGGGGGTTGTCGACGGAGTCGCCGGTCGCCCCCTGACCATGCGCGCCGTCGGGGTCGTACGCACGCCCGCCGACGCGGAGTTGGGCCACCGCCTCGTCGCCATCGAGCAGGGCATCGAGCGGTGGCTCGACGAGTACAGCCCCGAAGTCCTCGCCGTGGAGCGGGTGTTCAGCCAGCACAACGTCCGCACGGTCATGGGCACCGCCCAGGCCAGCGCCGTCGCCATGCTCTGCGCCTCGCGCCGCGGCATTCCCGTCGCCCTGCACACCCCCAGCGAGGTCAAGGCCGCCGTCACCGGCAGCGGCCGCGCCGACAAGGCCCAGGTGGGCGCCATGGTGACGCGGCTGCTGCGGCTCGACGCACCACCCAAGCCCGCCGACGCCGCGGACGCCCTGGCCCTGGCCATCTGCCACATCTGGCGCGCCCCCGCGCAGAACCGTCTCCAGCAGGCCGTCGAGCGGAACCGCCTCCAGCAGGCCGCGGCCCCGCACGCGTCGAGAACCCCCACAGCCCAGAAAGGCCGTACCGCATGATCGCCTTCGTCAGCGGCCCCGTCGCCGCCCTCGCCCCCGATGCCGCGGTGGTCGAGGTCGGCGGCATCGGCATGACCGTCCAGTGCGCGCCGAACACCCTCTCCACGCTCCGCGTCGGCCAGCAGGCCAAGCTCGCCACCTCTCTGGTCGTACGAGAGGACTCCCTGACCCTGTACGGCTTCGCGGACGACGACGAGCGCCAGACCTTCGAGCTGCTGCAGACCGCGAGCGGCGTCGGCCCCCGACTGGCCCAGGCCATGCTCGCCGTGCACAGCCCCGACGCCCTGCGCCGTGCGGTCGCCACCGGTGACGAGAAGGCGCTGACCGCCGTGCCCGGCATCGGCAAGAAGGGCGCCCAGAAGCTGCTCCTGGAGTACAAGGACCGCCTGGGCGAGCCGCTCGGCACCGGCGGCCCGGCCATCGGCACGGCCGTCACCTCCGGCTGGCGCGACCAGCTGCACGCCGCGCTCATCGGCCTCGGGTACGCCACACGCGAGGCCGACGAGGCCGTCGCCGCCGTCACCCCGCAGGCCGAGGCCACCGAGGGCACGCCGCAGGTCGGCCGGCTCCTCAAGGCCGCGCTCCAGACCCTGAACCGCACCCGCTAGCCACTCCCGTACGCCCTGGCCCCCTTGAACCGCATCGCGAGGCACACCGCATGAACTGGGACGACACAACCGACGAAGCTGCCGGGGCGGCCGAGCGGCTCGTCGGGCCCGCCGCGGAGCGGCTGGTGGACTCTGTCGCCGACGGCGAGGACCAGGCCGTCGAGGCCGCCCTGCGCCCCAAGGACCTGGGCGAGTTCATCGGCCAGGAGAAGGTCCGCGAGCAGCTCGACCTCGTCCTGCGGGCGGCCCGCGCGCGCGGCGCCACCGCCGACCACGTCCTGCTCTCCGGAGCCCCCGGCCTCGGCAAGACGACCCTCTCGATGATCATCGCCGCCGAGATGGGCGCCCCGATCCGCATCACCAGCGGCCCCGCCATCCAGCACGCGGGCGACCTCGCCGCGATCCTCTCCTCCCTCCAGGAGGGCGAGGTCCTCTTCCTCGACGAGATCCACCGCATGTCGCGGCCCGCCGAGGAGATGCTCTACATGGCGATGGAGGACTTCCGCGTCGACGTCATCGTCGGCAAGGGCCCCGGCGCCACCGCCATCCCGCTCGAACTGCCGCCCTTCACCATGGTCGGCGCCACCACACGCGCGGGCCTGCTGCCGCCGCCGCTGCGCGACCGGTTCGGCTTCACCGCGCACATGGAGTTCTACGAACCCGCGGAGCTGGAGCGGGTCGTCCACCGCTCCGCCCAGCTGCTCGACGTGGAGATCGACCCGGCCGGCGCCGCCGAGATCGCGGGCCGCTCGCGCGGCACGCCCCGCATCGCCAACCGTCTGCTGCGCCGCGTGCGGGACTACGCCCAGGTCAAGGCCGACGGCGTGATCGACCGCGACATCGCGTGCGCGGCCCTCGCGGTCTACGAGGTCGACGGACGCGGCCTGGACCGCCTCGACCGCGCGGTCCTGGAAGCCCTGCTCAAGCTGTTCGGCGGCGGCCCCGTCGGCCTGTCGACCCTCGCGGTCGCCGTGGGGGAGGAGCGCGAGACGGTCGAGGAGGTGGCGGAGCCCTTCCTGGTGCGGGAGGGCCTGCTCGCCCGCACCCCGCGGGGCCGCGTCGCGACGCCCGCCGCATGGGCGCACCTCGGCCTGGTGCCCCCGCGGCAGACGGGCGGAAAGGGACAGCAGGACCTGTTCGGGACGTGATATCGGCGAGACAGCGCCGTGGCCGAAGGACAACGGCGCGGATAGTCGACCGGTCAGGAACTGCGGTGCCATGCTGAGCGTTGTTCCTTAGGCGCGGACTCGCTTAGACTCCGCCGACGCCGCCTTTGCGGGCGGCGTGCCCACCCCCATCCATCAGGCCGCTTACCCGCGCGGTCGTGCGAAGGAAACTCCGTCCCGTGAATATCGTGACCCTCCTCCCCTTCATCGTGCTCATCGGGGCCATGTTCCTGATGACCCGGTCTGCCAAGAAGAAGCAGCAGGCCGCCGCGCAGATGCGTAACGACATGCAGCCCGGCACCGGCATCCGCACGATCGGCGGCATGTACGCCACCGTCAAGGAGGTCCACGACGACGCCGTCCTCCTTGAGGTGGCCCCCGGTGTCCACGCGGTTTACGCGAAGAACTCGATCGGCGCGGTCCTGGCCGACGACGAGTACAACCGCATCGTGCACGGCACCGAGGACAACCTGAACGAGGACGCCCCCGTCGTTCCGGACGACGCCTCCTCCCTGACCGAGACCGACGAGCCCGCCGCCGACGCCTCCGACGACTCGCGCATCGACCTCGGCAAGAAGGACGCGGCCGACGAGGCCGGCACCGCCGACGACGCGAAGCCGAAGAAGACCGACGGCGAGTCCGACGCGAAGTAGTCACGACCGGGGCCCGTGGGGTGCGCCGCTCGCGCACCACGGGCCCCGGACCACGTGCATTTCGCGCCGAATCTCGACACCACTTCATGGCCGCCCGCCCGGTTCCTCCCCGCACGGTTCGGGGCCGGACCGGATGCCGGGCGGTTGGACAGGGAGAACGAGAAGGTGGCAGCACCGAAGAAGGGCCGAAGGCAGAGCGCGCCGGGCAAGCCGGGTCGCGCACTGGCCTTCATCCTGATCGCCCTCGTGGCGCTGACCGGGGGAATGTTCCTTTCCGGACACACCACACCGCGCCTGGGCATCGACCTCGCGGGTGGTACGAGCATCACGCTCGAGGCGAGGAACGAGCCGGGCCAGGCGAACGCGATCAACCCGACCAACATGAACACGGCCGTTGACATCATCAACAACCGTGTCAACGGCCTGGGTGTCTCCGAGGCCGAGGTCCAGACCCAGGGCGATCGCAACATCATCGTCAACATCCCCAAGGGGACGAACGAGAAGCAGGCGCGCGAGCAGGTCGGCACGACCGCTCAGCTCTACTTCCGTCCGGTGATCACTCAGGCCCCCAGCGGCCCGACTCCCGAGCCGTCCGCCAGCTCCCCGTCCGGAACGGACAAGGAGAAGGAGAAGGACAAGGCCACCGACAAGGCGACGGACAAGGCCACCGACAAGGCGACGGACAAGGCCACCGACAAGGCGACGGACAAGGCCACCGACAAGGCCACCTCCCCGACCGCCACCGCGACCCCTCAGGGCCGCGCCGTCAGCGACGCCCTGAAGGCAGACCCGACTCCTTCGGGCGACGCCAAGGACGACGACAAGAAGAAGGACGAGAAGCCCTCGCCCACGCCGTCCACGGACCCGGCCACGGCCAAGCTCCAGGAGCAGTTCACCAAGCTGGACTGCACGGACAAGAAGGCCCGCGCCGAGGCCGGCAAGGGCGTCAAGCCGTCCGCCCCGACCATCGCCTGCGGCAAGAGCCCCGACGGCAAGACGTGGGACAAGTTCATCCTTGCCCCGGCCGAGGTCAACGGCAAGGACGTCGACAAGGCCCAGGCGACGATCAACCAGCAGACCGGTGCCTGGGTCGTCAACATGGACTTCACCAAGGGCGGCGGAAAGAAGTTCGGGAAGGTCACGAGCAAGCTCTCGACGCAGCAGCCCCCGCAGAACCAGTTCGCGATCGTCCTGGACCGCGAGGTCGTCTCGGCCCCCAGCGTCAACACGACGCTGACCACCAACGCCGAGATCTCCGGCAGCTTCAACCAGGACTCCGCCAAGGACCTGGCGAACATCCTGTCGTACGGCGCCCTGCCGCTCACCTTCCACGAGCAGAGCGTCACCACGGTCAGCCCGGCCCTCGGCGGCGAGCAGCTTCAGGCGGGTCTGATCGCGGGCGCCATCGGCCTCGCGCTCGTCGTCATCTACCTGGTGGTGTACTACCGCGGCCTGTCGCTCATCGCCATCGCGAGCCTCCTGGTCTCCGCGGCGCTGACCTACACGATCATGACGCTGCTCGGCCCGACCATCAACTTCGCGCTGAACCTGCCCGCGGTCTGCGGCGCCATCGTCGCCATCGGCATCACAGCGGACTCGTTCATCGTCTTCTTCGAACGCGTCCGCGACGAGGTCCGCGAGGGACGCACGCTGCGCCCCGCCGTCGAGCGGGCCTGGCCGCGTGCCCGGCGCACCATCCTGGTCTCCGACTTCGTGTCGTTCCTCGCCGCCGCCGTGCTCTTCGTCGTGACGGTCGGCAAGGTGCAGGGCTTCGCGTTCACGCTCGGTCTGACCACGCTGCTCGACGTCGTCGTGGTGTTCTTCTTCACCAAGCCGCTGATGACGCTGATGGCGCGCAAGAAGTTCTTCGCGAGCGGCCACAAGTGGTCCGGCTTCGACCCGAAGCGGCTCGGGATCAAGCCCCCGATCCGCCGGACCCGCCGTGCCCCCGGTTCATCCGCCGGCCCCGTCGACCCGAAGGAGGCCTGAGGTGTCGAAGCTCGGTAATCTCGGCGCCCGGCTCTACCGCGGCGAGGTCGGCTACGACTTCGTCGGCAAGCGCAAGATCTGGTACGCCGTCTCGATACTGATCACCATCACGGCCATCGTCGGCCTGGCGGTGCGCGGCCTGAACATGGGCATCGAGTTCGAGGGCGGCGCCGTCTTCAACACCCCGAAGACGAGCGTCTCGGTCGCGCAGGCCGAGGAGGCCGCGGAGAAGGCCTCGGGCCATGACGCGATCGTCCAGAAGCTGGGCGACAACGCCATGCGCATCCAGATCGCCGGCGTGGACATCGACAAGTCCGACCAGATCAAGCAGGCGCTGGCCGAGGACCTCGACGTCAAGGCCGACGACATCAACGCCGACCTGGTCGGCCCCAGCTGGGGCGAGCAGATCGCCGCCAAGGCCTGGCAGGGCCTGGCGATCTTCATGGTCCTCGTGGTGATCTACCTGGCCATCGCCTTCGAATGGCGCATGGCCCTCGCGGCACTGATCGCGCTGATCCACGACATCACGATCACCGTGGGTGTGTACGCGCTGGTCGGCTTCGAGGTCACGCCCGGCACGGTGATCGGTCTGCTGACCATTCTCGGTTACTCGCTCTACGACACGGTGGTGGTCTTCGACAGCTTGAAGGAGCAGTCGAAGGACATCACCAAGCAGACCCGGTTCACCTACAGCGAGATCGCCAACCGCAGCATCAACGGCACCCTGGTGCGCTCCATCAACACCACGGTCGTCGCGCTGCTCCCGGTGGCGGGCCTGCTGTTCATCGGTGGTGGTGTCCTCGGCGCCGGCATGCTCAACGACATCTCGCTGTCGCTCTTCGTCGGCCTCGCGGCCGGCGCGTACTCCTCGATCTTCATCGCCACGCCGCTCGTCGCCGACTTCAAGGAGCGCGAGCCGCAGCTGAAGGCCCTCAAGAAGCGGGTGTTCGCCAAGCGCGCGGCTGCCGCGGCCAAGGGGGAGTCGGCGGAGGCGCCGGAGTTCGAGGACGACGACGAGCCGCAGGACGGCGTCCCCGACGACACCGCACCGGCCGTCGTGGGCCCGCGGGCCCAGCCCGCCTCGCGCAGCCGCGGCAGGGGCCGCCCGTCGGGGAAGCGCCGATGACCGAGCCCGCAGGCGTCACGGAGCTGCTGCTCAGCCGCATCCGTGACGTCCCGGACTACCCGGTGCCGGGCGTGATGTTCAAGGACATCACCCCGCTCCTGGCCGACCCGGCCGCGTTCGCGGCGCTCACTGAGACGCTGGCCGACCTCAGCGTGCGGCACGGCGCCACGAAGATCGTCGGCCTGGAGGCACGCGGTTTCATCCTGGGCGCCCCCGTCGCGCTCCGCGCCGGGCTCGGCTTCATCCCCGTACGCAAGGCGGGCAAGCTCCCCGGCGCGACGCTCAGGCAGAGCTACGACCTGGAGTACGGCAGCGCCGAGATCGAGGTGCACGCCGAGGACCTGGAGGCGGGCGACCGCGTCATGGTCATCGACGACGTCCTCGCCACCGGTGGCACCGCCGGGGCCTCGCTGGAGCTGATCCGGCGCTCGGGCGCCGAGGTGGCCGGGGTCGCGGTCCTCATGGAGCTGGCGTTCCTCGGGGGACGGCAGCGACTTGAGCAGGCTCTCGACGGGGCCGCGCTCGAGGCGCTGATCACCGTCTGAGACGGCGCGCAGGACAGGACGACGGGCGTCCCGGCACCGGCCGGGGCGCCCGTCGCCGTTCCCGGCCGGTCCTGTCCCGCTCCGGCCGGTCCTGTCCCGGCCCGGGACGGCCCCGGACCGGCACCGTAAGGGGAATCGTCGCTTCGTCCCACGCGTTTCTCCAGTACAGAGCTGTCTCACCGGCCGAAGAGCAGCCGAGGGCCCAGGATCGATACCATGGGTACGTCGGGGCCTGTCCGGGGGACCCCGATCGCGCACAGGGAGCGCTCTTGCCAGACGAGTCCCAGCCACTCACCGCCGCCAAGGCCGCCCAGACGGGCAAGGAGGCCTCGGCGGGCTCCGGCGCGCCCGCAGTGCCCGCAGTGCCCGCGAAGAAGGCGGAAGGCACGCAGGGCGGCACGTCCGCGCAGCGCGCCCAGTCGGAGGTCTCCCGGGGCGACAAACCGGCCGAGCAGCCGCGCCCGCAGCCGCCCGCGGACCACCACCCGACGGCTCCCGCGATCCGCCCCGCCACCGGCCAGCCCGCGCGCTACGGTTCCTCCAACCGCGTGCGGGCCCGTCTCGCCCGGCTCGGCGTCCAGCGTTCGAACCCGTACAACCCGGTGCTGGAGCCCCTGCTGCGGATAGTGCGCAGCAACGACGCCAAGATCGAGACGTCGACGCTCCGCCAGATCGAGCGGGCCTATCAGGTCGCCGAGCGCTGGCACCGCGGCCAGAAGCGCAAGAGCGGCGACCCGTACATCACGCACCCGCTCGCCGTGACGACCATCCTCGCCGAGCTGGGCATGGACCCGGCCACCCTGATGGCCGGGCTGCTGCACGACACCGTCGAGGACACCGAGTACGGCCTTGACACCCTCAAGCGTGACTTCGGCGACCAGGTCGCCCTGCTCGTCGACGGCGTCACCAAGCTCGACAAGGTCAAGTTCGGCGAGGCCGCGCAGGCCGAGACCGTCCGCAAGATGGTCGTCGCCATGGCCAAGGACCCCCGCGTCCTGGTCATCAAGCTCGCCGACCGCCTGCACAACATGCGCACGATGCGGTATCTCAAGCGCGAGAAGCAGGAGAAGAAGGCGCGCGAGACCCTGGAGATCTACGCGCCGCTCGCCCACCGCCTGGGCATGAACACCATCAAGTGGGAGCTGGAGGACCTCGCCTTCGCGATCCTCTACCCCAAGATGTACGACGAGATCGTGCGCCTGGTCGCCGAGCGTGCCCCCAAGCGCGACGAGTACCTCGCCATAGTGACCGACGAGGTCCAGGCCGACCTCCGGTCCGCCCGCATCAAGGCCACCGTCACCGGACGCCCGAAGCACTACTACAGCGTCTACCAGAAGATGATCGTCCGCGGCCGCGACTTCGCGGAGATCTACGACCTGGTGGGGATCCGTGTCCTCGTCGACACGGTCCGCGACTGCTACGCGGCGCTCGGCACGGTCCACGCGCGATGGAACCCGGTCCCCGGCCGGTTCAAGGACTACATCGCGATGCCGAAGTTCAACATGTACCAGTCGTTGCACACGACGGTCATCGGACCCAACGGCAAGCCCGTAGAGCTCCAGATCCGTACGTTCGACATGCACCGCCGCGCCGAGTACGGCATCGCCGCGCACTGGAAGTACAAGCAGGAAGCCGTCGCCGGCGCCTCGAAGGTGCGTACGGACGTACCGAGGAAGACCGGCAAGGACGACCACCTCAACGACATGGCGTGGCTGCGCCAGCTCCTGGACTGGCAGAAGGAGACCGAGGACCCCAGCGAGTTCCTCGAATCGCTGCGCTTCGACCTGTCGCGCAACGAGGTCTTCGTGTTCACGCCGAAGGGCGACGTCATAGCGCTTCCGGCGGGCGCCACCCCCGTCGACTTCTCGTACGCGGTGCACACCGAGGTCGGCCACCGCACCATAGGGGCGCGGGTCAACGGCCGCCTCGTACCGCTCGAATCGACCCTGGACAACGGCGACCTGGTGGAGGTCTTCACCTCCAAGGCCGCCGGCGCCGGCCCGTCCCGTGACTGGCTGGGCTTCGTCAAGTCGCCGCGGGCACGCAACAAGATCCGCGGGTGGTTCTCCAAGGAGCGCCGCGACGAGGCCATCGAGCAGGGCAAGGACGCCATCGCGCGCGCCATGCGCAAGCAGAACCTGCCCATCCAGCGGATCCTGACCGGCGACTCCCTGGTCACGCTCGCCCACGAGATGCGCTACCCCGACATCTCGTCGCTGTACGCGGCGATCGGCGAGGGACACGTCACCGCGCAGTCCGTCGTGCAGAAGCTCGTCCAGGCCCTCGGCGGCGAGGAGGCCGCCAACGAGGACATCGCCGAGAGCGCGCCGCCCTCGCGCGGCCGCAGCAAGCGCCGCTCCAACGCCGACCCGGGCGTCGTGGTCAAGGGCGTCGAGGACGTGTGGGTCAAGCTGGCCCGCTGCTGTACGCCCGTCCCCGGCGACCCCATCATCGGCTTCGTCACGCGCGGCAGCGGTGTATCGGTGCACCGCAGCGACTGCGTGAACGTCGACTCGCTCTCGCGGGAGCCCGAGCGGATCCTGGAGGTCGAGTGGGCGCCCACCCAGTCCTCCGTCTTCCTGGTCGCCATCCAGGTGGAGGCCCTCGACCGCTCGCGCCTGCTCTCCGACGTCACACGCATCCTCTCGGACCAGCACGTGAACATCCTGTCGGCGGCCGTGCAGACCTCGCGCGACCGCGTCGCCACGTCCCGCTTCACCTTCGAGATGGGTGACCCCAAGCACCTGGGGCATGTGCTCAAGGCCGTCAGGGGAGTGGAAGGCGTGTACGACGTGTACCGGGTGACGTCGACGCGCAGACCCTGACTCCTGTCACACATGGGTCCGCCCCCGGCGCTTCTGCGCCGGGGGCGGACCCATGTGTCGTGAAGGCTGTCAGCCGCCGAACTCGTGCAGACCCTTGAGAGCCTGGTCGAGCAGCGCCTGACGGCCGTCAAGTTCCTTCTGGAGCTTGTCGGCCTTGGAGTTGTTGCCGGCGGTGCGAGCCTTGTCGATCTGCTCCGTCAGCTTGTCCACCGCCGCCTGCAGCTGCCCCGTCAGGCCCTCGGCCCGAGCCCGTGCCTCCGGGTTCGTGCGGCGCCACTCGGCTTCCTCGGACTCCTGCAGCACCCGCTCCACGGCGTGCATGCGGCCCTCGACCTTGGGTCGCGCGTCGCGCGGGACGTGGCCGATGGCCTCCCAGCGCTCGTTGATCGACCGGAAGGCGGCGCGGGCCGCCTTCAGGTCCGTCACCGGGACGAGCTTCTCGGCCTCCTCGGCCAGCTCCTCCTTGAGCTTCAGGTTCTCCGACTGCTCGGCGTCGCGCTCCGCGAAGACCGCGCTGCGCGCCGCGAAGAACACGTCCTGGGCGCCGCGGAAGCGGTTCCACAGGTCGTCCTCGTGCTCGCGCTGGGCGCGGCCCGCCGCCTTCCAGTCGGTCATCAGCTCGCGGTACCGCGCGGCCGTCGGGCCCCAGTCCGTCGAGCTGGACAGCGCCTCGGCCTCGCCGACGAGCTTCTCCTTGGCCTTGCGGGCCTCCTCGCGCTGCGCGTCCAGCGAGGCGAAGTGCGCCTTGCGGCGCTTGGAGAACGCCGAGCGGGCGTGCGAGAAGCGGTGCCACAGCTCGTCGTCCGACTTGCGGTCCAGGCGCGGCAGGCCCTTCCAGGTGTCCACCAGGGCCCGCAGCCGCTCACCGGCCGCCCGCCACTGCTCGCTCTGGGCCAGCTCCTCGGCCTCGACGACCAGGGCCTCCTTGGCGTTCCGCGCCTCGTCGGACTGCTTGGCCTTCTGGACCTTGCGCTCCTCGCGGCGCGCCTCGACGGTCTCCACCAGCTTGTCGAGCCGCTTGCTCAGGGCGTCCAGATCGCCGACCGCGTGCGCCTCGTCGACCTGCTGGCGCAGGTGGTCGATGGCGGTCATCGCGTCCTTGGCCGACAGGTCGGTCGTCTTCACCCGGCGCTCGAGAAGTCCGATCTCGACGACGAGACCGTCGTACTTGCGCTCGAAGTAGGCCAGGGCCTCGTCCGGAGATCCTGCCTGCCACGAACCGACCACTCGCTCGCCGCCGTCGGCCGTACGCACGTACACGGTCCCCGTCTCATCGACGCGGCCCCACGGGTCGCTGCTCACAGCGCCTCCTCCACATGATGCCTGCGCAGGGCGTTCGGGCCCCCGGCATCGTCCACAGTTTCGTCACCGCCAACATAGGCGACCGGCGGGGCGGCTGTCCGCATCCCGCACGACCGAAGTTTGCCTGGCGGGGCTCAGGATTTGGTGACGGTCGCCTTGTCGATGACGACCGTCGCGTTCGGCGCGCCGTCGCCCTGCCCGGTGCTCTCCCCGGCGGCGGCGATCTTCTTGAGCACCTTCATCCCGGAATCGGAAATGGTCCCGAACGGTGTGTAGTCGGGCGGCAGCTGACTGTCCTGGTAGACGAGGAAGAACTGGCTGCCGCCGGTGTCGCGGCCCTTCTTCGTCTTGGCGTTGTACTGGTTCGCCATGGCGACCGTGCCCGCCGGATACACGTTCCCCTTCAGGCGCTTGTCCTTGAGGTTCTCGTCCGGGATCGAGTAGCCCGGAGTGCCCTCGCCGGTGCCCTTCGGGTCGCCGCACTGCAGGACGTAGATGCCACCGGTGGTGAGACGGTGGCACTTGGTGTGGTCCAGGTAGCCCTTGTTCACCAGAAAATCGAAGGAGTTGACGGTGTGCGGGGCCTTCGCCGCGTCGAGGTCGAGCGCGATGTCGCCGCACGTCGTCCTCAGGTCCATCGTGTAGTCGGCGGACCTGTCGATGTCGAGCGCCGGCTCCTTCTTGAAGCTCAGCGGCTTCACCTTGCCGGGCGCCGCCTTCTCGCAGGGGTCCTTCGGTGTGCTGGTGGGCTCCGCGGTCGCGTCGTCCTTCGTGGAACCTCCGCCGTCGAAGGCCCCCGCCGCGTACGACACCGCGCCGCCCGCCACCACCACCGCGAGTGCCCCCGCGATCACGCCGTTGCGCATCCGCGCCCTGCGCCGCGCGGCCTCCCGCCGCTGCTGCTGACGCTCGAACTTCTCCCGGGCGAGCTGCCGCCGCCGCTGATCGCTGCTGACCACCGGGTTCTCTCCCCATTTCCCGTTTCCCTCGGACCCCTTCGGGACCGTCTGAATGTGCCCGTACCGTATATGGGTTAGCTGTGGAATCGGCAGCGCCGGTAGGCTCTGATCTGCCGCGATCTCCCGCCGGGGGTCCGCGGCCCCTCCCGCCGGACGACGAACGAAGGACGATCGTGCTCATTGCCGGGTTCCCCGCCGGGGCCTGGGGCACCAACTGCTACGTGGTCGCCCCCGCCGCAGGCGAGGAGTGCGTGATCATCGACCCGGGCCACCAGGCCGCCCAGGGAGTCGAGGACGCACTCAAGAAGCATCGGCTCAAGCCCGTCGCGGTCGTCCTCACCCACGGCCACATCGACCACGTCGCCTCGGTCGTCCCGGTCTGCGGAGCGCACGACGTCCCCGCCTGGATCCACCCCTCGGACCGGTACATGATGAGCGACCCCGAGAAGGCTCTCGGCCGTTCCATCGGGATGCCGCTCATGGGAGAGCTCACGGTGGGGGAGCCCGACGACGTGCGGGAGCTGACCGACGGCGCCGCTCTGAGGCTGGCGGGCCTCGACTTCTCCGTCGCGCACGCGCCGGGCCATACGAAGGGGTCGGTGACCTTCCAGATGCCCGAGACGGCCGAGATCCCCTCGGTCTTCTTCTCGGGCGATCTGCTCTTCGCCGGCTCCATCGGACGCACCGACCTGCCCGGCGGCAGCCACCCCGAGATCCTCCGGTCGCTGGCCCGCGTGTGCCTGCCGCTCGACGACTCGACCGTGGTGCTGTCCGGCCACGGCCCCCAGACATCCATCGGCCAGGAGCGCGCCACCAACCCGTATCTGCGGCAGGTGGCCGCCGGCCTGGGCGCGGACCACACGTCCGCCCCGCGACGAGGAATGTGACGAGAGAACTCCCGTGAGCACCTTCAAGGCCCCCAAGGGCACGTACGACCTGCTTCCCCCGGACTCCGCGAAGTTCCTGGCGGTGCGCGAGGCGATCGCCGCCCCGCTGCGCAACTCCGGCTACGGCTACATCGAAACGCCCGGTTTTGAGAACGTCGAGCTGTTCGCGCGCGGTGTCGGTGAGTCCACCGACATCGTCACCAAGGAGATGTACGCCTTCACCACCAAGGGCGGCGACGAGCTGGCGCTGCGCCCCGAGGGCACCGCCTCCGTGCTGCGCGCGGCGCTGGAGGGCAACCTCCACAAGGCGGGCAACCTCCCCGTCAAGCTCTGGTACTCCGGCTCGTACTACCGCTACGAGCGCCCCCAGAAGGGCCGCTACAGGCACTTCTCGCAGGTGGGCGCCGAGGCGATCGGTGCCGAGGACCCGGCGCTCGACGCCGAGCTGATCATCCTCGCCGACCAGGCGTACCGCGCCCTCGGTCTGCGGAACTTCCGTATCCTGCTCAACTCGCTGGGCGACAAGGAGTGCCGTCCCGTCTACCGGGCGGTCCTCCAGGACTTCCTGCGCGGCCTCGACCTGGACGAGGAGACACGTCGACGTGTCGACATCAACCCGCTCCGCGTCCTGGACGACAAGCGCGCCGAGGTCCAGAAGCAGCTCGTGGGCGCCCCGTCGCTGCGCGACTCCCTGTGCGACGCGTGCAAGGCGTACCACGAGCAGGTCCGCGAGCTGATCACGGCGGCGGGCGTCGTCTTCGAGGACGACGAGAAGCTGGTCCGCGGCCTGGACTACTACACCCGCACGACCTTCGAGTTCGTCCACGACGGCCTCGGCTCGCAGTCCGCGGTCGGCGGCGGCGGGCGCTACGACGGCCTGTCCGAGATGATCGGCGGCCCCTCGCTGCCCTCGGTCGGCTGGGCGCTCGGCGTGGACCGCACGGTGCTCGCCCTGGAGGCGGAGGGCGTCGAGCTCGAACTGCCTCCGCCGACCAGCGTGTTCGCGGTACCGCTCGGCGACGAGGCGCGCCGCGTGCTCTTCGCCAAGGTGACGGAGCTGCGCAGGGCCGGGGTCGCGGCGGACTTCTCGTACGGCGGGAAGGGCCTGAAGGGCGCGATGAAGAACGCCAACCGCAGCGGCGCGCGGTTCACCGTCGTCGCCGGTGAGCGCGATCTCGCCGAGGGCGTCGTGCAGCTCAAGGACATGGAGTCCGGCGAGCAGGAGGCGGTCCCGGTGGACGAGGTCGTCGCGGTCCTGACGGGCAAGCTGGCGTAACCGAGCCTCTTCCGGCCTGTGTGCCCAACGGACGGTGGGCACACAGGCTCGTGCGGCACAATGTGCGTGCCCGCAGGCCACCTCGAGCGACGGAACGGCGTGATGACCAAAACGATGTCAGCGAAGGACGACGCCTTGGACCGCGAGGAGCACGTGGACGCTCCACGTGCCGTCGGCGCGAGCCGTGCGCTCGCCCTGCTTCTGGTGATCACGGGCGCCGCCGGTCTGCTCGCCTCCTGGGTGATCACCATCGACAAGTTCGAGCTCCTGAAGGACCCGAACTTCCAGCCGGGCTGCAGCATCAACCCCGTCGTCGCCTGCGGCAGCATCATGAAGAGCGAGCAGGCCGAGGCGTTCGGCTTCCCGAACCCGATGCTGGGACTGGCCGCCTACGCCGTCGTGATCTGCGTCGGCATGAGCCTGCTCGCCCGGGCCCGCTTCCCGCGCTGGTACTGGCTCACGTTCAACGCGGGCATGCTCTTCGGTGTGGGCTTCTGCACCTGGCTGATGATCCAGTCGCTCTACCACATCAACGCCCTCTGCCTCTGGTGCACCCTGGCCTGGATCGCCACGCTCCTGATGTTCTGGTACGTCACGTCCTTCAACATCCGGGCCGGTTTCCTGCCCGCGCCGGGCTGGGCCAAGAGCTTCCTCGCGGACTTCACCTGGGCGCTGCCGGTGATGCACACCGGCGTCATCGCGATGCTGATCCTCACCCGCTGGGGCGCCGACCTCTGGGCCTGACCCGCGCCCGGCGGGATTGTCAGTGGCGTGACATAGGGTTCTGGACGTGGAGCCCGACCTGTTCACCGCCGCAGCCGAAGACCGCCAGGAGAAGGACCCGTCCAGCAGCCCCCTGGCCGTCCGGATGCGCCCGCGCACCCTCGACGAAGTCGTCGGCCAGCAGCATCTGCTGAAGCGGGGCTCGCCCCTGCGCCGCCTCGTCGGCGACGGCGGCGGCCCCGCCGGACCCTCCTCGGTCTTCCTGTGGGGCCCGCCCGGCATCGGCAAGACGACTCTCGCGTACGTCGTCTCCAAGGCCACGAACAAGCGCTTCGTCGAGCTCTCCGCGATCACCGCGGGCGTGAAGGAGGTGCGCGCCGTCATCGACGGCGCCCGCCGGGCCATGGGCGGCCACGGCAAGGAGACCGTCCTCTTCCTCGACGAGATCCACCGCTTCAGCAAGGCCCAGCAGGACTCACTCCTGCCGGCCGTCGAGAACCGCTGGGTGACGCTGATCGCGGCGACCACCGAGAACCCGTACTTCTCGATCATCTCCCCGCTCCTCTCCCGCTCCCTGCTCCTCACCCTCGAACCGCTCACGGACGACGACCTGCGCGCCCTGCTGCGCCGGGCGCTCACCGACGAGCGGGGCCTCGGCGGCGCGGTCGAGCTGCCCGAGGAGGCCGAGGAGCATCTGCTGCGCATCGCGGGCGGCGACGCCCGGCGCGCGCTCACCGCCCTGGAGGCGGGCGCGGGCTCGGCACTCGCCAAGGGCGAGCGGGAGATCTCCCTCCAGACGCTGGAGGAGTCCGTCGACCGGGCCGCGGTGAAGTACGACCGTGACGGCGACCAGCACTACGACGTCGCGAGCGCCCTCATCAAGTCCATCCGCGGCTCGGACGTGGACGCCGCCCTGCACTATCTGGCCCGCATGATCGAGGCGGGCGAGGACCCCCGCTTCATCGCCCGCCGGCTGATGATCTCCGCCAGCGAGGACATCGGCCTCGCCGACCCGACCGCCCTGCCCACCGCGGTCGCCGCGGCGCAGGCCGTCGCCATGATCGGCTTCCCGGAGGCCGCGCTCACCCTCAGCCACGCGACGATCGCCCTCGCCCTGGCCCCGAAGTCGAACGCCGCGACGATCGCGATCCAGCAGGCCCAGGCCGACATCCGCGGCGGCCTCGCCGGCCCCGTCCCGCCCCACCTGCGCGACGGCCACTACAAGGGCGCGGCCAAGCTCGGCCACGCCCAGGGGTACGTGTACCCGCACGACGTCCCCGGCGGCATCGCCGCCCAGCAGTACGCGCCGGACACCATCGACGGCAAGCGCTACTACCAGCCCACGAGGTACGGGGCGGAGGCGCGGTACGCCGACGTGGTCGAGCGGGTCCGCGCCCGGCTCAAGGGCGAGCAGCCCGAGGGCTGAGGCATCTCGCCGCAGCGGGTACACTTGCCCGAAGTGCTGCGTCCCGTGTCCGGTCCCGTACCGGACGCCACCAGATCGGGACATCCAGCCGGAACCCCACCGCCGCGAGGCATCGGGGATCCAGGAGCGTCGCGCACCGTCGAAAGGTGTCGCGGGCAGCCCACCACCACCCCGGAGCCCCGGGAATCGGTCGGTGGGCCACTCGCGTGCTGCACATAGTGCCCAGACCAGGGAGCGGCTGCCGGGCCCGTCCATCAGGACGAGCCGGGTTTCCCAGGCTGCGGATGCGACCTCCCCTAACCACTGGTGAAGCCGATTTCACAATGAACAGAGAGGTTGGTTCATGCCGAACCAGTCCCGCCCCAAGGTCAAGAAGTCGCGTGCCCTCGGCATCGCGCTGACCCCGAAGGCCGTCAAGTACTTCGAGGCCCGCCCCTACCCGCCGGGCGAGCACGGCCGTGGGCGCAAGCAGAACTCGGACTACAAGGTCCGTCTGCTGGAGAAGCAGCGTCTGCGCGCGCAGTACGACCTCTCCGAGCGCCAGCTCGTCCGTGCCTACGAGCGTGCGTCCAAGACGCAGCTCAAGACCGGTGAGGCCCTGGTCATCGAGCTGGAGCGTCGTCTCGACGCCCTGGTTCTGCGTTCGGGCATCGCCCGCACGATCTACCAGGCCCGCCAGATGGTCGTGCACGGCCACATCGAGGTCAACGGCGGCAAGGTCGACAAGCCGTCGTACCGCGTCCGTCCCGACGACGTCGTGATGGTCCGCGAGCGCAGCCGCGAGAAGCCGCTGTTCCAGGTCGCGCGCGAGGGTGGCTTCGCCCCCGACGGCGAGATCCCGCGCTACCTCCAGGTGAACCTGAAGGCCCTGGCCTTCCGCCTGGACCGCGACCCGAACCGCAAGGAGATCCCCGTGATCTGCGACGAGCAGCTCGTCGTCGAGTACTACGCCCGCTGACCCGGACGTAGCTCACCCTGCTTCAGCCCGTCGTCTCCCCGCCCTTCCTGGCGGGGCAGGCGGCGGGTTCGCTCGTTCACGGGGCTCGTGCGCAGCGCCCGGGACACCGCCGCGTCCAGACCGAGCCCCGCCCCCACGCGCACACACTCCTCGTACCGCTCGTCACCGAGCGCCGCACGGGCCTGCTCCTCGCACAGCGCGTGCGGCCCGCCGAAGTTGCCCGAGCCGAACAGCGGCAGCCCCACCGAGGGCCAGATGCGGGACGCGGCGCCCTGCAGCACCGCCGCCTCCGCCGGATCGCCCTCCGACGCCGTGAAGAGCGCGAGCAGCTCGATGGACAGGACCGTGCCCAGCAGATCGTGGAAGCGGTGGTCGAGGTCGAGCGACTCGGCGAGCAGCTCGCGCGCCCGCTCCGCCTCGCCGCGGGTCCACGCCGCGTACCCGAGGACATAGAGGGCGTAGGCGAGGGCCCAGCGCTCGCCGTGGTCCTCGCAGATCCGGCGTACGTCCTCGCACAGCTCCACGGCGGCGGTGAGCTCGCCGCGGAACGCCAGGGCCATGGCCAGTTCGACCTGGCCCATCAGGACATTGCTGTTGAGCTCGCCGATCTCCCGGTACCGCTCCAGCGCCGAGCGCAGCAGCTTCTCCGCGCGCGGGACGTCGTCCGTGACCAGGGCCAGACAGCCGATGCGGTGCTCGGCGTAGGCCGCCGCGATCGCACTGCCCGCGTGCTCGGCGCCGTCGCGGCACTCGTGCAGCGCGGCCAGGGCGGCGGCCGTGTCGCCCTGGAGCACCGCCACGTAACCGAGCACCCACAGCGCCTTGAGCCGCGAGTCCTCGTGGCCGCCGTCCGGCTCCAGCGCCCGGTCGAGCCAGTGCCTGCCCTCCGCGAGGCGCCCGCAGCCCACCCAGCAGAACCAGAGCGTGCCCGCGAGGTGCTGCCCCAGGTGGGCCTCGCCCCGTTCGGTCAGGCAGAACTCCAACGCGACGCGCAGATTGGGCAGTTCGACGTCGACGAGGGCCGCGACCTCCGGCTGGCGCGGCGAGAACCACTCCAGCTCGCACCAGGTGGCGAGCCCCATGTACCAGTCGCGGTGCCTGCGCCGCAGCCACGTGACCTCGCCCGCGGCCTCCAGCCAGTCGGCGCCGTACGCCCTGACCGTGTCGAGCATGCGGTAGCGCACGCCCGCGGGCCCCTCCTCACGGTTCACGACGGACTGCGCGATCAGCTCCTCCAGTACGCCGAGCACGTCGTCGGCGTGCAGCCCGTCCCCGGCGCAGACGTATTCGACCGCCTCCAGGTCGAACTGCCCGGCGAACACCGACAGCCGCGCCCACAGCAGCCGCTCCTTCGGGGCGCACAGCTCGTGGCTCCAGCCGATGGCCGTCCGCAGCGTCTGATGACGGGGCGGTACGTCGCGGCGGGCGCCGGTCAGCAGCCGGAACCGGTCGTCGAGCCGGGAGAGCAGCTGCGCGGGGGAGAGCGCCCGCAGCCGGCCCGCCGCCAGCTCGACGGCGAGAGGAATGCCGTCCAGGCGCCGGCACAGCTCCAGGACGTCCTCGCGGTTGCCGTCGTCGAGGCTGAAGCGGGGAAGCCCGGCCGCCGCCCGGTCGGCGAAGAGCGCGGCCGCCTCAGCCTCGGGCAGCGGCGCGAGCGCGAGGAGCCGCTCGCCCTCGGTCTCCAGCGGCCTGCGTCCCGCCGCGAGCACCCGGAGCCCGGGGGAGTGCAGGAGCAGATCGCGCACCAGCGATGCGCACGCCTCCACGAGGTGTTCGAATCCGTCGAGGACGACAAGGAGTTCGCGCTCCGCGAGATGCTCCCGCAGCACCTGGCGCGGCGGCCTGCTCGTGTGGTCGGTCAGCCCCAGGGACTCGGCCACGGCGTGCTCGACCAGGTGCGCGTCCCGCAGCGGCGTGAGGTCCACCAGCCAGGCGCCGTCGCGCGGCCGGGCCCCCGCCGCGGCCCGCACGGCGAGGCGCGACTTCCCGACCCCGCCGACCCCGGTCACGGTGGTCAGCCGTCCGGCGTCCAACGCCGCGGCCAGCTCCGTCAGTTCGGCGGTGCGCCCGATGAAGGCGTTCAGTTCCCAGGGGAGATTGCCGGGCCGAGAGAGTCGCATGAGATACGGAGCGTACTCATCCGGATGCGCTCCGTACAGTTACCGGAGGCAACTCCTGTGGCGGCGAGCGGGAATGCGGTACGGACGAAGCGCCCCGGCGCGATAGGCTCGGGGGACGACTTTTCGATGTTCAGGGACGATGTCTCTCAGGGATGATGTCTCGACGATGTCTCAGGGAGCGGTGCCAAGTGTCCGGTGGAGAGGTTGCCGGGGTCCTGGTGGCCGTCTTCTGGGCGATCCTGGTCTCCTTCCTCGCGGTGGCACTGGCGAGGCTGGCCCAGACGCTCAGGGCGACCACCAAGCTCGTCGCGGACGTGACCGAGCAGGCGGTGCCCCTCCTGGCGGACGCCTCATCCGCGGTGCGCTCCGCGCAGACGCAGATCGACCGCGTCGACGCCATCGCCACCGACGTCCAGGAGGTCACGTCGAACGCGTCGGCGCTGTCCACGACGGTCGCCTCCACCTTCGGCGGCCCGCTCGTCAAGGTGGCCGCGTTCGGTTACGGCGTGCGCCGTGCCATCAGCCGCAAGACCGGCCCCGAAGCGAACGAAATGCCCGCCAAGCCGCCCCGTCGTACCGTGATCGTGGGCCGCACGGTCCCGTCCGCACGCCGGAAGAAGCGGGACGACCGGAGTAAGAGGGACTGACGCAGCGATGTTCCGCCGTACGTTCTGGTTCACCGCGGGCGCAGCCGCCGGCGTATGGGCCACCACCAAGGTCAACCGCAAGCTCAAGAAGCTCACGCCCGAGAGCCTGGCCGCGCAGGCGGCGAACAAGGCGATCGAGGCGGGCCACAAGCTGAAGGACTTCGCGCTCGACGTCCGCGACGGCATGGCCCAGCGCGAGGCCGAACTGGGCGAGGCCCTCGGCCTGAACGACCACCCCGACGCCGCACTGCCTCCCGCGCGCCGCTTCGCGGTCATCCAGAACCGCAGCCCCGCCAAGCTCGACAAGAGCGACAGCACGAACAGCACCAACAGCACCGACAAGAAGACGAAGTACGTCGAGAACACGGCGTACTCGTACAACCGGAATGAGGACCACTGATGGAGTCGGCTGAAATCCGCCGCCGCTGGCTGAGCTTCTTCGAGGAGCGCGGGCACCCCGTCGTCCCTTCGGCGTCGCTCATCGCGGACGACCCGACTCTGCTCCTCGTCCCCGCGGGCATGGTGCCCTTCAAGCCCTACTTCCTCGGTGAGGTCAAGCCGCCCGCCCCGCGCGTCACCAGCGTGCAGAAGTGCGTGCGTACGCCCGACATCGAAGAGGTCGGCAAGACCACCCGCCACGGCACGTTCTTCCAGATGTGCGGCAACTTCTCCTTCGGGGACTACTTCAAGGAAGGCGCCATCCAGCTGGCCTGGGAGCTGCTCACCGGCTCCGTGGCCGACGGCGGCTTCGGCCTCGACCCCGAGCGCCTGTGGATCACGGTCTACCTCGACGACGACGAGGCCGAGCAGATCTGGCGCGAGAAGGTCGGCGTCCCGGCCGAGCGCATCCAGCGGCTCGGCAAGAAGGACAACTTCTGGTCCATGGGCGTCCCGGGCCCCTGCGGCCCCTGCTCCGAGATCAACTACGACCGCGGCCCCGAGTTCGGCGTCGAGGGCGGCCCGGCCGTCAACGACGAGCGGTACGTGGAGATCTGGAACCTGGTCTTCATGCAGTACGAGCGTGGCGCGGGCGACGGCAAGGAGGACTTCCCGATCCTCGGTGAGCTCCCGTCGAAGAACATCGACACGGGCCTCGGCCTTGAGCGCCTCGCGATGATCCTGCAGGACGTACAGAACATGTACGAGACCGACACCCTGCGCGTCGTCATGGACAAGGCCACCGAGCTGACCGGTGTGCGCTACGGCGCCGACCACGGCTCGGACGTCTCCCTGCGCGTGATCGCCGACCACGTCCGTACGTCCGCCATGCTCATCGGCGACGGTGTCACGCCCGGCAACGAGGGCCGCGGGTACGTCCTGCGCCGCATCATGCGCCGCGCCATCCGTAACATGCGCCTGCTCGGCGCCACGGGCTCGGTCATCAAGGACCTCGTCGACGTCGTGATCGACACGATGGGCCTCCAGTACCCCGAACTGATCACCGACCGCAAGCGCGTCGAGACCGTCGCCCTCGCCGAGGAGGCCGCCTTCCTCAAGGCCCTCAAGGGCGGCACGAACATCCTCGACACCGCCGTCACCGAGACCAAGGCCGCCGGCGGCCAGGTCCTCTCCGGCGACAAGGCGTTCCTGCTGCACGACACGTGGGGCTTCCCGATCGACCTCACCCTGGAGATGGCCGCCGAGCAGGGCCTCTCCGTGGACGAGGACGGCTTCCGCCGCCTGATGAAGGAGCAGCGCGACCGCGCCAAGGCCGACGCCAAGGCCAAGAAGACCGGCCACGCCGACCTGCACGCCTACCGCGAGATCGCCGACGCCGCCGGCGCCACCGACTTCACGGGCTACTCCCACACCGAGAACGAGGCCGTGATCGTCGGCCTCCTGGTCAACGGCGTCTCCTCGCCCGCCGCCACCGAGGGCGACGACGTCGAGATCGTCCTGGACCGCACCCCGTTCTACGCCGAGGGCGGCGGCCAGATCGGCGACACCGGCCGTATCCGCCTGGACAGCGGCGCCATCGTCGAGATCCGCGACGTGCAGAAGCCGGTCCCCGGCGTGCACGTCCACAAGGGCGTCGTCCAGGTCGGCGAGATCACGGTCGGCGCCCCGGTGTGGGCCTCGATCGACTCGCACCGCCGCCGGGCCATCGCCCGCGCCCACTCCGCCACGCACCTGACCCACCAGGCGCTGCGCGACGCGCTCGGCCCCACGGCCGCCCAGGCCGGTTCGGAGAACCAGCCCGGCCGCTTCCGCTTCGACTTCGGTTCGCCGTCCGCCGTGCCCACGGCCGTGATGACGGACGTCGAGCAGAAGATCAACGAGGTCCTCGCCCGCGAGCTGGACGTGCAGGCCGAGGTCATGTCGATCGACGACGCCAAGAAGCAGGGCGCCATCGCCGAGTTCGGCGAGAAGTACGGCGAGCGCGTGCGCGTCGTCACCATCGGCGACTTCTCCAAGGAGCTGTGCGGCGGTACGCACGTCCACAACACCGCCCAGCTCGGCCTGGTGAAGCTGCTCGGCGAGTCCTCCATCGGCTCCGGCGTGCGCCGCATCGAGGCCCTGGTCGGCGTCGACGCGTACAACTTCCTCGCCAAGGAGCACACGGTCGTCGCCCAGCTCCAGGAGCTGGTCAAGGGCCGCTCCGAGGAGCTGCCCGAGAAGATCTCCGGCATGCTCGCCAAGCTGAAGGACGCCGAGAAGGAGATCGAGAAGTTCCGCGCGGAGAAGGTCCTCGCGGCCGCCGCCGGTCTCGTGGAGTCCGCCAAGGACGTACGCGGTGTCGCCCTCGTCACCGGTCAGGTGCCGGACGGCACGGGCGCCGACGACCTGCGCAGGCTCGTCCTCGACGTACGCGGCCGCATTCCCGGTGACCGCCCGGCGGTCGTCGCGCTCTTCACCACCGCCAACGGCAAGCCGCTGACGGTCATCGCCACCAACGAGGCCGCGCGTGAGCGTGGCCTCAAGGCCGGCGACCTGGTCCGTACGGCCGCCAAGACCCTCGGTGGTGGCGGCGGCGGCAAGCCGGACGTCGCCCAGGGCGGCGGTCAGAACGCGGCCGCCATCGGCGACGCCATCGCCGCCGTCGAGCGCCTCGTCACCGAGACGGCCTGATGACCGAGCCTGTCCAGGGCATGCGCAGGGGGCGGCGTCTGGCCATCGATGTCGGTGACGCCCGGATCGGGGTCGCCTCGTGCGACCCCGACGGGATCCTCGCCACACCGGTGGAGACGGTGCCGGGGCGCGATGTCCCGGCCGCCCACCGCCGGTTGAAGCAGCTCGTCGAGGAGTACGAACCGATCGAGATCGTCGTCGGCCTCCCTCGCTCCCTCAACGGGCGCGAGGGCCCGGCGGCCGCGAAGATCCGGGCGTTCACACAGGAGTTCGCCCGCATGGTCGCCCCCGTCCCGCTGAGGCTCGTGGACGAGAGGATGACCACAGTGACGGCCAGTCAGGGCCTGCGCGCCTCCGGTGTGAAGTCCAAAAAGGGCAGGTCCGTCATCGATCAGGCGGCCGCTGTGATCATCCTCCAGCAGGCACTGGAGTCCGAACGGGCGTCAGGTAAAGCTCCGGGCGAGGGCGTCGAAGTGGTCATCTGATCGCGATACGGTAACGTTCCGCGCGATGCGGCGGTGTTCGAACAGCTGCCGCACAGCATCAAGAGGCGGAACGGTTGCCCGGCCATCCAGACGGCGGCCCCGCCTCGCGGCATGTAGGGGATCGATGACTGAGTATGGCCGGGGCCCAGGCTCCGAACCGTGGCATCCGGAGGACCCGTTGTACGGGGACGGCGGATGGGGAGGACAGCAGCCCGCGGGCGGCCAGTCCCCCTACGGCGGCCAGGGGCAGTACCACCCGCAGCAGCCGCACCAGCATCAGCAGCAGCACGAGCAGCCGCACCAGTCGTCGCAGTACGGCGGTGGGCAGTACGGCGGTGACTGGAGCACCGGGCAGCAGCAGTACGAGGGCGGCCCCGCGCAGGACTACAACGGCGGACCCGGTCAGGGGCAGGCTCAGGGGTACGAGGGTGACCCCGCCCAGCAGTACAACGGCGGCCCCGGCCAGGACCCCCACAACGGTGGCTGGGACACCGGGCAGCAGGGGCAGGCCCCGTACAGCGGCGACCCGATGGACCCCTACGGCGGCCGGCAGCCCGGCTACGGCCAGGAGAGCCCCGACTATTACGCCACGCCCGACGCCTACGCGCCGCCGGAGCCGCCGGGCCGCCGCCGGGCCCCCGCGGAGCCCGGGTCGGAGCAGGAGTCCGAGACCGACTGGGACCCGGGGCCCGACCAGGGCGAGCACGCCTTCTTCGCGGGCGACGACGATGACGACGACGAGCCCGGCCGCCGTGGTGGCCGCGGTGACCGGCGCGGGAGCCGCGGCGGCAAGAAGCCGAAGAAGCGCCGCAACGGCTGCGCCTGCCTGGTCGTCACGCTGGTCTTCGCGGGCGGCCTCGGCGGCGTCGGCTACTTCGGCTACCAGTTCTACCAGGAGCGTTTCGGCACGGCTCCGGACTACGCGGGCGGCGGTTCTGGAAGGGTCACCGTCGACATCCCCAAGGACGCCGGTGGCTACGAGATCGGCGCGAAGCTGAAGGAGGTCGGGGTCGTCAAGAGCGTCGACGCCTTCGTCTCCGCCCAGGGCAAACACCCCCAGGGGCAGTCCATTCAGGCGGGCGTCTACACGCTCAAGAAGAGGATGTCCGCGGCCAGCGCCGTGAAGCTGATGCTCAGCCCCGCGAGCCGCAGCAACCTCATCATTCCCGAGGGGCGCCGGAACAAGTGGGTCTACGGACAGATCGACGACCGCCTGGAATTGGCGAACGGCACCACGGAAAAGGTCGCCAAGAAGGAATGGCGGACCCTTGGTCTTCCTGCCTGGGCCAATACCAACAAGGACATCAAGGACCCGCTGGAAGGGTTCCTCTTCCCCGCCAGCTATCCCGTCGCCAAGGGCCAGAAGCCCGCGGACGTGCTGCGCAAGATGGTCGCCCAGGCCAATGAGAAGTACGAGAAACTCGACCTCAAGTCGAAGGCCGCCGAGCTGAATCTGAAGGACCCGCTGGAAGTCCTCACGGTGGCGAGCCTGGTCCAGGCGGAGGGCAAGCACAAGCACGACTTCGAGAAGGTCGCGACGGTCGTCTACAACCGTCTGAAGCCCAACAACACCGAAACATACGGCCTGTTGGACTTCGACTCCACGGTGAACTACCTCAAGGGCGAGTCCAAGCTCGGCACCGGCTCGGTCGACGCGCTGCGCAAGATCAAGGACCCGTACAACACCTACAAGATCAAGGGCCTGCCCCCCGGGCCGATCAGCAACCCCGGCGAGGTGGCGCTCAATTCCGCGCTCCACCCGGCCGAGGGGGATTGGTACTACTTCGTCTCGGTCAGCGAGGACAAGACCCTCTTCGCCGAGACCAACGAAGAGCAGAACCGAAACCGCGAGAAATACCTGAAGGGGCAATGAGCGCGCACCAGCGTCGAGCCGCAGTCCTCGGCTCCCCGATCGCCCACTCCCTCTCTCCGGTGCTGCACCGCGCCGCTTATGAGGAGCTGGGGCTGACCGACTGGACGTACGACCGTTTCGAGATCGACGAGGCGGCGCTGCCCGGATTCGTCGGGGGACTCGGCCCGGAATGGGCGGGGCTCTCGCTGACGATGCCGTTGAAGCGGGCGGTCATTCCGCTGCTCGACGAGATCAGCGGGACCGCCGCGTCCGTCGAGGCCGTGAACACGGTGGTGTTCACCGACGACGGCCGGAAGGTCGGTGACAACACCGACGTCCCGGGCATGGTCGCAGCCCTGCGCGAACGCGGCATCGAGCAGGTCGACTCCGCCGCGATCCTCGGCGCGGGCGCCACCGCCTCGTCGGCGCTCGCCGCCCTCGCGCGGATCTGCACGGGCGAGGTCGTCGCGTACGTACGGAGTGACACGCGCGCCGCCGAGATGCGGCAGTGGGGCGAGCGGCTCGACGTGGAGGTCAGGACCGAGGACTGGGAGGACGCCCGCGAGGCGCTGACCGCCCCGCTGGTGATCGCCACGACCCCGGCCGGCGCGACGGACACCCTCTCGTCCCTGGTGCCCGAGCGTCCGGCGACCCTCTTCGACGTGCTGTACGACCCGTGGCCCACCGTGCTCGCGGCCCGCTGGTCGGCGTACGGCGGGGCGGTCGTCAGCGGGCTCGACCTGCTCGTGCACCAGGCGGTGCTCCAGGTCGAGCAGATGACGGGCCGCGGCCCCGCGCCGCTGGACGCGATGCGCAAGGCGGGGGAGCACGCGCTCGCCGAGCGATAGCCCTGCCCCCCGCCCCCATCGATGCCGTGTCCGGGACGTGGGCACGGCGTCCGCCTGATGGACCGGGGGCCTGGGCCGCCCCGGGGACGTGGGAGGATCGGTGGATGGCGGGCCAGGGCCGCGCACCCGGCCGCGCCGTCGAAGACAGCAGTTCCAGGCGCGAGCATGAGGAGCACCGTTGAGCAGGTTGCGCTGGCTGACCGCGGGGGAGTCCCACGGACCCGCACTCGTCGCCACGCTGGAGGGACTTCCCGCCGGCGTGCCGATCACCACGGACATGGTGGCGGACCACCTGGCCCGGCGGCGGCTCGGCCATGGACGCGGCGCGCGCATGAAGTTCGAGCGCGACGAGGTCACCTTCCTCGGCGGCGTCCGGCACGGCCTGACCATGGGCTCGCCGGTGGCGGTCATGGTCGGCAACACCGAGTGGCCCAAGTGGGAGCAGGTCATGGCGGCCGACCCGGTCGACCCCGAGATCCTCGCCGACCTGGCCCGCAACGCCCCGCTGACCCGCCCGAGGCCCGGCCACGCCGACCTCGCGGGCATGCAGAAGTACGGCTTCGACGAGGCCCGGCCGATCCTGGAGCGCGCCTCCGCCCGCGAGACCGCGGCCCGCGTCGCGCTCGGCGCGGTCGCCCGCTCGTACCTCAAGGAGACAGCCGGGATCGAGATCGTCAGCCACGTCACCGAGCTGGCGGCGGCGAAGGCGCCCTACGGCGTCTACCCGACCCCCGCCGACGTCGAGAAGCTCGACGCCGACCCCGTGCGCTGCCTGGACGCCGACGCGTCGAAGGCGATGGTCGCCGAGATCGACCAGGCCCACAAGGACGGCGACACCCTGGGCGGCGTCGTCGAGGTGCTCGCGTACGGCGTCCCGGTCGGGCTCGGCTCGCACGTGCACTGGGACCGCCGGCTCGACGCGCGGCTCGCCGCCGCGCTCATGGGCATCCAGGCCATCAAGGGCGTCGAGGTCGGCGACGGCTTCGACCTCGCGCGCGTGCCGGGCTCCAAGGCGCACGACGAGATCGTCGCCACCGACGACGGCATCCGGCGCACCTCCGGCCGCTCCGGCGGCACCGAGGGCGGCCTGACCACCGGTGAGCTGCTCCGCGTACGCGCCGCCATGAAGCCCATCGCGACCGTGCCGCGCGCCCTCGCCACCATCGACGTGGCCACCGGCGAGGCCACCAAGGCGCACCACCAGCGCTCCGACGTGTGCGCCGTCCCGGCCGCCGGCATCGTCGCCGAGGCCATGGTCGCGCTCGTCCTCGCCGACGCGGTCGCCGAGAAGTTCGGCGGCGACAGCGTGCCCGAGACCCGGCGCAACGTCCGGTCCTACCTCGACAACCTCCAGATCCGGTGACCGGTCCGCAGATCGTCCTCGTCGGCCCGATGGGCGTGGGCAAGACGACGGTCGGTGAGCTGCTCGCCGACCGGCTCGGCACCGTCTTCCGGGACACCGACGCCGACATCGTCGCCGCCCAGGGCCGCGAGATCTCGGACATCTTCGTCGACGAGGGCGAGCCGTACTTCCGTGACCTGGAGCGGCAGGCCGTGCGCGCCGCCGTCGAGGAGCACAGCGGCGTCCTCGCGCTCGGCGGGGGCGCGATCCTCGACGAGTCGACGCGCGCGCTGCTCGCCCCGCACGCCGTCGTCTACCTCTCGATGGACGTCGAGGAGGCCGTCAAGCGCACCGGCCTCAACCAGGCGCGCCCGCTGCTCGCCGTCAACCCGCGCAAGCAGTGGCGCGAGCTGATGGACGCCCGCCGCCCTCTGTACGCCGAAGTCGCCCGCGCGGTCGTCGCCACCGACGGCCGCACCCCCGAAGAGGTCGCCCAGGCGGTCCTCGACGCACTGGAGTTGAAGGAAGCATGACGACGGAGCAGACCCCCACCCGTATCCACGTCGGCGGCACCGCCGGTACGGATCCGTACGAGGTCCTGGTCGGTCGGCGGCTCCTCGGCGAGCTGCCCGGCCTCATCGGCGACCAGGCCAAGCGCGTCGCCGTGATCCACCCCGAGGCGCTCGCCGACACCGGTGACGCGCTCCGCCAGGACCTCGCCGACCAGGGGTACGAGGCCGTCGCCATCCAGGTGCCCAACGCCGAGGAGGCCAAGACGGCGGAGGTCGCGGCGTACTGCTGGAAGGCGCTTGGCCAGTCCGGCTTCACGCGCAGCGACGTCATCGTCGGCGTCGGCGGCGGAGCCTCCACCGACCTCGCCGGGTTCGTGGCCGCGACCTGGCTGCGCGGGGTGCGGTGGATCGCCGTGCCGACCACGGTGCTCGGCATGGTGGACGCGGCGGTCGGCGGCAAGACCGGCATCAACACCGCCGAGGGCAAGAACCTCGTGGGCGCCTTCCACCCGCCCGCCGGGGTCCTCTGCGACCTGGCGGCGCTGGACTCGCTCCCCGTCAACGACTATGTCTCCGGGCTCGCGGAGGTCATCAAGGCCGGTTTCATCGCCGACCCGGCGATCCTGGAGCTCATCGAGGCGGACCCGCAGGCCGCTCGCACCCCCGCGGGGCCGCACACCGCCGAGCTGATCGAACGCTCCATCAGGGTCAAGGCGGAGGTCGTCTCCGGAGACCTCAAGGAGGCGGGCCTGCGGGAGATCCTCAACTACGGGCACACGCTCGCGCACGCCATCGAGAAGAACGAGCGCTACAAGTGGCGGCACGGGGCGGCCGTCTCCGTCGGCATGCTCTTCGCCGCCGAGCTCGGCCGCGTGGCGGGCCGGTTGGACGACGCGACGGCCGACCGGCACCGTACGGTCCTCGAATCGGTCGGGCTGCCGCTGACCTACCGCTACGACCAGTGGCCCAAGCTCCTGGAGACCATGAAGGTCGACAAGAAGTCCCGCGGTGACCTGCTGCGCTTCATCGTCCTGGACGGCCTCGGCAAGCCGACCGTCCTGGAGGGGCCCGACCCGGCGGTGCTGCTCGCCGCGTACGGCGAAGTGGGCCAGTAGTAACGGCCGCTCCTGGCCTCTGGTTCGGCCACGGGCACTTCGCGGTCTCCCCGGCCGTTCACACAACGGCGGCCGGGGACGGTACCGTTCGGTAACGGGCGGCCCGGCCGCCGCCCGACCAGCGTCAGTCGCACGAGACGGAGTGGCACCGGATGCAGCACGCAGTGGGGTCTCCGCTGCCGCCGCCCCATCAGCCGGGGCACGGACCGGCCACCGGCTGGTCCCCGGCCGCACATCACCCAACCACCCCGCCACCGAGCGCCGTCCCGCCGGGCACGCCGCAGCCCCCCGCACCGGACTCCGCGTGCGTCCCGGCCCCACATGCGCCGCAACCCCCGGGCCAGGCACCCCGCACCCCGCACGCGCCAGGCCAGGCACCGCCCGCATCGCACGCCCCCGGCCAGGCGTCGCAAGCCCCGCACGCCCCTGGACAGATGCCGCCCGCGTCGCACGCGCCTGGGCAGGCACCCAATGCTCCGCACCCCCCGGGTGGGGCGTCGCAAGCCCCGCATGCCCCTGGACAGATGCCGCCCGCGTCGCACGCGCCTGGGCAGGCACCACGCGCCCCGCACGCCCCTGGTCAGGCCCCGCCCGCCCCGCACGCCCCTGGTCAGGCCCCGCGCTCCCCGGCTCAGCCGTCTCGCTCACAGCAACCCCACGGGCAGCCTCCGCACGCCCAGGGTCAGACTCCCGCGACTCTTCAGCTCGGTGGGCACGGTCCCGGGTCCGTGCCTTCGCATCCGGACACCACCGGGCATATCCAGCTGCCGCCCGGTGGCCCCGTCGCGATGCCGAGCCCCCCGCCGGACACGGCGCAGGCCGACACCGGCGCCACGACGCTCGCCGTGCTGCTCATCGGCCCCGCGGGCGCGGGCAAGACGAGTGTCGCCAAGTTCTGGGCGGAGCACCGACGCGTGCCGACGGCCCACATCAGCCTCGACGACGTACGCGAATGGGTGCGCTCGGGGTTCGCCGACCCCCAGTCGGGCTGGAACGACCACTCGGAGGCGCAGTACCGCCTGGCCCGCCGCACCTGCGGCTTCGCCGCGCGGAACTTCCTGGCGAACGGAATATCCTGCATCCTCGACGACGCGGTCTTCCCCGACCGCCCGGTCGTGGGCCTCGGCGGCTGGAAGCGCCACGTGGGTCCCGGGCTGCTGCCGGTGGTTCTCCTCCCGGGCCTGGAGATCGTCCTGGAGCGCAACGCCGAGCGCACCGGCAACCGCCGCCTCACGGACGAGGAAGTGGCCCGCATCCACGGCCGCATGGCCGGCTGGTACGGCTCGGGCCTGCCCATCATCGACAACTCCCAGCTGGACGTCCCCGCCACGGCCCGCATCCTGGACGACGTCCTGGCCCGAGCCATCGCGAGCCCGCCGCAGTGGTAGCGACGGGGCCCGCCCGGGCTTCGTACTGAAGGCCGCCGCCCGGTCGGACGCGCTGACCGGGCCGGTTGCCGGCGGCACTCATAGGCTCGCCCCATGTCAGAGGTCTACGCGGTCCGCAGGGAGCGAGTGAGGGAGCGGTGTGCCGCGGGTGGGGGCGCGGCGGCGCTCATTTCCCGGCCCGCCAATGTCCGCTATCTCGCCGGAGCCGCACCGGAGGGCGCCGTGCTGCTGGTCGGCGAGGACGAGGACGTCCTGCTGTGCGGGCGCCCGCCCGGTGACCAGCCGGGCGAGGGGCGGCCCGACGAGGCGCTGCGAATGCGGCTGCTGCCCGCGCCGGGCGCCGATCCGGCCGTCGCCGGGGCCGGGCTCGCGACCGCCCGGGGGGCCGAGTCACTGGCCGTGGAGGAGCACCATCTGACGGTCGCCCGGCACCGGGCCCTCGGCTCGGTGGCGCCGCGGCTGCGCCTGGTGGACCTCGGCGGGGCGGTGGAGCAGCTGCGGTACGTCAAGGACGAGGAGGAGATCTCCTGTCTGCGGATCGCCGCGGAGATCGCCGATCAGGCGCTGGGGGAGCTGCTGGAGTCCATCCTGGTCGGGCGGACGGAGCGGCATCTCGCGCTGGAGCTGGAGCGGCGGCTCGTGGACCACGGCGCGGACGGGCCCGCCTTCCCGACCTCGGTCGGCACCGGGCCGAATTCCGGCAAGGGCGGTCATCGGCCCTCGGACCGACGGGTGGAGGAGGGGGATTTCCTCTCCGTGTGCCTGGGGGCGAGTTACCGCGGATACCGCTGCGAGATCGGGCGTACGTTCGTCATCGGGACCTCCCCCGCGGACTGGCAGATCGAGCTGTACGACCTCGTCTTCGCCGCTCAGCGGGCGGGCAGGGAGGCCCTCGTACCCGGTGCCGCGTGCCGCGACGTGGACCGCGCGGCACGCCACGTACTGGACTCCGCGGGCCATGCGGACGGGCTCTCTCCACTGACTGGACACGGCGTGGGGCTCGAAATCGACGAGGACCCGCAGTTGGCGCCCTCGGCCATGGGTAAACTGGACGCTTGCGTGCCGGTCACCGTCGAGCCGGGGGTTCACCTCCCCGGCCGGGGCGGTGTCCGGATCGATGACACGCTCGTCGTGCGCCCCGAGGCGGACGGCGGACCCGAGCTACTCACCATTACGACCAAGGAGCTGCTCGCGCTCTAGCGGCACCAGCCGCGGCGCGTGCCCCGGCGTCGTCCACGTCAGTCCAGGAGATTCCGCAACCGTGGCTTCCACGAACGACCTCAAGAACGGCCTGGTGCTCAAGCTCGAAGGCGGCCAGCTCTGGTCCGTCGTCGAGTTCCAGCACGTCAAGCCCGGCAAGGGCCCGGCCTTCGTGCGCACCAAGCTCAAGAACGTGCTCTCCGGCAAGGTCGTCGACAAGACGTTCAACGCCGGCGTCAAGGTCGAGACGGCCACGATTGACAAGCGCGACATGCAGTTCTCCTACATGGACGGCGACTACTTCGTCTTCATGGACATGGAGACGTACGACCAGCTGCACGTCGACCGCAAGGCCGTCGGCGACGCCGCCAACTTCCTGATCGAGGGCTTCACCGCCACGGTCGCGCAGCACGAGGGCTCGGTGCTCTTCGTCGAGCTGCCCGCCGCCGTCGAGCTCGTCATCCAGGAGACCGAGCCCGGCGTCCAGGGCGACCGCTCCACCGGTGGCACCAAGCCCGCCACGCTGGAGACCGGTCACCAGATCCAGGTGCCGCTCTTCATCACCACCGGCGAGAAGATCAAGGTCGACACCCGCACCAGCGACTACCTCGGCCGGGTGAACAGCTAACCGTGGCTGCTCGTAATACGGCCCGCAAGCGCGCCTTCCAGATCCTCTTCGAGGCGGACCAGCGCGGAACGGACGTCCTGACGGTCCTCGCCGACTGGGTGCGCCACTCGCGGTCCGACACCCGGCAGCCGCCGGTGAGCGAGTACACGATGGAGCTCGTCGAGGGGTACGCGCAGCATGAGCGCCGCATCGACGAACTCATCTCGCAGTACGCCGTCGGATGGACCCTGGACCGCATGCCGGTCGTCGACCGGAACATCCTGCGGCTCGGCGCCTACGAACTGGTCTGGGTCGACGGGACGCCCGACGCGGTGGTCATCGACGAGGCGGTCCAGATCGCCAAGGAGTTCTCCACCGACGAGTCGCCGGCTTTCGTCAACGGCCTGCTCGGACGCTTCAAGGACCTGAAGCCGTCCCTGCGCCGGGACGAGGAGTAAGGCGTCTCCCACGTCACCCACAGGGCCCGCAGCAATCCGCTGCGGGCCCTGGCGGTTGTGCAAAGCAGAAACCGCCGCCGGTGGCCGCGGCCTTTCGGCTGCGGCCACCGGCGGCGGCACGTTTCTGCTGGACTGTTCCGCGGTGGGATCAGACCTCTTCGTGGGCGACGGCGCGGCGCGCGTCCGCGTCCAGGACGCCCCAGCTGATGAGCTGCTCGGTCAGGACCGAGGGGGACTGGTCGTAGATGACGGCGAGGGTGCGCAGGTCGTCCTGGCGGATCGAGAGCACCTTGCCGTTGTAGTCACCGCGCTGCGACTGGATCGTGGCGGCATACCGCTGGAGCGGACCCGCCTTCTCGGCCGGCACATGGGCGAGGCGCTCCAGGTCGAGGACGAGCTTCGGCGGCGGCTCGGCGGCGCCACCGGGAGCCGTACCAGGAAGAAGCTCCTGCACGGGGACGCCGTAGAAGTCCGCCAGCTCGGCGAGGCGCTGTACGGTCACGGCACGGTCGCCGCGCTCGTACGACCCCACTACGACCGCCTTCCAGCGTCCCTGGGACTTCTCCTCGACGCCGTGGAGGGAAAGGCCCTGCTGGGTGCGGATCGCACGGAGCTTGGCCCCGAGCTGCTTGGCGTATTCGCTGGACATATAGCTCCCCGGACGCTGCGACAATCATGCGGCTCCGCCGCGTGGCTGGTAACTCACTGTGAGGTTACGCAGCGTTACTTGCCTGCGTCAAGCCGAATGGTCCGTACCGCCCCTTCGGTGGAGGCCGATGACGTGTTCGGGCACCAATGCTGGTACTGTGGCTGGCGCAATTTCGACGTCCTTTAAGGTCCGTCCCGTGAGGCGGAGAAGGAGGTCCGTTTCATATGGACACGCAGGACCCCAGAGATTCAGCTGTCGCGCGCCCCGTGCTCGAAGGGCCGGACATCGCGCGGGTGTTGACCCGCATCGCCCACGAGATCGTCGAGCGCGCCAAGGGCGCCGACGACGTGGTTCTCCTCGGCATTCCCACCCGCGGCGTCTTCCTCGGCCGCCGGCTCGCCGAGAAGCTCGAAGAGATCACCGGCCGCAAGATCCCGGTCGGCTCCCTCGACATCACCATGTACCGCGACGACCTGCGCATGCATCCGCCGCGTGCGCTGGCCCGCACCGAGATCCCCGGTGACGGCATCGACGGCCGCCTGGTCGTCCTCGTCGACGACGTGCTCTTCTCCGGCCGCACCATCCGGGCCGCCCTCGACGCGCTGAACGACATCGGGCGTCCGCGCGCGGTGCAGCTCGCCGTGCTCGTCGACCGCGGCCACCGCGAACTGCCCATCCGCGCCGACTACGTCGGCAAGAACCTCCCCACGTCGCTGCGGGAGACGGTCAAGGTCCAGCTCACCGAGGAGGACGGCCGCGACGCCGTGCTGCTCGGTGCCAAGCCCGCTTCCGCGTAGGACCGTAGGACCGGCTTCCCCCCTCACGGGCTCCAGGGCACCACCCTGCGCGCCCGCGTGCCCGCAGACCTCCACACACCGGAGTACACCCCCGATGATGCGACACCTCATCTCGGCCGCCGACCTCTCGCGCGACGACGCCGTCCTCATCCTCGACACGGCCGAGGAAATGGCGCGGGTCGCCGACCGGCCGATCAAGAAACTGCCCGCCCTGCGCGGCCGTACCGTGGTCAACCTCTTCTTCGAGGACTCGACCCGGACCCGGATCTCCTTCGAGGCCGCCGAGAAGCGCCTCTCCGCCGACGTCATCAACTTCGCCGCCAAGGGGTCGTCGGTCTCCAAGGGCGAGTCCCTCAAGGACACCGCCCAGACCCTGGAGGCGATGGGCGTCGACGCCGTCGTCATCCGGCACGGCGCCTCCGGCGCGCCCTACCGCCTGGCCACCTCCGGCTGGATCGACGCCGCCGTCATCAACGCCGGTGACGGCACGCACCAGCACCCCACGCAGGCCCTGCTCGACGCCTTCACCATGCGGCGCCGCCTCGTCGGACCCGACGCGGGCCTCGGCCAGGACCTGGCGGGCAAGCACATCACCATCGTCGGCGACGTCCTGCACAGCCGCGTCGCCCGCTCCAACGTCGACCTGCTGCACACGCTCGGCGCCGAGGTCACCCTGGTCGCGCCGCCCACGCTCGTGCCGGTCGGCGTCGAGCGGTGGCCGTGCGACATCTCGTACGACCTGGACAGCGTGCTGCCGAAGTCCGACGCCGTCATGATGCTGCGCGTGCAGCGCGAGCGCATGAACGCCGCGTTCTTCCCCACCGAGCGCGAGTACTCGCGGCGCTACGGCCTGGACGGCGAGCGCATGGCGAAGATGCCCGGGCACGCCATCGTGATGCACCCCGGACCGATGGTCCGCGGCATGGAGATCACCGCAGCGGTCGCCGACTCCGACCGCTGCACGGTCGTCGAGCAGGTCGCCAACGGAGTCTCCATCCGCATGGCCGTCCTCTATCTGCTTCTGGGCGGCAACGAACCCGCCGTGACCCACACCCGTACCGAGGAGAAGTAAGAACATGAGCAAGATCCTGATCCGTGGTGCGAAGGTGCTCGGCGGCGAGGCGCAGGACGTCCTGATCGACGGCGAGACCATCGAGGCCGTGGGCACCGGGCTCTCCGCCGAGGGCGCGACCGTCGTCGAGGCCGAGGGCAAGGTGCTCCTGCCGGGCCTCGTCGACCTCCACACCCACCTGCGCGAGCCGGGGCGCGAGGACTCCGAGACCGTCCTCACCGGCACCCGCGCCGCCGCCTCCGGTGGCTACACCGCCGTGTTCGCCATGGCCAACACCTTCCCCGTCGCCGACACCGCCGGCGTCGTCGAGCAGGTCTACCGGCTCGGCAAGGAGTCCGGCTACTGCGACGTGCAGCCCATCGGCGCCGTCACCGTCGGCCTGGAGGGCAAGAAGCTCGCCGAGCTGGGCGCCATGCACGAGTCGGCCGCCGGGGTCACCGTCTTCTCCGACGACGGCAAGTGCGTCGACGACGCCGTGATGATGCGCCGTGCCCTGGAGTACGTGAAGGCCTTCGGCGGCGTCGTCGCGCAGCACGCGCAGGAGCCGCGCCTCACCGAGGGCGCCCAGATGAACGAGGGCGTCGTCTCCGCCGAGCTGGGCCTCGGCGGCTGGCCCGCCGTCGCCGAGGAGTCGGTCATCGCGCGCGATGTGCTGCTCGCCGAGCACGTCGGCTCCCGCGTCCACATCTGCCACCTCTCGACCGCGGGCTCCGTCGAGATCGTGCGCTGGGCCAAGTCGCGCGGCATCAACGTCACCGCCGAGGTCACCCCGCACCACCTCCTCCTCACCGACGAGCTGGTCCGCACGTACAACCCCGTCTACAAGGTCAACCCGCCGCTGCGCACCGAGCGCGACGTCATGGCGCTGCGCGAGGCCCTCGCCGACGGCACCATCGACATCGTCGCCACCGACCACGCCCCGCACCCGCACGAGGACAAGGACTGCGAGTGGGCCGCGGCCGCCATGGGCATGGTCGGCCTGGAGACCGCCCTGTCCGTCGTCCAGCAGACGATGGTCGAGACCGGCCTGCTGACCTGGGAAGCGGTCGCCGACCGCATGTCCTTCAAGCCCGCGAGGATCGGCCGGGCCACCGGGCACGGCCGCCCCGTCTCGGCAGGTGAGCCCGCGAACCTCGTCCTGGTCGATGCCGATTACCGTGGGGAAGTGGACCCCGCGGGCTTCGCCTCGCGCAGCCGCAACACTCCCTATGAGGGCCGTGAGCTGCCGGGCCGCGTCACGCACACGTGGCTCCGGGGCCGGGCCACGCTCGTCGACGGGAATCTCGCGTGACATCTCTTCTGGAACTGGCCGCCGAGAAGGAATCGGCGGACGTGACCGACTGGGCCGCACGGCTCGGCTGGGTCGTCGGACTGCTGCTCTTCATCGCGCTCGTCTACTGGCTGATGCGCGAGGGCTGGAAGTGGCGCGGCACGCTCCAGGGCGACCTGCCCGAGCTGCCCGGCGCGCCGACCGACCCGGGCCCGGCGAGACTGGAGCTGAGCGGCCGCTACCACGGCTCCACCACGGCCGGGCAGTGGCTCGACCGCGTCGTGGCGCACGGCCTCGGCGCCCGCAGCCGCGTCGAGCTGACGCTCACCGACGCGGGACTCGATGTCGTACGCCCCGGAGCGGCCGACTTCTTCATCCCGGCCGAACAGCTGCGCGAGGCCCGTCTCGACAAGGGCATCGCCGGAAAGGTCCTCGCGGAGGGCGGTCTCCTGATCGTCACCTGGGAACACGGCGAGAAGCTGCTCGACTCCGGTTTCCGCTCCGACCACGCGGCCGAGCAGGCCCAGTGGGTCGAGGCCATCAACAGCATGATCAAGACGTCCAGCACTACGGAAGGCACCGCACGATGACGATCTCCACCCGGGGAGCCGGCAAGGCTCCCGCCGTACTCGTCCTGGAGGATGGCCGCACCTTCCGCGGCCGTGCCTACGGGTCCGTGGGGGAGACCTTCGGCGAAGCGGTGTTCTCCACCGGCATGACCGGCTACCAGGAGACCCTGACCGACCCCTCGTACCACCGCCAGGTCGTCGTCATGACGGCCCCGCACGTCGGCAACACCGGTGTGAACGACGAGGACGCCGAGTCCCGCCGCATCTGGGTCGCCGGTTACGTCGTGCGCGACCCCGCACGCGTGCCCTCCAACTGGCGCTCCCGGCGCACTCTGGACGACGAGCTGACCGAGCAGGGCGTCGTCGGCATCAGCGGCATCGACACGCGTGCGCTCACCCGCCACCTGCGCGAGCGCGGCGCGATGCGCGTGGGCATCTTCTCCGGAGAGGCGCTCTCCGACGACGCGACGCTGCTCGCCCGCGTCAAGGAGGCCCCCGAGATGGTGGGCGCCGACCTCTCCGCAGAGGTCGCCACCACCGAGCCCTACGTGGTACCGGCCATCGGTGAGAAGAAGTTCACCGTGGCCGCCCTGGACCTCGGCATCAAGGGCATGACCCCGCACCGCATGGCCGAGCGCGGCATCGAGGTGCACGTGCTGCCCGCCACCGCGACGCTCGACGACGTGTACGCGGTCGACCCGGACGGCTTCTTCCTGTCCAACGGCCCCGGTGACCCCTCGACCGTCGACCTGACCGTGGTCAAGGGCGTCCTGGAGCGCAAGACGCCGCTCTTCGGCATCTGCTTCGGCAACCAGATCCTCGGGCGCGCGCTCGGCTTCGGCACGTACAAGCTGAAGTACGGCCACCGCGGCATCAACCAGCCGGTGCAGGACCGCACGACCGGCAAGGTCGAGGTCACCGCGCACAACCACGGCTTCGCCGTCGACGCCCCCCTCGACAAGGTCTCCGACACCCCCTACGGGCGCGCCGAGGTCTCCCACGTGTGCCTGAACGACCAGGTGGTGGAGGGGCTCCAGCTGCTCGACCAGCCGGCGTTCAGCGTCCAGTACCACCCCGAAGCCGCCGCGGGCCCGCACGACGCCGCGTACCTCTTCGACCGCTTCGTATCCCTGATGACCGCAGAAGGAGCCCAGCGTGCCTAAGCGCACCGATATCCAGTCCGTCCTGGTCATCGGCTCCGGCCCGATCGTCATCGGCCAGGCCGCCGAGTTCGACTACTCCGGCACCCAGGCGTGCCGCGTCCTCAAGGCCGAGGGCCTGCGCGTCATCCTCGTCAACTCCAACCCGGCGACGATCATGACCGACCCGGAGATCGCCGACGCCACGTACGTCGAGCCGATCACCCCGGAGTTCGTCGAGAAGATCATCGCCAAGGAGCGCCCCGACGCGCTGCTGCCGACGCTGGGCGGCCAGACGGCCCTCAACACGGCGATCTCCATGCACGAGCAGGGCGTCCTGGAGAAGTACGGCGTCGAGCTCATCGGAGCCAACGTCGAGGCGATCAACAAGGGCGAGGACCGCGAGCTGTTCAAGGGCGTCGTCGAAGAGGTCAACAAGAAGATCGGGCACGGCGAGTCCGCACGCTCGTACATCTGCCACTCCATGGACGACGTCCTCAAGGGCGTCGACGCGCTCGGCGGCTACCCCGTGGTCGTCCGCCCCTCCTTCACGATGGGCGGCGCCGGTTCCGGTTTCGCGCACGACGAGGAGGAGCTGCGCCGCATCGCCGGACAGGGCCTCACGCTCTCGCCGACCACCGAGGTGCTCCTGGAGGAGTCCATCCTCGGCTGGAAGGAGTACGAGCTGGAGCTGATGCGCGACAAGAACGACAACGTCGTGGTCGTCTGCTCCATCGAGAACTTCGATCCGATGGGCGTGCACACCGGCGACTCCATCACCGTCGCGCCCGCGATGACGCTCACCGACCGCGAGTACCAGACCCTGCGGGACGTCGGCATCGCGATCATCCGTGAGGTCGGCGTCGACACCGGCGGCTGCAACATCCAGTTCGCGATCGACCCGACCGACGGCCGCGTCATCGTCATCGAGATGAACCCGCGCGTCTCGCGGTCCTCGGCGCTCGCTTCGAAGGCCACCGGCTTCCCGATCGCTAAGATCGCCGCGAAGCTGGCCGTCGGCTACACGCTGGACGAGATCCCCAACGACATCACCGAGAAGACCCCCGCCTCCTTCGAGCCGACCCTTGACTACGTAGTGGTCAAGGCCCCGCGCTTCGCCTTCGAGAAGTTCCCGTCGGCGGACTCGACCCTGACGACCACCATGAAGTCGGTCGGCGAGGCCATGGCCATCGGCCGCAACTTCACCGAGGCGCTGCAGAAGGCGCTGCGCTCGCTGGAGAAGAAGGGCTCACAGTTCACCTTCGTGGGCGAGCCCGGCGACAAGGCTCTTCTTTTGGAGGAGGCCGTCCGGCCGACCGACGGGCGCATCAACACCGTCATGCAGGCCATCCGCGCGGGCGCCACCCCCGACGAGGTCTTCGACGCCACGAAGATCGACCCGTGGTTCGTCGACCAGCTCTTCCTGATCAAGGAGATCGCGGACGAGCTGGCCGCCGCCGAGCGCCTCGACTCCGACCTGCTCGCCGAGGCCAAGCGCCACGGCTTCTCCGACGCCCAGATCGCCGAGATCCGCGGTCTGCGCGAGGACGTCGTCCGCGAGGTCCGGCACGCCCTCGGGGTGCGCCCGGTCTACAAGACGGTCGACACCTGCGCCGCCGAGTTCGCCGCGAAGACGCCGTACTTCTACTCCTCGTACGACGAGGAGAGCGAGGTCGCCAAGCGCGAGAAGCCCGCGGTGATCATCCTGGGCTCCGGCCCGAACCGCATCGGCCAGGGCATCGAGTTCGACTACTCCTGCGTCCACGCCTCCTTCGCGCTCAGCGACGCGGGCTACGAGACCGTGATGGTCAACTGCAACCCCGAGACCGTCTCCACCGACTACGACACCTCCGACCGGCTCTACTTCGAGCCGCTCACCCTGGAGGACGTCCTGGAGATCGTCCACGCCGAGGCGCAGGCCGGGCCGATCGCGGGCGTCATCGTCCAGCTCGGCGGCCAGACCCCGCTGGGCCTCGCGCAGGCCCTCAAGGACAACGGCGTCCCGGTCGTCGGCACCCCGCCCGAGGCCATCCACGCCGCCGAGGACCGCGGCGCCTTCGGCCGCGTCCTCGCCGAGGCGGGCCTCCCGGCGCCCAAGCACGGCACCGCGACGACGTTCGCCGAGGCCAAGGCCATCGCCGACGAGATCGGCTACCCCGTCCTCGTACGCCCGTCGTACGTGCTCGGCGGCCGCGGCATGGAGATCGTGTACGACGAGACGCGCCTCGCCTCGTACATCGAGGAGTCCACCGAGATCAGCCCCTCGCGGCCGGTCCTCGTCGACCGCTTCCTCGACGACGCGATCGAGATCGACGTGGACGCGCTCTACGACGGCACCGAGCTCTACCTCGGCGGCGTCATGGAGCACATCGAGGAGGCCGGCATCCACTCCGGCGACTCGGCCTGCGCGCTGCCCCCGATCACGCTCGGCGGCTTCGACATCAAGCGCCTGCGCGCCTCCACGGAAGGCATCGCCAAGGGCGTCGGCGTCCGCGGACTCATCAACATCCAGTTCGCCATGGCGGGCGACATCCTGTACGTCCTCGAAGCCAACCCGCGCGCCTCCCGCACCGTCCCCTTCACCTCGAAGGCGACCGCGGTGCCGCTGGCCAAGGCCGCCGCCCGGATCTCGCTCGGCGCGACCATCGCCGAGCTGCGCGCGGAGGGCATGCTGCCCAGGCACGGCGACGGCGGCACGCTGCCCATGGACGCGCCGATCTCCGTCAAGGAGGCCGTCATGCCGTGGTCGCGCTTCCGCGACATCCACGGGCGCGGCGTCGACACCGTCCTCGGCCCGGAGATGCGCTCCACGGGCGAAGTCATGGGCATCGACTCCGTCTTCGGGACGGCGTACGCCAAGTCGCAGGCGGGCGCGTACGGTCCGCTGCCCACCAAGGGCCGCGCCTTCATCTCCGTCGCCAACCGCGACAAGCGCTCGATGATCTTCCCGGCGCGTGAACTGGTCGGCCACGGCTTCGAGTTGCTCGCCACGTCCGGCACGGCCGAGGTGCTCAAGCGCAACGGCATCAACGCCACCGTCGTGCGCAAGCAGTCCGAGGGCGAGGGCCCGAACGGCGAGAAGACCATCGTCCAGCTCATCCACGACGGCGGCGTCGACCTCATCGTCAACACCCCGTACGGCACCGGCGGCCGCCTCGACGGCTACGAGATCCGTACGGCGGCCGTGGCGCGCTCCGTGCCGTGCCTCACGACGGTCCAGGCGCTCGCCGCCGCCGTCCAGGGCATCGACGCGCTCAGCGGCGGGGACGTGGGCGTCCGCTCGCTCCAGGAACACGCGCAGCACCTGACCGCGGCCCGCGACTAGCAGCCCTGAGGGGGACACCGGAAACGGTGTCCCCCTCTTCATGAGGACAACCTCTTCATGAGGACAACCTCTTCGTGAGGACAACGAACATGTACAAGCTTTTCTTCAACCTCGTCTTCAAGCGCATGGACCCGGAGCAGGCCCACCACATGGCCTTCCGCTGGATCCGCCTCGTGGCCCGCGTCCCGGTGCTGCGCACCTTCGTCGCGGCCGTCCTCGCGCCCCGCCACAAGGAGCTGCGCACCGAGGCCCTCGGGCTGCGGATGCACGGGCCCTTCGGGCTCGCGGCGGGCTTCGACAAGAACGCCGTCGCCGTCGACGGCATGTCGATGCTCGGCTTCGACCACATCGAGATCGGCACGGTCACCGGGGAGCCGCAGCCCGGCAACCCCAAGAAGCGGATGTTCCGCCTCGTCCCCGACCGCGCGCTGATCAACCGCATGGGCTTCAACAACGAAGGCTCGGCGGCCGTCGCCGAGCGGCTCGCCTCCCGTACGCCGGTCTTCAGGACCGTCGTGGGCGTCAACATCGGCAAGACCAAGGTCGTACCGGAGGACGAGGCCACCGCCGACTACGTGAAGTCGACCGAGCGCCTCGCCCGCCACGCCGACTACCTGGTCGTCAACGTGTCGTCCCCGAACACGCCGGGCCTGCGCGACCTGCAGGCCACCGAGTCGCTGCGGCCCCTGCTGACCGCCGTGCGCGAGGCCGCCGACCGCAGCGTCGAGGGCCGCCGCGTGCCTCTCCTGGTGAAGATCGCCCCCGACCTCGCGGACGAGGACGTCGACGCCGTCGCGGACCTCGCCGTCGAACTCGGCCTGGACGGCATCATCGCCACCAACACGACCATCGCGCGCGAGAGCCTCGGTTTGAAATCCGAACCCTCGCTGGTGAAGGAGGTCGGGGGTCTCTCCGGAGCGCCCCTCAAGGAACGCTCCCTGGAGGTCCTGCGCCGCCTCTACGCGCGCGTGGGCGACCGCATCACGCTCGTGGGCGTCGGCGGCGTCGAGAACGCCGAGGACGCCTGGCAGCGCATCCTCGCGGGCGCCACCCTGGTCCAGGGCTACAGCGCCTTCATCTACGAAGGGCCCTTCTGGGGCCGCGCCATCCACAAGGGGCTGGCCGCGCGCCTGCGCACGAGCCCGTACGCCACCCTCGCCGACGCCGTCGGCGCCGACGTGAGGAAGTCCGCATGAGCGTCGCCCTGGAGCCCTTCGGCACGCGCCTGCGCCACGCCATGGACGAGCGTGGGCCCCTGTGTGTCGGCATCGACCCGCACGCCTCGCTGCTGTCCGCGTGGGGCCTGGACGACGACATCGCGGGCCTGGAACGGTTCACGCGGACCGTTGTCGAGGCGCTCGCCGGCACCGTCGCGGTCTTCAAGCCGCAGAGCGCGTTCTTCGAGCGCTTCGGGTCGCGGGGCATCGCCGTACTGGAGAAGGCGGTCGCGGAGCTGCGGGCCGCCGGTGCCCTGGTCGTCATGGACGCCAAGCGCGGCGACATCGGCTCGACCATGGCCGCGTACGCCGAGACCTTCCTGCACAAGGACTCGCCGCTCTTCAGCGACGCGCTGACCGTCTCGCCCTACCTCGGGTACGGCTCCCTGAAGCCCGCCGTCGAACTCGCGCGGGAGAACGGCGCCGGGCTCTTCGTGCTCGCCCTCACCTCCAACCCCGAGGGCGCCGAGGTGCAGCACGCGCTCCGCGAGGACGGCCGCACGGTCGCGGCCACCGTCCTCGGCCACCTCGCCGCCGAGAACGCCGGCCAGGCGCCCCTGGGGTCCTTCGGCGCGGTCGTCGGCGCGACGCTGGGCGACCTCTCGTCGTACGACCTCGCCGTCAACGGCCCGCTGCTCGCCCCGGGCATCGGCGCGCAGGGCGCGACCCCGGCCGATCTGCCGGGCGTCTTCGGCGCGGCCGTGCGCAATGTGGTGCCGAGCGTCAGCCGGGGCGTGCTGCGGTACGGACCGGACGCCGCCGGTCTGCGGGAGGCCGCGGAGCGCTTCGCGGACGAGATCAGAGTGGCGGTCGAGGCGGCCTGAGGGCGGCGGCGGAGCACGCGCCGCGCCCCCGTCGACGACTCACCGGCCAAAATCGGGTGCGATATGCCGTGTATGTCCGGCTCGACAGAGGCTGACCAGGACTTTTCGTCTGTTCTCGCTGACTCCGGCGGTCATGGCCGCTAGTCTCCGAGAGAGCCAACGGGCAAGCACTTTGCACGTTGCTCCCCAGGTGTGGGGCGACTAGGTTCCTCACCGGTCCGTATCCGACAGTTCGACATCCGAGGTGACGTAGGCGTGGCTCTTCCGCCCCTTACCCCTGAACAGCGCGCAGCCGCGCTCGAAAAGGCCGCCGCGGCTCGCCGGGAGCGGGCCGAGGTCAAGAATCGACTCAAGCACTCCGGCGCCTCTCTTCACGAGGTCATCAAGCAGGGCCAGGAGAACGATGTCATCGGCAAGATGAAGGTCTCCGCCCTCCTGGAGTCCCTGCCGGGCGTGGGCAAGGTCCGCGCCAAGCAGATCATGGAGCGTCTTGGCATCTCCGAGAGCCGCCGCGTGCGCGGTCTCGGCTCCAATCAGATCGCGTCTCTTGAGCGCGAGTTCGGTGGTGGCGCTGCCTGACGTTCTCAGGCACTCCTGAGAACCTGGATAATCGCTGCATGGCTGCAACATCCCGGGGGACGACCCCCGTGCCCCCGGACGTACGTCCGCGGCTGACCGTGCTCTCCGGCCCCTCCGGGGTCGGCAAGAGCACGGTCGTCGCCCATATGCGCAAAGAACACCCCGAGGTCTGGCTCTCGGTCTCCGCGACCACACGCAAGCCGCGCCCCGGTGAGAAGCACGGAGTCCAGTACTTCTTCGTCTCCGACGAGGAGATGGACAAGCTGATCGCCAACGGCGAGCTGCTTGAGTGGGCCGAGTTCGCCGGCAACCGCTACGGCACCCCGCGCCGCGCGGTGCTCGAACGCCTGGAGGCGGGCGAGCCCGTCCTCCTGGAGATCGATCTGCAGGGCGCGCGCCTGGTGCGCGAGTCGATGCCCGAGGCGCAGCTGGTCTTCCTCGCCCCGCCGAGCTGGGACGAGCTGGTCCGCCGGCTCACCGGCCGGGGGACCGAGGTGCCCGAGGTGATCGAGCGCAGGCTGGCCGCGGCCAAGGTCGAGCTCGCCGCCGAGGCGGAGTTCGACACGACCCTGGTCAACACCTCTGTCGAGGACGTGGCCCGTGAGCTGCTAGCCTTGACGAAGGTTCTTTGATCTTTACCCCAGTCTTGACCCTTCTGGTCTTGACCCCATCGGAAGGCAGAGCGTGTCCTCTTCCATCACCGCGCCCGAGGGCATCATCAACCCGCCGATTGATGAGCTGCTCGAAGCCACCGACTCGAAGTACAGCCTCGTGATCTACGCCGCCAAGCGCGCGCGCCAGATCAACGCGTACTACTCGCAGCTCGGTGAGGGCCTCCTGGAGTACGTCGGCCCGCTCGTGGACACCCACGTCCACGAGAAGCCGCTCTCGATCGCGCTCCGCGAGATCAACGCGGGCCTGCTGACGTCCGAGGCCATCGAGGGCCCCGCCCAGTAGGCGTTGTCCGTTCTTCCACCACAGGCCCGGCAGCGCGACTGCCGGGCCTGTGGTGTGTCATGGAGTCGTACGTCTCCGGGGTACGGAGATCCGAGTGCGGGGAGGCACGGGTGAGCAAGCCCAAGGTCGTTCTGGGGGTCAGCGGTGGCATCGCCGCCTACAAGGCGTGCGAGCTGCTGCGGCGGCTGACCGAGTCGGGCCACGACGTGCGCGTCGTGCCGACCGCCTCGGCGCTGCACTTCGTCGGCGCCGCGACGTGGTCCGCGCTGTCCGGCAACCCCGTCTCGACCGAGGTCTGGTCCGACGTCCATGAGGTGCCGCACGTCCGCATCGGCCAGCACGCCGACCTCGTGATCGTCGCCCCAGCCACCGCCGACATGCTCGCCAAGGCGGCCCACGGCCTCGCCGACGACCTGCTCACCAACACGCTCCTCACGGCCCGCTGTCCGGTGGTCTTCGCCCCGGCCATGCACACGGAGATGTGGGAGCACCCGGCCACCCAGGAGAACGTCGCCACGCTCCGGCGCCGGGGCGCCCTCGTCATCGAGCCCGCCGTCGGCCGTCTCACCGGCGTCGACACCGGCAAGGGCCGCTTCCCGGACCCGGCCGAGCTCTTCGAGGTCGTACGCCGTGTCCTCGCCCGCGGCGACCTGGCGCAGGATCTCGCCGGGCGCCACGTCGTGGTCAGCGCGGGCGGGACCCGCGAGCCCCTCGACCCGGTCCGCTTCCTCGGCAACCGCTCATCCGGCAAGCAGGGCTACGCGCTCGCCCGGAGCGCGGCGGCGCGGGGCGCCCGCGTCACGCTCGTGGCGGCGAACGCCGCGCTGCCCGACCCGGCCGGGGTCGACATCGTGCCGGTCGGCACCGCCGTGCAGCTGCGCGAGGCAGTCCTGAAGGCCGCGGCCGACGCCGACGCCGTCGTGATGGCGGCCGCCGTGGCCGATTTCCGCCCCGAGACGTATGCGGCCGGGAAGATCAAGAAGAAGGACGGCCAGGAACCGGCGCCCGTCGTCCTGGTCCGCAACCCCGACATCCTCGCCGAGATCGCGGGGGCCAGGCCGCGCCCCGGCCAGGTGGTCGTCGGCTTCGCCGCCGAGACGGACGACGTCCTCGCCAACGGCCGGGCCAAGCTCGAACGCAAGGGCTGCGACCTGCTGGTCGTCAACGAGGTCGGCGAGCGCAAGACCTTCGGCTCCGAGGAGAACGAGGCCGTCGTGCTCGGCGCGGACGGCAGCGAGACGCCGGTGCCGTACGGCCCGAAGGAGGCGCTCGCGGACACGGTCTGGGACCTGGTCGCGGAGCGGCTCGCCTGAGACGAGCGGTAACTTTCGTCTCTTGGCTGAACTCGACGGAACTCGACGGAACTCGGTCACAATGCGACGCGTTACTTGACCGGGTCTCCACCACCGGGGCTCAATGGCATATTCGTTCCGCCAGGGGATCAAACCCGGGGAAAACGGGCGCGAGGCCCTCTGGCGGAGACTGATCAACGTACCGCACAATGCAGTGCCGCAGGTCACAGGGCTCCCAAGTGGCGAGACATGTGGTCCGGCGGACGAGTGTGACCGATAAACTGGTCTCGGACGACGCCGGGCGCAGCCTCCGGCCGTTCACCAATGATCAGCCAGCAGCCGCTGCAACCTCAGGGAGCGATGTGTCCCGGCGCCTCTTTACCTCGGAGTCTGTGACCGAGGGTCACCCCGACAAGATCGCTGACCAGATCAGCGACACCATTCTCGACGCGCTTCTGCGGGAGGACCCGACCTCCCGGGTCGCCGTGGAGACGCTGATCACCACCGGCCTCGTCCACGTGGCCGGCGAGGTCACGACGAAGGCGTACGCGCCGATCGCGCAGCTCGTGCGCGACAAGATCCTCGAGATCGGTTACGACTCCTCGAAGAAGGGCTTCGACGGCGCCTCCTGTGGCGTCTCGGTGTCCATCGGCTCGCAGTCCCCCGACATCGCGCAGGGCGTCGACACGGCGTACGAGCAGCGTGTCGAGGGCGATGAGGACGAGCTGGACAAGCAGGGCGCGGGCGACCAGGGCCTGATGTTCGGCTACGCCTGCGACGAGACGCCCGAGCTGATGCCGCTCCCGATCCACCTCGCGCACCGCCTCTCGCGGCGCCTGTCCGAGGTGCGCAAGAACGGGACGATCCCCTACCTGCGCCCCGACGGCAAGACGCAGGTCACCATCGAGTACGACGGCGACAAGGCCGTCCGTCTCGACACGGTCGTCGTCTCCTCGCAGCACGCGAGCGACATCGACCTGGACTCGCTCCTCGCCCCCGACATCCGGGAGTTCGTGGTCGAGCCCGAGCTGAAGGCCCTCCTCGAGGACGGCATCAAGCTGGAGACCGAGGGCTACCGCCTGCTGGTCAACCCCACCGGCCGCTTCGAGATCGGCGGCCCGATGGGCGACGCCGGCCTCACCGGCCGCAAGATCATCATCGACACGTACGGCGGCATGGCCCGCCACGGCGGCGGTGCCTTCTCGGGCAAGGACCCGTCGAAGGTGGACCGCTCCGCGGCGTACGCGATGCGCTGGGTCGCCAAGAACGTCGTGGCGGCCGGCCTCGCGGCCCGCTGCGAGGTCCAGGTCGCCTACGCCATCGGCAAGGCCGAGCCGGTCGGTCTGTTCGTCGAGACCTTCGGCACGGCCACGGTCGACACGGACAAGATCGAGACGGCCATCGCCGAGGTCTTCGACCTCCGCCCGGCCGCGATCATCCGCGACCTCGACCTGCTCCGTCCGATCTACGCGCAGACCGCCGCGTACGGCCACTTCGGCCGGGCGATCCCCGACTTCACGTGGGAGCGGACGGACCGCGTGGACGCGCTGCGGAAGGCGGCGGGGCTGTAGTCCCCGCGCGCTCGCTCCACCGAGGCCCGGCTCTCTCCTCATGGGGCCGGGCCTCGGCGTTCTCGCGGCGCTGTCGGTGCTGTCGGCGTTGTCAGTGCGGTCTGGTAGGAATGCTGCTGTGAGCAGGGAGAACGGGTCGGGTGCGGGTGAGGGGGCCGGGGGTGGGGTGCCCGAGGCCGAGCAGCTCGCGTTGATTCGGGACAGTGTGCGCAAGGCCAAGGTGCCGCGGGCCAAGCCGCGGACGTGGCGGGGCGCCGCGCTGGCCAAGGAGCTGCCGGTGGCGCGGGTCCTCGTCGACAAGGGTGTGCTCCATCTCGACCGGTACTTCGACTATGCCGTTCCCGAGGAGCTGGACGCGGTGGCCCAGCCCGGGGTGCGGGTCCGGGTGCGCTTCGGCGCCGGGTCGCGGAACGTGCGGGACGGGCGGCGCGAGGGCGGCGGGCTGATCGACGGTTTCATCGTCGAGCGGTGTGCCGAGACCGAGTACACGGGGCCGCTGGCCGCTCTGGCCCAGGTCGTCTCGCCGGAGCCCGTGCTCGATGCCGGGCTCCTCGAACTCGCCCGCGCCGTCGCCGACCGGTACGCGGGAAGCCTCGCCGATGTGTTGCAGCTGGCGGTCCCGCCCCGGCACGCGCGGGCCGAGTCGCGTCCGGCGTCCGACCCTCCGGCGCCTCCGGCCGCGCCAGACGCGGGGACCTGGCGGCGGTACGGACACGGGGCGGAGTTCCTCGGCGCCCTGGCCTCCGGGGGGTCGCCCCGCGCGGTGTGGACAGCGCTGCCCGGGCCGCAGTGGGCCGAGGAGATCGCCCGCGCCGTGCAGGCCACGCTCGCCTCGGGGCGTGGCGCGCTCGTCGTCGTGCCGACCGGGCGGCCCGCCGCGCGCGTGGACGCCGCGCTCACCGCACTCCTCGGCGAGGGGCGGCACGCGCTGCTGACCGCCGACGCCGGGCAGGAGCGGCGCTATCGGGAGTGGCTGTCCGTGCGGCGCGGGGAGGTGCGGGCCGTCGTCGGGACGCGGGCCGCCATGTTCGCGCCCGTACGGGATCTGGGGCTCGTCGTCATCTGGGACGACGGGGACTCCAACCACAGCGACGACCACGCTCCCTTCCCGCATGTGCGCGAGGTCCTGGAGCTGCGGGCCGCGCGGGACAAGTGCGGCTTCCTGCTGGGGAGTTGGAGCTGCACGGTCGAGGCGGCTCAGCTCGTCGAGACCGGATGGGCCGCGCCTCTGGTCGCCGACCGCGAGCAGGTGCGCGGGGCCGCGCCCCTCGTACGCACGGTGGGCGACGGGGATCTCGCGCGGGACGAGGCGGCGCGGGCCGCGCGGCTGCCGACGCTGGCCTGGCGGGCCGTACGGGAAGGGCTGAAGCACGGGCCCGTCCTGGTGCAGGTGCCACGGCGCGGCTATGTGCCGCGGCTCGCGTGTGAGCGCTGCCGGGAGCCCGCGCGGTGCCGGCGGTGTGCCGGGCCGCTGGAGGCGCAGGAGAGCGGGGCCGCCCTGCGGTGCGGCTGGTGCGGGGTGGCGGAGGCGGCCTGGCACTGCGGTTCCTGTGGCGGGTTCCGGCTGCGGGCGCAGATCGTCGGGGCGCGGCGGACCGCCGAGGAGCTGGGGCGTGCGTTTCCGGCGGTGCCGGTGCGGACCTCGGGGCGCGAGCAGGTGCTCGACACGGTGCCGGGGGCGCCCGCGCTGGTGGTGAGCACGCCGGGGGCGGAGCCCGTCGCCGAGGGCGGTTATGCCGCGGCTCTGCTGCTCGACGGGTGGGCCATGCTCGGCCGGCCCGATCTGCGGGCCGGGGAGGACGCGCTGCGCCGGTGGATCGGGGCCGCGTCGCTCGTACGTCCCCAAGGGGCGGGCGGCACCGTCGTGGTCGTCGCCGAGCCGACGCTGCGGCCCGTGCAGGCGCTCGTGCGGTGGGACCCGGTGGGGCACGCGGTGCGGGAGCTGGAGGAGCGGGCCGAGCTGGGATTTCCGCCGGTGTCGCGGATGGCGGCGGTCTCCGGGCCGCCGGAGGCGCTCACGGGGTTCCTCGCCGGGGCGGAACTCCCTTCCGACGCCGTGGTGCTGGGCCCCGTCCCGGTGCGGGAGACGGGGCCCGGCCCCTCGCGGCGGCCCGGCGCGGCGCCGGTCGGCGAGCAGTGGGAGCGGGTGCTGGTCCGCGTACCGCCGGGCAGCGGCGCCGCACTCGCGGCCTCACTGAAGGCGGCGCAGGCCGCGCGGATGGCCCGGGGGGCGAAGGGGTCCCGGGAGGGCGCCGCCGAGGCGGTACGGATCCGGGTGGATCCACTGGACATCGGCTGAGGGACGCGGGGGCCGGCTTCGGGCCGGGTATTGCGTCGTGGGTGTGTCGGGCCGGGTGCGGGGTGCGGGGTGCCGTGCGGCGGTGTCCGGTCCGCTTTGCGTCGGGTGGCGCGTCTCGGTTGCGACCGCTTCTGTCGGGTGCCGCATCGCGGATGCGTCAGGCCCGGGGTCTGCTTTGCGTCGGGTGGCGCGTCTCGGATACGCCCGTTCCCGGCGGGTGTCGCATTCCGGATGCGTCAGGCCCGGGGTCCGCTTCGCGCCGGGTGGTGCTTCTCGGTGCGCCCGCTTCTGTCGGGTGCCGCATTCCGGATGCGCCAGGCCCGGGTTCGTCGCGTGTCGCGCCCTCGTCGCCCCCGCGTGTCGCGCCCCCGCGCGTCAGGCTCCTCTTCCGTTCTTCCGTCGAGGCGTCGGCATACGACTGCCCCCTCGCCACAGCAAGGAGGCAAGAGGGGGCAGTCGACAGGGCGCACTCGGGGAGTCAGCCTGTGCGGGGGCCGGGGAAGGCGGGTGGCCTGGGGTCGTCGCGGAGGGTGGGGCTGCCCGCCGTCGGCTGGGTCGGCATCGCGCGGGCCGCGGGGACGGCCGGCAGGGGGGCGCCGACCGGGACCGGGCGGGTGGCCGTAGCCGTGGTGGTCGCGGCGGGAGCCGGGACCTCCGTCGCGCGCTCCGCCTCGGCCGCCGCCTGCGTGGTGGCTCGCCGCGCGCCGTACCGGCGGTGGACGGCCTGCTTGGTGACGCCGAGGGCCGAGCCCACCGCATCCCACGAGAACCCCAGCGAGCGGTCGAAGTCCACCGCCGCGGTGACCAGCGTCTCGACGCTGTCCCGCAGTTCCTGCGCGAGGCGGACGGTCGGGGCGGGAGCCCGCCCGTACACGACGAAGCCCGCGGAGGGGCTGGAGCGGCGCGGGCGGTAGACGTTGCCGAGCTGGGCGGTGAGGGTCCGCAGTGCGTCCACCTGCCGGCGGACCCGCTCGATGTCCCGCACCAAGAGGTGCAGGCTGGCCCGTGCCTGGGCGTCGTGGGTTGCGTGGTCGGCCATGAAGAAGCCTCTCGAACCGGCGTTGAAAAGGATCGAGCCGCATCCGCGGCCCATTGTGGTCAACTCTTTCTTGACCAACGCGCTAGCTCGTGTGGGGTCACGGTGCAGGGGCGTATGTGCATATGCGCAGGGCGCACGACCGTTCGTACGCCCCCAAAGGCGTCAACGGACGTCACCCGGAAGGCCGTCCTGGGCGGGGTCGGAGGCGGCCCATAGACTGGTGCGCTGCCGTCGCTCCCACCAGAGATCCGAGGTACCACCCAGTGAAGCTCGTCTTCGCAGGCACTCCTGAGGTCGCCGTCCCCGCCCTGGACGCCCTGATCGCCTCCGACCGCCACGAGGTGGCCGCCGTCGTGACCCGTCCCGACGCGCCCGCGGGCCGCGGCCGCAGGCTTGTCGCGAGTCCGGTCGCGGAGCGCGCGCGGGAGGCGGGCATCGAGGTGCTGAAGCCGGTGAAGCCGCGTGACGAGGAGTTCCTGGCGCGGCTGCGCGAGATCGGGCCCGACTGCTGCCCCGTGGTCGCCTACGGCGCGCTGCTGCCCAAGGCGGCCCTGGATGTGCCGGCCCGCGGCTGGGTCAATCTGCACTTCTCGCTGCTGCCCGCCTGGCGCGGTGCCGCGCCCGTGCAGCACGCCGTGATGGCGGGCGACGAGATCACCGGCGCGTCGACCTTCCTGATCGAGCAGGGACTCGACTCGGGGCCGGTGTACGGCACCGTCACGGAGGCGGTGCGGCCCACCGACACCAGTGGCGACCTGCTCACCCGGCTGGCCTTCGCGGGCTCGGGACTGCTCGTCGCGACCATGGACGGCATCGAGGACGGCAGCCTGAAGGCGGTGCCGCAGCCGGCCGACGGCGTCACCCTCGCCCCGAAGATCACCGTCGAGGACGCCCAGGTGGACTGGGCCGCGCCCGCCCTGCGCGTCGACCGCGTGGTGCGCGGCTGCACCCCCGCGCCCGGCGCCTGGACGGTCTTCCGCGGCGAGCGGCTGAAGATCATCCAGGCCGCGCTCGTCCCGGACCGCACCGACCTCGCGCCCGGTGAGCTGTCGGCCGCGAAGAACAACGTGTACGTGGGTTCCGGCTCGCACGCCGTCGAGCTGCTCTGGGTGCAGCCGCAGGGCAAGAAGCCGATGCGGGGCGCCGACTGGGCGCGCGGGGTGCGGATCGCCCCCGGCGAGCGGCTGGGCGGCGGCGACGTAGGCTGAGTGGGTTCGTCCCATTCCAGCAGCGGAGCACCTTTGAACGACCAGCCGAACCGGCCTCCCCGTAAGCCCTCCGGCAAGCCGGGCGGTTCCGGCAAGCCGGGCAAGACCGGCAAGCCCTACCGCCGGCCCCAGAAGGACCCCGTCCGCTTCCTCGCCTTCGAGGCGCTGCGGGCCGTCGACGAGCGTGACGCGTACGCGAACCTCGTCCTGCCGCCCCTGCTGCGCAAGGCCAGGGAGAAGGAGGGCCCCGAGAAGTTCGACGCGCGGGACGCGGCGCTCGCCACCGAACTCGTCTACGGCACGCTGCGCCGCCAGGGGACGTACGACGCGATCGTGGCGGCCTGCATCGACCGGCCGCTGCGCGAGGTCGACCCGCCGGTGCTCGACGTGCTCAACCTGGGCGTGCACCAGCTGCTCGGCACGCGCATCCCGACGCACGCCGCCGTCTCCGCCTCGGTGGAGCTGGCGCGCGTGGTGCTCGGCGACGGCCGGGCCAAGTTCGTCAACGCGGTGCTCCGCAAGGTCGCCCAGGACGATCTCGACGGGTGGCTGGAGAAGGTCGCGCCGCCCTACGACGAGGACGCCGAGGACCACCTCGCCATCGTGCACTCGCACCCCCGCTGGGTCGTCTCGGCGCTGTGGGACGCGCTCGGCGGCGGCCGCGCCGGCATCGAGGACCTGCTCGAAGCCGACAACGAACGCCCGGAGGTCACGCTCGTGGCCCGGCCCGGCCGCTTGGGCGCCGACGAACTCCTCGACTCCGTGGGGGAGGACTCGGCACTGCCGGGCCGCTGGTCGCCGTATGCCGTGCGGCTCAGCGAGGGCGGTGAACCCGGTCTCATCGAGGCCGTCCGTGAGGGCCGCGCGGGCGTGCAGGACGAGGGCAGCCAGCTCGTCGCGCTCGCCCTCGCGAACGCCCCGCTGGAGGGCCCCGACGGGAAGTGGCTCGACGGCTGCGCGGGACCCGGCGGCAAGGCGGCCCTGCTCGCCGGGCTCGCCGCCCAGCGCGGTGCCGTGCTGCTCGCCGCCGAGAAGCAGCCGCACCGGGCCCGTCTTGTCGCGCAGGCGCTCGCCGGCAACCCCGGCCCGTACCAGGTCGTCGCCGCCGACGGCACCCGCCCGCCGTGGCGCCCCGGCACCTTCGACCGGGTCCTGATGGACGTGCCCTGCACGGGCCTCGGCGCACTGCGCCGCCGCCCGGAGGCCCGCTGGCGGCGCCGCCCGGAGGACCTGGAGGGCTTCGCCCCGCTCCAGCGCGGCCTGCTGCGCACGGCGCTGGAGTCGGTGCGTGTCGGCGGCGTCGTCGGTTACGCCACCTGCTCACCGCACCTGGCCGAGACCCGCGCGGTCGTCGACGACGTCATCAAGCACACCGGCGGCGCCGAACTGCTTGACGCGCGGCCGCTGCTGCCCGGTGTCCCGGCGCTGGGCGAGGGTCCCGACGTACAGCTGTGGCCGCATCTGCACGGGACGGACGCGATGTATCTCGCGCTGATCCGGCGGACCGCGTGAGGCCGTCGGTCGCCGGGCGCTAGAGCGCCTTGGGGCCCGCCGCGTCCGGTTCGGGGCGGCGGGCCAGGGCGTGTGGCCACCACACCTTCGCTCCTACGTCCAGGAACAGCGACGTGACCAGGACCGAACGTACGACGAAGGTGTCGAGCAGCACGCCGAGGGCGACCGCGAAGCCGATCTCGGCGAACGCCACCAGCGGGAGTGTGCCGAGGGCGGCGAACGTGCCCGCGAGGACCAGGCCCGCCGAAGTGATCACCGCGCCGGTCGCGGCGAGGCCCGTCAGGACGCCCGCGCGCGTGCCCTGGCGGCCCGCTTCCTCGCGGACGCGGGTGGCCAGGAAGATGTTGTAGTCGATGCCGAGCGCCACCAGGAACACGAAGACGAAGAGCGGGAAGTCGGTGGGCTCGCCCGCGTAGTCGAAGACGTGGCGGAAGGCGAGCGCGCTCAGGCCGAGGGCCGTCGCGAAGGACAGGACGACGGTCGCGATCAGCAGGAGCGGGGCCACCACCGCGCGCAGCAGTGCCGCGAGGATCAGCAGGACCACGGCCAGGACCAGCGGGATCACCAGTCTGTTGTCGTGGGCCGTCGCGCGGTCCATGTCGAGCAGCGCCGCCGTGCCGCCGCCCACCTTCGCGTCCGCGCCGGGGACGGCGTGGACGGCGTCGCGCACCCGCTCCACGGTCCGCTTGGCGGCCGCGCTGTCCGGAGCGTCGGTCGGCGTCGCCTCCAGCAGGACCTTGCCGTCGTGCTCGGGCTTGGTCCCGGGCGGTACGCCGACGCTGTCGCGCACCACGCCCCGGGTCTCCTGGGCGGCCCGCGTGACCTGCGCGGCCCGTGCCTTGTCCGCCACGATCACCAGCGGATCGCCGGAACCCGCCGGGAAGTGTTCGGCCAGTACCTCCTGGCCCGTGATCGAGTCCGGCTTGTCGGTGAACGCGTCGGCGTTGCCGAGCCCCTGTGCCCGCAGCTGGAACAGGCCCAGCGAGAGCAGGGCGAGCACGGCAGCCGTGGTGGTCCACACCAGCCGGGGGCGGCGGTCGATGCGCCGGCCCGCGCGGGCCCACACACCGCGCTCGGTCGGCTCGGGGGAGCCCACGTGCGGGACCAGCGGCCAGAAGAACCACCGGCCGAAGATCACCAGGAGGGCGGGGAAGAGCGACAGCATCGCGAGGAGCCCGACGGCGACGCCGATCGCGGCGACCGGGCCGAGGCCCCGCGTCGAGTTCATCTCGGCGGCGAGCAGCACCAGCATGCTCAGGACGACGGTCGCGCCCGAGGCGAGTACCGCCGGGCCCGCCCGGTGCAGGGCGAGCGCCATCGCCTCGTGACGGTCCTCGTGGCGGCGCAGCTCTTCGCGATAGCGAGCGACCAGGAGCAGGGCGTAGTCGGTCCCCGCGCCGAAGAGGAGGACGGTCAGGATGCCCGCGCTCTGGCCGTTGACCGTCAGGTCCGCGTGCTCGGCGAGCAGATAGATGAACGCCTGCGCGGTGAACAGCGCCACGATCACCGCGACCAGCGGGGCGAGCAGCAGGGTGGGGCTGCGGTAGGTGAGCAGCAGGATCACGACGACGATGCCCGCCGCAGAGTAGAGCAGCGTCGAGTCGATGCCCTCGAACGCCTCGGCGGAGTCCGCGGCCGTGCCGCCGGGCCCCGTGACGTGCACGCCCAGGCCGTCCCCGCCACTGCCCACCCGCTCCCGGATGGAGTCGACGGCCGGGCCGATGCGCTCCCAGCCCTCGGCGTCCATCGTGATCGGGACGAAGATCTGGGCCGCCTCGGCGCCCGACTTCCTGTCGTAGACCGGGCCGCGGGTCTCCGCGCCGCGCACCCCGTGACCGCGCAGCTCCTCGGCCTCGCGCACGTCCTCGGTGATCCGCGCGCGGTCCGCCTCGGTGAGGCCGCCTTCGCGGGCGTACACGACGACGGCGGGGATCACCTCGGGCCTGAACCCGTCGGCCACCTCGATGACTTGGGTGGACTCGGCGGAGCCCGGCAGCCAGGCCTCGGAGTCGTTCTCCTGGGCGTCGGTGAGTCTCTGCGCCAGCGGCGCCGCGACGATGATCACCACCAGCCAGAAGAGCACCACCAGCCACTTGGTGCGCCGCCCGCACACCAGCCACGCGACCCCGCGCCGGCCCTGCCCCTGTACGTCCGCCATGGCTTCCCCCCGCTTGCCGTGCGCGGTGCCGGTGAACGGCCCAGCATGGCACGCGGCGCACGGCCGCGGGAGCCGCTGTGCCCACGGCTCGGACCGCGGTCGGTGACGGGCGCCGGGCATGGCAGTCTTGGGGCATGGCCGTGCAGATCAACCCCAGCATCCTGTCCGCGGACTTCGCCCGCCTTGCCGAGGAGGCAAAGGCCGTCGAGGGCGCCGACTGGCTCCATGTCGACGTGATGGACAACCACTTCGTCCCGAACCTCACCCTCGGCGTGCCGATCGTAGAGTCGCTGGCCCGCGCGACGGACACGCCGCTGGACTGCCACCTGATGATCGAGGACCCCGATCGCTGGGCCCCGCAGTACGTCGAAGCGGGCGCCGGATCCGTCACCTTCCACGCGGAGGCCGCCGCCGCTCCCGTGCGTCTGGCCCGCGAGATCCGCGCCAAGGGCGCCCGCGCCTCCATGGCGCTGAAGCCGGCGACGCCCATCGAGCCGTACGAGGACCTGCTCCCCGAGCTCGACATGCTGCTGATCATGACGGTCGAGCCGGGCTTCGGCGGCCAGGCGTTCCTCGACATCATGCTGCCCAAGATCCGCCGCACCCGTGAGCTGATCAGCAAGCACGGCCTGCAGCTGTGGCTGCAGGTCGACGGCGGCGTCTCGGCCTCCACGATCGAGCGCTGCGCCGAGGCGGGCGCCGATGTCTTCGTCGCGGGCTCCGCCGTCTACGGCGCCGAGGATCCGGCAGAAGCGGTACGTTCATTGCGTGACCAAGCGGCGGCAAAGACCGCGTCAAGTGCCTGGGCATGCGACCACTGAGCCACGGGAACGTGAACGCAGTCCCTCAGGGCTGATCGACTAGGCCGGATCTGCAAGGATGAACGGCGAACCCAGTTTGTGAACAGCAGTGAGGAGAGCGTCGTGTCGGCCATGTCGGCGGGTCGGTCAGCCATGCGGATGGGACCCGCGGAGCTGGTGCAGGCGGCGGCCATGGCCCGCCGCTTCTACCTCGAGGGCAAATCCAAGATCCAGATCGCCGAGGAGTTCGGCGTCAGCCGCTTCAAGGTGGCCCGGGTCCTGGAGACCGCCCTTGAGCGGGATCTCGTACGTATCGAGATCCGGGTCCCGGCAGAGCTGGACGCCGAGCGCTCGGACGCGCTGCGCGCCCGCTACGGCCTGCGGCACGCCGTGGTCGTGGAGTCCCCGGCGCCCACCGACGAGATCGAGGACTCACCCGACCCCGAGAACCTCGGCGAGGTCGCGGCGGACCTGCTCGGCGAACTCGTCACCGAGGGCGATGTGCTCGGCCTCGCCTGGGGCCGCTCCACGATCCACATGGCGGCCGCGCTCGACCAGCTGCCGCCGTGCACGGTCGTGCAGCTGACCGGTGTCTACGACGCGGGGACCGCCGAGCGCGGCTCGGTGGAGGCCGTGCGCCGCGCCGCGCAGGTCTCCGGCGGTGAGGCCCACCCCATCTACGCGCCGATGCTGCTGCCCGACCCCGCGACGGCCGCGGCGCTGCGCAACCAGACCGGCATCGCCCGTGCCTTCGACTACTTCGACAAGGTGACGGTCGCCGCGGTCTCCATCGGCTCCTGGGAGCCGGGCATCTCCACCGTCCACGACATGCTCAGCGACGAGGAGCGCGCGCATTACGCCTCGCTGGGAGTGGCCGCCGAGATGTCCGCGCACCTCTTCGACGCCGAGGGGCGCCGGGTCGGGCGGGACCTCGGGGAACGGTGCATCACCGTCGAGGCGGACCGGCTGCGGCGGATTCCTGAGGTCGTCGCCATCGCGGGCGGGCAGCGGAAGGCCGCCGCGATCGACGCGGTGCTCCGGTCCGGGCTGGTCACCAGTCTGGTCACCGATACCGCCGCGGCTGATCAGCTGCTGGTGGCGGGGGCGCCGCCTCGGCCCGCGTTGAATCGGGCCGACCCGGACGGTAACTGAGTACCTGCGGGTGCGTCGTGGCCGGTCGCGCAGTTCCCCGCGCCCCTTGTGGGGCGCGGGGCTGAACCGGGTTCAGCGGGTCAGGCGTGTACGGATCTTCTCCAGCACCGAAGCGGCGTGCACGTCGAGGTAGAAGTGCCCGCCCGAGTACGTGTGCATCTCGAACTCCCCGCTCGTGAACTCGCGCCAGTGCCGCGCCTCCTCGACGGAGACCTGCGGGTCCGCGTCGCCGGTCAGCACCACCAGCGGGCAGCCGAGCGGCGGGCCGGGGGCCAGGCGGTAGGTCTCCACCGCCCGGTAGTCGTTGCGCAGCGCGGGCAGCAGCATCTCCACCACGTCCGGGTCGTCCAGGAGGCTGCCCGCCGTGCCGCCCAGCTCCTTCATCTTGGCGATCAGACCCGCGTCACCGCGCCGGTGCACGCCCTCGTCGCGCGAGAGCGAGGGAGCCGCGCGCCCGGAGGCGAAGAGCGAGACCAGCTCGACGCCCTGCCGCTCCAGCCGCCGGGCGACCTCGAAGGCGACCAGCGCTCCCATGCTGTGGCCGAAGAACACCAGCGGTTTGTCGGCCCACTCCAGCAGCTCCCGCGTCAGTACGTCGGCCAGTTCGGTCACGCTGTCGACGCAGGGCTCCTTGCGGCGCTCCTGGCGACCCGGGTACTGGACGGCCAGCACGTCGGCCACCGGCGACAGCTGCCGCGAGACCTGGAAGAAGTAGCTCGCGGCGCCGCCCGCGTGCGGGAAGCACACCAGGCGGACGCCCGCCTCGCAGGGGTGGAAGCGGCGTACGGACGGGGTGGTGCGTTCCGTCGTGTCTGTCGTCTCTGTCATGGCTGTGGTCGCTCCTCGGTACCGGACCTGTGGGGTGCGCCGACCGCCCGGTCACGCGCGGGCGTCGGCCGTCCTGGGGCCCCGCCACCGTTTCACCCAGTCCTCCAGGATGTCGACAGCCGGCCTCCGTCCCCTTCTCGGCGCGCACGGCCTCGCCGACGCTCGCCGCCCGCCGTGCCATGCCCTGGTCGGTCAGTGGTGCTGCCGGTACCAGTCGACCGTCGCCGCGAGCCCCTCCTCGAACGGCACCGCGGGCTTGTAGCCCAGGGCGCCGGAGATCTTGGAGATGTCCATCGCGTACCGCCGGTCGTGCCCCTTGCGGTCGGCGACCCGCTCCACCATCGACGCGTCCTTGCCGAGCAGCCCGAGCAGCCGCTCGGTCAGCGCGCGGTTGGTCAACTCCGTACCGCCGCCCACGTTGTAGACCTCACCGGGCTCCCCGCCCTCCGCCACCAGCGCGACACCACGGCAGTGGTCGTCGACATGCAGCCAGTCCCTGACATTGGCGCCGTCCCCGTACAGCGGGACCTTTCGGCCGGCCAGCAGATTGGAGACGAACAGCGGGATAATCTTCTCCGGGTATTGGTAAGGGCCGTAGGTGTTGGACCCGCGGGTGACGCAGACCGGCAGCCCGTGGGTGCGGTGAAAGGCAAGGACCAGGAGATCCGCGGAAGCCTTCGAAGCCGCGTAGGGAGAATTGGGGGAGAGGGGTTCCTCTTCCGTCCACGGCGTGCCGTCGGCATCCAGCGAGCCATATACCTCGTCGGTCGACACATGGACGAATTTACCGACCCCCGACTCCAGCGCGGCGGTCAGCAGCGTCTGCGTCCCGAGCACATTGGTCCGTACGAATTCACCGGCTTCCGCGATGGAGCGGTCGACGTGTGACTCGGCGGCGAAATGCACGACGAGGTCGGCGCCGCCCAGCGCCGCGCGCATCAGCTCCGTGTCACAGATGTCCCCCTCGACGAAACGGAGCCGCGGACTGCCGGAGACCGGCGCGAGGTTCTCTTTTCTGCCCGCGTACGTGAGTTTGTCGACGACCGTCACCTCGGCTCCCGAGAGAGCCGGATACTCGTCCTGTACCGTCTGCCGGACAAAGTGCGAGCCGATGAAGCCGGCACCCCCGGTGACAACAACGCGCACTGGACACCCTTCAGCCTTGGCGGGAAATCTCCATCAAATACTTCCCGTAATCAGTCTTACCCAGTTGACCGCCCAGCTCGTGGAAGGCCCGCAGCGGGGGGGGGGACGGGGGCGGAGGTGGGTGCGGCGAGCGGGGCGCCCCGCCGGTCCGGCCGGGCCCGCGGCCCCGCGGGCGGCGTCGGCTCGCCGATCTGTTCGACCTCGGGTAACCTTTCGTCGTAAGGCAGGCCCACTGTCCTGCGCATCAGCCCCCGTACCTCTTTGGAGGACCACACATGGTCGGGGGCGTTTTGCTGTGCCTTTGTGGGAGTGACCTGCGCCGTTTCGCGTGAAAATGTGAGACTTATGCGTTTTCTTGAGCCCGGTACGGGTCGGCATGTATCGAGTCCTCCGGTTCCCTACGACCTGACGTACGACGACGTCTTCATGGTCCCGAGGCGCTCCGCCGTCGGCTCCCGCCAGGGCGTCGACCTCTCCTCGCCCGACGGCACCGGCACCACGATCCCGCTGGTCGTCGCCAACATGACCGCCATCGCGGGCCGCCGCATGGCCGAGACGATCGCCCGCCGCGGCGGCCTGGTCGTCATCCCCCAGGACATCCCGATCGAGGTCGTCACCGACGTCGTCTCCTGGGTCAAGACGCGCCACCACGTCCTGGACACCCCGATCGTGCTGGCCCCCACCCAGACCGTCGCGGACGCGCTCGCCCTGCTGCCCAAGCGCGCGCACAACGCCGGCGTCGTCGTCGACGCCGACCAGAAGCCCGTGGGTGTCGTCACCGACACCGACCTGAGCGGCGTCGACCGGTTCACGCAGCTCTCCGAGGTCATGTCCAGGGACCTGCTGCTCCTGGACGCCGACATCGACCCGCGCGACGCGTTCAACAAGCTGGACCACGCCAACCGCCGGTACGCCCCCGCCGTGGACAAGGACGGCCGCCTCGCGGGCATCCTCACCCGTACGGGCGCCCTGCGCGCGACGCTCTACACCCCGGCCGTCGACGCCAAGGGCGGCCTGCGCATCGCCGCCGCCGTCGGCATCAACGGCGACGTGGCGGGCAAGGCCAAGCAGCTGCTCGACGCGGGCGTCGACACGCTCGTCGTGGACACCGCGCACGGCCACCAGGAGTCGATGATCGCCGCGGTCAAGGCCGTACGCGGACTCGACCCGCGGGTTCCCATCGTCGCGGGCAACATCGTCGCCGCCGAGGGCGTGCGCGACCTGATCGAGGCCGGCGCCGACATCATCAAGGTCGGCGTGGGCCCCGGCGCCATGTGCACCACACGCATGATGACCGGTGTCGGCCGCCCGCAGTTCTCCGCGGTGCTCGAATGCGCCGCCGAGGCGAAGAAGTACGGCAAGCACGTATGGGCCGACGGCGGAGTCCGCCACCCGCGCGACGTCGCCATGGCGCTCGCCGCCGGCGCCTCGAACGTCATGATCGGCTCCTGGTTCGCCGGTACGTACGAGTCCCCGGGCGACCTCCAGCACGACGCCCAGGGCCGCGCGTACAAGGAGTCCTTCGGCATGGCCTCCGCCCGCGCGGTGCGCAACCGCACGTCCGAGGAGTCCGCGTACGACCGCGCCCGCAAGGCGCTCTTCGAGGAGGGCATCTCCACCTCCCGCATGTTCCTCGACCCGACCCGTCCGGGCGTCGAGGACCTGATCGACTCGATCATCGCGGGCGTCCGCTCCTCCTGCACGTACGCGGGCGCGGGCTCCCTGGAGGAGTTCGCCGAGAAGGCCACGGTCGGCATCCAGAGCGCCGCCGGCTACGCGGAGGGCAAGCCCCTGCACGCCAGCTGGAGCTAGCGCTCCCGTACCTGCCGAAGGCCCCCGCGGTGATCTCCGCGGGGGCCTTCGGCGTACCCCGCCGGGGTCCTCGTCGTCCCGCTCCGACCCCCCGAACGCAACGGACGAAACGGACCGCGCAACGAACCGACGCCGAACCCCGAACCGCGCAATGATCAGTCGCCGGTGCGCAAGGTTGCTGCATTACGGACGGGAAGGCGCGGCCTTAGAGTCTCCGCTGTACGTGGTGTGGCGGGGACTGCCTGCTCGGTGGTTCCCGTCTCCTAGCGCGGGCGCCACGAGTCCTCGCCGCCCGACCGGCAGCGATGAAGGAGCCAGCGCGTGCTCGACCAAGGCGCACCCCCGCAGAACCGCCCGAGCCCCCCGGGCACCGCCCCCGGCCTCGGCCGCCGTCTCATGCGCCGCAAGCCCGTCGAAGCCCTGGTCGCGGAGGGTGGTCAGGGCGAGGGTGGCTCGCTCCGCCGCTCCCTCGGCATGTGGCAGCTGACCATGATCAGCATCGGCGCCACGCTCGGCACCGGCATCTTCGTCGTCCTCGGCGAGAGCGTCCCCAAGGCCGGGCCCGCCGTCACCATCTCCTTCGTGATCGCCGGCCTCACCGCCCTCTTCTCGGCTCTCTCGTACGCCGAGCTGGCGGGCTCCATACCGGTCGCCGGCTCCTCGTACTCGTACGCGTACGCAACGATGGGCGAACTCATCGCCTGGGTCTGCGGCTGGTGCCTCGTCCTGGAGTACGGCGTGTCCGTGGCCGCCGTCGCGGTCGGCTGGGGCGAATACCTCAACGAACTGCTCGACGGGACGATCGGCGTCACCATCCCCGACGCGCTCTCCGCGGCGCCCGGCGAGGTCGACGGCGCCATCATCAACCTGCCCGGCCTGATCGTCGTCCTGCTCGCCATGGTCTTCCTGCTCGGCGGCGCCAAGGAGTCGGCGACGGCCAACACGATCATGGTCATCGTGAAGATCGCCGCGCTCGTGCTCTTCTGCACCATCGGCTTCATGGGCTTCAAGTCCGGCAACTACGCGGACTTCATGCCGCTCGGCACGGCCGGCGTCAGCGCCGCCGCCGCGAGCCTCTTCTTCTCGTACATCGGCTTCGACGCCGCCTCCACCGCCGGTGAGGAGGCCAAGAACCCGCAGCGCGACCTGCCCCGCGCCATCATGCTGTCGCTGATCATCGTCACGGCGCTCTACGTCCTGGTCGCGGCCGTCGCCGTCGGTGCCTGGAACTGGACCGACTTCGAGGGCTCCGAGGCCACCCTCGCCGCGATCATGAACGACGTCACCGGACAGAGCGTGTGGGGCACGATCCTCGCCGCCGGCGCGGTCATCTCCATCGCCTCCGTCGTCCTGACGGTGCTGTACGGCCAGACCCGCGTCCTGTTCGCCATGTCCCGCGACGGCCTCGTCCCCAAGGTCTTCGGCAGGGTCAGCAAGAAGACGGGCACGCCCCGCGTGAACACCGTCATCGTCTCGCTGTTCTGCGGCGCGCTCGCCTCGGTCGTGCCGCTCGGCAAGCTCGTCGACGCCACCAGCATCGGCACGCTCTTCGCCTTCGGCCTCGTCAACATCGCCGTCATCGTGCTGCGCCGGACCCGTCCGGACATGCCGCGCACCTTCCGGGTGCCGCTCGGCTGGCTCTTCCCGGTGCTCGGCTTCGGTTTCTGCGCGTACAACATGTTCAGCCTCGACTCCGTCACCTGGGTCGTGTTCGGTGTCTGGATGGCCGTCGGCCTCGTGTTCTACTTCCTGTACGGCATGAGCCGCTCCCGCTTGGCCACCGCAGAGAAGTGATCCACCGAAAGTGATCGACCGCCCGTGCGACTGAACGATCTCGACGAACGCATCGTGCACGCCCTCGCCGAGGACGCCCGCCGCTCTTACGCCGACATCGGCCAGCTGGTCGGACTCTCCGCGCCCGCCGTGAAGCGGCGCGTGGACCGGCTGCGGGCCACGGGGGCCATCACCGGCTTCACGGTACGGGTGGACCCGGCGGCGCTCGGCTGGGAGACCGAGGGGTTCATCGAGATCTACTGTCGCCGGAACACGTCGCCGGAGGCGATCAAGCGCGGTCTTGAGCGGTATCCCGAGGTCTCGTCCGCGTCCACCGTTACCGGGGACGCGGACGCGATCGTCCAGGTGTTCGCCGCGGATATGCGGCATTTCGAGCGGGTGCTTGAGCGGATCGCCGGGGAGCCGTTCGTCGAGCGGACGAAGTCCGTGCTCGTGCTCTCGCCCTTGATGCGGAGATTTTCTTCGGGGTCCCCGGCCTAGACCCTCGCTGCGGGTTTGTTGTGGCTGGTCGCGCAGTTCCCCCCGTCCCTGGCGGGGCGCTTCCCGTGGGCCCCCGGCTCCCTCGCGCTAGTTCGATGTCGGGTACGGGACCTTCCACGGGAGGACGTGGAAGTCGCCCGTGCCCTTCTTGACCTTCTCGTGGGGGGCCGAGCTGGTGCACTTGGGGAGCCTCTTGGTGTTGTCGGGGCCGCCCACCGCCGCCCAGCTGTAGCCGACGCGGTCGGTCCTGCCCTGGTCGTGGACGGTGAAGCCGACCCGGCCGCCCTTGATCTGCTTCAGGTTGGTGTCGGTGATGACGCCGGTCGCCGTGGCCACCTTGCCGCCCGTCATCAGGCAGTCGATGCGGCCCTTCGCCCAGCCGCCCCTGCCGCCCGGCCTGTCGAGGTGCACGAAGCGGAAGGTGCCGGTCGCCTTCGACGGGTCGCCGTTGTTCTCCGCCGCCAGATGCGCGTCGAAGGTGAACGTCACGTCCTCCGTGGTCTTGCGGTACATCTTCGCCGAGCCGGTCAGCGCGGCGGCCTCCCGCTTCCCGGCGCGCTCGGCGGCAGCAGCATGCGAGGCGGCGGCCGACGTGCCGGGGCGCGCCGTGTCGTCGGCGGAAGCGACGGCCGCGCCCGCCGCCCCCGCGGTCATCAGGAGCGCGGCGCCCACCGCCAGGGCGCGGCGGCGGTTGAGGGCGCGGTCGGTGGTGGTGGTCATGCGGCCCGTACGGCTCATGGGAAGCCTTCCGTCTGCGAGGCGTTCACCCGGTCTCTCCGAGTGAGATCACGCTCTCGCGGAAGGGGCGTCCGGCGCGTCCGGCCACGGGCGGCACTCCGCTTCCGCCGCGCGGTGGGGAAGACCGCCGGGGGCCTGCGCCTACGGGTGGACACCCCCTGAGACGTGAGGTGCACGACACCACGCAACAAATCACCGGTCCGGGCCCGCCACGCGCAACGGATCGCGCGGCTGCCCGCAACGGTCGTGCCTTGTCCCGGTGAGGCCCCCGACCGTACCGTCTAACGGACCCCACCCGACCCTTCGTACGCCTTGAGGATCAGCCATGCCTGCGCTGCGCACCGCCCTGCTCCAGAGTTCCGGGCGTCTCGGATCCGTCGCCGAGAACCTCACGGCACTCGACGCGGCGGCGGGCCGTGCCGCCGCCGCGGGCGCCGGGCTGCTGGTGGCGCCCGAGCTGTTCCTCACCGGGTACGCGATCGGCGGTGACGTGGCCCGTCTCGCCGAGCCCGCCGACGGGCCGTCCGCGAAGGCGATCGCCGAGATCGCGGTCCGCCACCGGGTCGGCGTCGTCTACGGCTACCCGGAGCGCGAGGACGACCTCGTCTTCAACTCGTCCCAGCTGATCGGCCCGGACGGGACCCGCCTCGCGAACTACCGCAAGACCCACCTCTTCGGCTGCTTCGAGCGCGACTCCTTCACCCCGGGTGAGCAGCACGTCGTACAGGCCGAGCTGGGCGGCGTACGCATCGGCCTCATGATCTGCTACGACGTCGAGTTCCCGGAGAACGTCCGCGCGCACGCCCTCGCCGGCACCGACCTCCTGGTCGTCCCCACCGCGCAGATGCACCCCTTCCAGTTCGTCGCCGAGTCCGTCGTGCCGGTGCGCGCCTTCGAGAACCAGATGTACGTCGCGTACGTCAACCGCGTCGGCCCGGAGGGGGAGTTCGAGTTCGTCGGGCTCTCCACGCTGGCCGGTCCCGACGGCGTGGCCCGCGCCCGTGCCGGCCGCGGCACCGAGCTGGTCATCGGCGACGTCGACCCGGACTTCCTGGCCGCGTCCCGCGAGGCCAACCCCTACCTGCGCGACCGCCGCCCGGGCCTGTACGCGTCCCTCGTCTGAGCCCACCCCCACCTGCCTTTTCAGTTCCGTGCAAGGAGTCCGTACCCCATGACGTCCACGGTGCCCACCGCCATCCAGCACACCGACGCCCAGCCGCCGATCACCATGTTCGGTCCGGACTTCCCCTACGCGTACGACGACTACCTCGCGCACCCGGCGGGCCTCGGCCAGATACCCGCGACCGAGCACGGCACCGAGGTCGCCGTCATCGGCGGTGGCCTCTCCGGCATCGTCGCCGCGTACGAACTGATGAAGATGGGCCTCAAGCCCGTCGTCTACGAGGCCGACCAGATCGGCGGGCGACTGCGCACCGTCGGGTTCGAGGGCTGTGACGCGGACCTGACCGCCGAGATGGGCGCGATGCGCTTCCCGCCGTCCTCGACGGCGCTCCAGCACTACATCGACCTGGTGGGCCTGAAGACGAGCGCGTTCCCCAACCCGCTCGCCGAGTCGACCCCCTCGACGGTCGTGGACCTCAAGGGCGAGTCGCACTACGCCGAGACCGTCGCGGACCTGCCGCAGGTCTACCGCGACGTCGCGAAGGCGTGGGCCGACTGCCTCGAAGAGGGCGCCGACTTCTCCGACATGAACCGCGCCCTGCGCGAGCGCGACGTACCGAAGATCCGCGAGATCTGGTCGAAGCTCGTCGAGAAGCTCGACAACCAGACCTTCTACGGCTTCCTCTGCGACTCCGAGGCCTTCAAGTCCTTCCGGCACCGCGAGATCTTCGGCCAGGTCGGCTTCGGTACCGGCGGCTGGGACACCGACTTCCCGAACTCCATCCTGGAGATCCTGCGCGTCGTCTACACCGAGGCCGACGACCACCACCGCGGCATCGTCGGCGGCAGCCAGCAGCTGCCCCTGCGCATGTGGGAGCGCGAGCCGCAGAAGATCGTGCACTGGGCACCGGGTACGTCCCTGAAGTCGCTGCACGAGGGCGGCGAGCCCAAGCCCGCCGTGACTCGTCTGACCCGCACCGCCGGGAACCGCGTCACCGTCACGGACGCCTCCGGTGACATCCGCACCTACCAGGCGGCGATCTTCACCGCCCAGTCGTGGATGCTGCTCTCCAAGATCGAGTGCGACGACTCGCTCTTCCCCATCGACCACTGGACGGCGATGGAGCGCACCCACTACATGGAGTCCTCCAAGCTCTTCGTGCCCGTTGACCGCCCGTTCTGGCTGGACAAGGACGAGGAGACCGGCCGTGACGTCATGTCGATGACGCTCACCGACCGCATGACGCGCGGCACCTACCTCCTGGACGACGGCCCGGACAAGCCCGCCGTCATCTGCCTCTCCTACACCTGGTGCGACGACAGCCTGAAGTGGCTGCCGCTGTCGGCGAACGAGCGCATGGAGGTCATGCTCAAGTCGCTCGGCGAGATCTACCCGAAGGTCGACATCCGCGGCCACATCATCGGCAACCCGGTCACCGTCTCGTGGGAGAACGAGCCCTACTTCATGGGCGCCTTCAAGGCGAACCTGCCGGGCCACTACCGCTACCAGCGGCGTCTGTTCACCCACTTCATGCAGGACCGGCTGCCCGAGGACAAGCGGGGCATCTTCCTCGCGGGCGACGACATCTCCTGGACGGCGGGCTGGGCCGAGGGCGCGATCCAGACCGCGCTGAACGCGGTGTGGGGCGTGATGAACCACTTCGGCGGCGGCACGGACGCCAATAACCCCGGGCCCGGCGATGTCTACGACGAGATCGCGCCGGTGGAACTGCCGGAGGACTGACCGGCGGGTGCCACCGTGGCCGGGGGCGCGTGGAGTGTGCGAGTCCTCTGTGGCCGGTCGCACACTTCCCCGCGCCCCTTCGGGGCCCGGGGCGGTGTCTCAGACCCCGGCCGCCCGTGCCGCCTCGTACACCTCGGCGGCGACGTCCTTCAGTTCCCGCGCGTCCCGTGCCGACGCCGCCAGCTCCACGATGATCTCCTCTACGCCGACCGCGGCGTGCGCCGCCAGGTCCTCGGCGATCTGCGCGGCGCTGCCCTGGAAGGGGGCGCGGTCCGCACCGTCGTACGCCCTGGCCGTGTACCGCGCGTTGGCCCGCACCACGCTCTGGACGGGCCGCTCACGGCCCCGCTCGGCGGCGGCCTCGCGGACCTTGGCCCACTGCGCGGCCAGCGCGTCGGCGCCCATGGCCACCGGCATCCAGCCGTCGGCGCGGTCGACGAGCCTGCGCAGCGCGCGCGGGCTGTTCGCGGGCAGCAGGATCGGGATCGGCCGGGCGGGCTTGGGGCCGACCGCGGACGGCACGATGGTCGTCAACTCCCCTTCGTACGAGACAGGATCCGGTCCCCACACGGCGTGGCAGACGTCGATCAGCTCGTCCAGGACCTCGCCGCGCCGGGTGAACGGCGCCACCGCCGCGGCCGCGTACTCGTCCACGGACCAGCCCGTGCCGAGGCCCGCGACGACCCGGCCCCCGCTCGCCGCGTCCAGTGAGGCCAGCGAGCGGGCGAGCTGGAACGGCACGTGCAGCGGGGCGACCAGGACGCTGGTGCCGAGCCGGGCCCGGTCCGTGGCCGAGGCGGCGAGCGTCAGGGTGATGAGCGGGTCGGCCACCGAGCGGTAGTGGTCGGGCCAGGCCCGGCCCGGGATGCCGAAGAGCCCCTGCGTGGCGGGGTCGGGGTACAGGACGCGTTCGAAGACCCACAGGCTCGCGTAGCCGATGTCCTCGGCGGCCCGGGCCACCGCCGGGACGTCGTCGCCGATCGCGTACTGCCTGCCCTGCGGGAGACTCAGTCCGAGTCGGATCGCCATGCCGGTGCTCCTTCGCGTCGGGGTCGTCGATGCAACGTACAACGACTGCGGGGGAGTCGGGGGCGGCTCGCTCAGTCCGGCAGCGGCGTCAGCAGGATCCGTCCCACCAGACCCACCGCGCCGTCCAGCCGCTCCGCGAACTCCTCGGCGACGCCGGGCAGTTCGCGCAGCGCCCACAGGGTGCGGGCCGCCGCCCACGCGCCGTCGCGGGCCCGCTCCAGGCTCCAGGAACCCGCCAGATGCGTCAGCGGATCTCCGATCTGGAGGAGGTCGGGGCCGGGCATCAGCTCTTCGCGGATGCGCTCCTCCAGCGCTACGAGGATGTCGCCCACACGGTCGAACTCGTCCTCCAGGTCGGCCGGTTCGCAGCCGAGCGCATGACAGGCGTCCACGACGGCGAGCGCCAGGTCGTGGCCGATGTGCGCGTTGATGCCCGCGAGGGCGAACTGCAGCGGGCGTACGCCGGGATGGCGCCGGTACTGGAACAGCGGACGCCAGCAGGCGGGCGGCCGCCGCCCGTCGGCCGCGGCGTCGACGGCCGCGAGATAGCGCTCGGCGAACCGGACGCCGAGCGTGGCCGCGGCCCGCGTGTCAGGGAAGGCACCCAGGCCAATGTGCCGACCGACCTCCTCGGTGACCGTCAGATAGACCCGATTGAAAACACCCACCCCATCCCGCGCCGACCCCCCGCCCCCAACCACACGCATCCGCGCCACGACGCTGTCGACGCCAGGCGTCCGCGTGACCGCGCCGTCGATCCGGGGGGCCTGTGTCGCCACGCCGTTGGCCCCGGGTGCCCGTGTGATGACGCTGTCGATCCCGGGCGTCTGTGGCACCGCGCCGTCGACCACGGGTGCCCGCGTGGCCGCGCCGTCAACCGCGGGTGTCCCCGTGACGACGCCGTCGGTCCCGGGCGTCCGCGTCACCACGCCGCCGGCCCCGCGCATCCGTGGCACCCCGCCGTCGGCCCCGTGCTCCGGGGCCATGGTCTCTGCGAACCGCTGCAACCGCGCCATGGGGGCAGGGTCCCAGTCCCGGGCCGGTCGGGGCGTCAGCGCACCGGGCGCTTCCCCGAAACGAGGGAACGACCGCCGGTCCGTCGGGCGGTGCTTTCACGCACGTATGCGGGACGAGCCGCTACGGCGAGTGGGGCCACCGAGGAGGTGATGCGCAGAGACGCCGGTGCCGTGTGCCGCAGTGGCGGGGAGCGGCACTCGGCCCGGCGCCCTTACTCCCGCTCACGCCTCCGATTCGGCGCGGGGCCGAGCCGAGGTGGGCGTACCCCGCTGCCGGAGGCCGAGCGCCGCGCCGCCGGCGGTCAGGGCCAGCGCCACGAGCAGCGCGCTGACCCACAGCGGGGAGCGGTAGCCGAGCCCCGCGGAGATCGCGAGGCCGCCGGACCAGGGGCCGAGCGCGCCGCCCACGTTGAACGCGGCCGTGGCGAAGCCGCCCGCCAGGTGGGGCGCGTCGGCCGCCGCGTAGAGGGCCTGGGAGATCAGCGTGGAGCCGACGCCGAAGGACAGCGCGCCCTGTACGAAGACCAGTACGACCACGGCCACCGGGTGCGCGGCGGTCACCGCGAAGAGGACCCAGCCGGCCAGCAGTGCGAGGGAACCGAGGACCAGGAGTGGCACCGGTCGCGCGTCGGCGACGCGACCGCCCAGGCTGACGCCGACGAACGAGCCGATGCCGAAGAGCGCGAGGACCACCGGCACCCAGGCCGAGCCGAGCCCGGTGACGTCGGTGACCAGGGGCGCAAGATAGGTGAACGTACAGAACGTCGCGCCGTTCACCAGCGCCCCCAGCAGCAGCGTCAGCAGGAGCCGCGGCCCGCGCAGCGCGATCAGCTCACCGAGCGCGCCCGGCCCGGCGGCGTCCGGCGCCCCGGCCGGCACGGCCCGCGCGATGGCGACGACGGCGGGCACGGAGATCAGGGACACGGCCCAGAACGCCGCGCGCCAGCCCCACACCTCGCCGAGCAGCGCGCCCGCGGGCACGCCCGCGACACAGGCGACCGTCACGCCGCCGAGCAGCGCCGAGGTGGCGCGCCCCTTGGCGTTCGGCTCGACCATGCTCGTGGCGGTCACCAGGGCGACCGCGAGGAACCCGGCGTTGGCCAGGGCGCCCACGACGCGCGTCGCCAGCAGCACCGCGAAGTTCGTGGTGAGCGCGCCGACGACGTGGACGAGCAGGAAGGCGACCAGGAAGAACAGGAGCGCGTTCCGTCGCGAGAAGCGACGGCTCACGAGCGCCATCAGCGGTGCGCCCACGATCATTCCGACGGCGAACGCCGAGGTGAGATGGCCCGCGGACGGGATGGAGACATCCAGGTCCCGGGCGATGTCCGACACCAGGCCGGACAGCATGAACTCGGAGGTGCCTTGCGCGAAGACGGCAAGTCCGAGCAGGTAGATGGCAAAGGGCACAGCAGGACTCCGCAACCACGAGGAAGAACGCGGGGATCAGGGCACGAAGCGGTGATCCGGTGGCGGCGGAGCGGAAAGTCGCGGACGGCCGCGGAAGGCAGCGGCACGGCACGGACCGGCCGCGGGAGCGCGGCGGAACGGCGGACGCGTCGGAGCGGCGGACGCGTCAGCGCGACGGCGCGAGAAGCCACCGGAGGACCGGTGGCCGGAGTCTGTCGGACTCGGGGCTGGACATGGTGCGCACCCTAATCAGGCGTCACACACCACGTCCAACCGATTTACGCGTGCCGCACCACGTCCAACCGACTGACGCGCCGACCGTTCAGCGCGTGCCGCTCGGCTCGCCCTCTTCGTCATACGTCGACGTGCCCGAATCCAGCAGCGGTTCCTGGGTCTTGAGGTGCGGCGGGGCGAACGCGCGCAGCACGTGGTAGCCCGTGATGACGACGATCGTGCCCAGCGCGATGCCGCTCAGCTCGAAGGTGTCGGTGAACTTCAGCGAGACCCCGCCGACGCCGATGATGATGCCCGCCGCGGCCGGCACGAGGTTCAGCGGGTTGCGCAGGTCCACCTTGGCGTTGATCCAGATCTGCGCGCCGAGCAGGCCGATCATGCCGTACAGGATGACGGTGATGCCGCCGAGGACGCCGCCGGGGATCGCCGCGACGACCGCGCCGAACTTGGGGCAGAGACCGAAGAGCAGCGCGAAGCAGGCCGCCGCCCAGTACGCGGCCGTGGAGTAGACGCGGGTCGCCGCCATCACGCCGATGTTCTCGGAGTACGTCGTGTTGGGCGGGCCGCCGACCGCGGTGGAGAGCATGGAGGCGGCGCCGTCGGCGGAGATCGCCGTGCCGAGCTTGTCGTCGAGGTTGTCGCCGGTCATCTCGCCGACGGCCTTGACGTGGCCCGCGTTCTCCGCGACCAGCGCGATGACGACGGGCAGCGCCACGAGGATCGCCGACCACTCGAAGCCCGGCGCGTGGAAGGAGGGCAGGCCGATCCAGTCGGCATGGCCCACGGCGGACAGGTCCAGACGCCAGTGGTCGACGACCTTGCCCGAGGCGTCCGCCGAGTGGATCCTGCCGAAGATCCGGTCGAGGGCCCAGGAGATGCCGTAACCGAAGATCAGACCGAGGAAGATCGCGATGCGCGACCAGAAGCCGCGCAGGCACACCACGGCCAATCCGGTGAACAGCATCACCAGCAGGGCCGTCCACTGGTCCTGGGGCCAGTACGTCGACGCGGTGACCGGCGCCAGATTGAAGCCGATCAGCATGACGACCGCACCGGTCACGATCGGCGGCATCGCGGCGTGGATGATCCGCGCCCCGAACTTCTGCACCGCCAGCCCCACCAGGAACAGCGCGGCGCCGACCACGAAGACGGCCCCGGTCACCGTCGCGCTGGAACCGCCCTGCGCCCGGATGACGGCGGCGACCCCCACGAACGAGAGCGAGCACCCCAGATAGCTGGGGACCCGGCCGCGCGTGGCGAGCAGGAAGATGACGGTCGCGACGCCCGACATCATGATGGCCAGATTCGGGTCCAGACCCATGAGGACGGGGGCCACGAACGACGCCCCGAACATCGCCACCACGTGCTGCGCGCCGAGCCCGAAGGTCCGCGGCCACGAGAGCCGCTCATCAGGCCGGACGACCGCACCCGGGGCGGGGGTGCGGCCGTCGCCGTGGAGTTTCCAGCGCACGCCGAGATCCATGGTGAGTGTCGCTTTCTGTGCGCCGAACCGGGCGTGGTGCTTGGCCCGAAATGATCGACGCCATGATAATGCGACGTCAGTGCGACTTCTCTCCGGCCGGCTGAGGGTTCTCGGCCTGTGCCGCCTCGCGGCCGTCGGTGCGCAGCACACCCGCGAAGGCCACGAGGCCGCAGGCCAGCAGCGTCACCAGACCGAAGGAGGTCACCAGGCTCGTCGCGTCCGCCAGCGTGCCGATCGCCGAGGGGGCGATCAGACCCGAGGTGTACGTGATGGTGGCGACGCCCGCGATGGCCTGGCTGGGGTTCGGGCCGCTGCGCCCGGCGGCGGCGAAGGCGAGCGGCACCACGACCGCGATGCCGAGGCCGAGCAGCGCGAAGCCGCCCATGGCCATGACCGGGTGGGACGCGACGACCACGAGCAGCCCGCCGAGCACCGCGAGCCCCCCGCCCGCGCGCACCGTGCGCACCGCGCCGAACCGGTTGACGACCGCGTCGCCCGCCAGCCGCGCGATCGCCATGGTGAGCGTGAATCCGGTGGTGCAGGCGGCGGCGACACCGGCCGACGAGTCGAGGACGTCCCGCAGATAGACCGCCGACCAGTCCAGGCTCGCGCCCTCCGCGAAGACCGCGCAGAAACCGACGGCGCCGATCAGCAGCGCCGACTTGGGAGGCAGGGAGAACCGCGGCGGCGCCTCCTCCTCGGGCGCCGCCTGGAGGTCGAGGACGCCCTGGCAGGCGGCCAGGCCGAGCGCGGTGAGCGCCGCGGCGGCCAGCGCGTGGTGCAGCCGGGCGTCCGACCCCAGATGGGCGGCGACCGTGCCGGCCGCCGAGCCGATCAGGGCGCCGACGCTCCACATGCCGTGCAGGCCCGACATGATCGACTTCTGGAGGCGGTTCTCGGTCTCGACGCCGAGCGCGTTCATCGCCACGTCCGACATGCCCGACGTCGCGCCGTACACGAACAGCGCCAGGCACAGGCTGAGCAGGTTCGGCGCGAGCGACGGCAGGATCAGGGCGAGCGTCCACATCGCGAGCAGTCCGCGCAGCGCGTTGCGGGCGCCGAAGCGGTGGCTGATCCGGCTCGCGAGCGGCATCGCGACGGAGGCGCCGATCGCCGGGAAGGCAAGGGCCAGGCCGAGCATGCCCGCGCTGACCGAGGCGTGCTCCTGGATCCACGGCACCCGGGTCGCGAAGGAACCGGTGACCGCGCCGTGCACACAGAAGACGGCGGCCACGGCGATCCGCGCGCGCCGCAACCGGCTCTTGTCGTAGACCACTTCACTCATGTCCGTTCCGCCCCTCCGAGGTGTGCCCCGATACGGCGACGTAAACTATCAGGAAGCCTGCCTGATAAATAGAAGCACTCTGTGGAAGGATCCCGGCATGCCTGCCTCACCGAGTACCGCTCGGGCCATCAACGACCGGCTCGCGCTGGGCCTCCTGCAGAGTGAAGGACCCCTGACCGCCAACCAGTTGAAGCAGCTCACGGGCCTGTCACGGCCCTCGGTGGCCGACCTCGTCGAGCGCCTCCGGAGCGCCGGGCTCATCACCGTCGTCGGCGAGGCGGGTGCCCAGCGGCGCGGCCCGAACGCCCGGCTGTACGGGATCGTCGCCGACCGCGCCCACTTGGCCGCGCTCGACGTACGCATCGACAGCGTCTCCGTCGTCGTGACGGACCTGCTCGGCGCGGTGCTCGCCGAGGCCTCCGCGCCCATCGGCGGCGCCACCGGGCCCGCGGTGGAGCGTGCCGTCGCGCTCGTCGAGGACGCCGCGCGGGACGGCGGTGCCCAGCGGCCGCACACCATCGGCATAGGCGCGCCCGGCCTCATCGACCCCGCCACCGGCGATCTGCACGACACGACCTCCCTGCCCGCCTGGCACCGCCGCCTCGCCGGCGCCCTCCAGGAGCGGCTCGGCGCGCGCGTCCTGGTGGAGAACGAGACCAACCTCGCCGCCCGCGCCGAACAGCGGGACGGCGCCGCGCACGACCGGGACACGTTCGTGCTGCTCTGGCTCGGCGAGGGCGTGGGCGCCGCCGTCGTGCTCGACGGAGCGCTGCGCAGAGGAGCCTCCGGCGGCACCGGAGAGATCGGCTTCCTGCCCGTGCCGGGCACCGGCGGACTGCCCTCCGCCACCGCCTGCGAGGGCGGCTTCCACTCGCTGGCCTGCGCCGCCGCGCTCCGGGAACTCGGCGGGCAGCACGGGCTCCTCGCGCCGGACATGTCCGCCGCCGACGTCGTGCGGCACGCGGTGGAGGTGGGGGAGGGCGCCTTCCTGGACGCCGTCGCGGACCGCGTCGCGGTGGGCGCCGCCGCGATGGCCGCGATCCTGGACCCCGGGTGCGTCGTCCTCGGCGGCGAGGTGGGCCGCGCGGGCGGCGCAGCGCTGGCCGACCGCGTCGCGCGGCGCGTCACCGCCATGTCGCCGCTGCCCACGGAGGTCCGCGCGAGCGCGCTGGGCGGCTCCGCGGTGTCGCGCGGCGCGCTGCTCGCCGCCATGGACGCGGCCCAGGACGACCTCTTCGGCCCGCCGCCCGGCCGTTGAGGCGGGGCGGCGGGCCCGATGCCGAGCGGCGGTCTCCCGCCGCGTGATGCGCGCCGCTCACGTCCACAGGGTGCGAGACCCGCGTGGACGTGAGCGTTCAGGCGGTCAGCAGGCGCCGAGGTCCTGCCAGACGCCCCACTCGCCGCCGGCGCCCGGCTCGTCGCCCTTCGTCCACCACTTGGCCTTCCAGGTGCGGGACTTGTGGGAGACGGTCGTACCGGAGCCGTACTCGGACGACGTGCTCCACGCGGGAGCGGTGCACTTGCCGGGCGTGGGCGGGTCCGTCGGTCCAGGCGGGTCCGTCGGCCCGGGGCCGCCCGAGCCCGGCTCGACGACCGTGGTGCCGCGCGCCAGATCACCGGCGAGCGCGTACGTCGTGCCGCTGATGTCCACCGTCCAGTTCGACGGGGTCGACACGGGCAGGTAGTAGTTGAAGGAGAGGTCCACGGAGGCGCCCGGTGCCAGCGACTGCCAGGCCGGCAGCTTCAGCGAGACCCGGTGGAAGTCGCCCTTCAGACCGCCGACGTTGCTGCCGGTGTGGTCGCTGCTGATCACCTTCGTACCGAAACCGGACTGGTCGGAGGCGTTGCCCGGGGCCGAGGTGGAGTAGTCGAACTGGAACTCGGTGCCGCCAGGCAGCGCCGTCTTCGTGTTGTTCGTGATCTTCACCTTGGGCGTGATCGGGTAGTTGGAGTCACCGAGCTTGAAGTCGCCGAACTCCACGCCGATGTCGACGGCCTTGGTGGGCAGTTCCTTGTTGGAGACCTTCGCGCCGTAGGGCTTGGCCGCCTTGAACTTGTCGTGCATCAGCGAGGTGAGCGTGGAGCCCATCTCGTACTGGCCCTTGGCGGCGTTCCAGGCGTAGTCGCCCGCCATCTCCCAGATCATCGTGCCGCCGATGCCCCGGTCGACCACGTAGTCGGCCTTCTTGGCCACCGACTCCTCGTCCTCCGTGGACAGGAAGACCTTCTTGTCCGCGTTCCACAGCCACGGCGCGACCAGCGAGGAGCTGTACTTGCGGGCGTAGGTGCCGGTCAGCTTGGTGTCCGCGGGGAAGCCGTACTTGGTGACGTAGTCGCCGACGATCCCCTTCTCCAGGTTCTTGGCGTGCCACATCGGGTTGGAGCCCGCCGGGGACTCCTTGCCGTTGTCGTCCTTGTCGTGCCACAGGTTGTCGATGCCGACCGCGCCGTCACCGCACTTGGTCAGGCCCGCGCCGGCCGGGCAGCTGGTCGCCGCGGCCTTCCCCCACAGTCCGTCCGTGCCGCCCTGCACGTTCTTGTGGCCGCGCGTGTAGTAAGGCAGGCCGATGTTGATGCGCCCGGCGGGCATGGAACCGCGGAAGTAGTGGTAGGCCCAGTCGGTGTTCAGATAGCCGATGCCGCCGTACTGCTGGCTTCCGTAGACGCCTGCCGCGGCCAGCTCGGCGTCCTTGCCGTCGTCGAAGAGGGAGGCGTTGGGGCCGACGTACTCGTTCCAGGCGCCGTGCAGGTCGTACGACATGATGTTGACGTAGTCCAGGTACTTCTGGACCTGGAAGGTCTCCATGCCGCGCAGCAGATAGCCGGATGAAGGGGCCGCGACGGTCAGCATGTAGTGCTTGCCGTCGGCCGCGCCCGCCTTGTCGAGCTTCTCGCGCAGGGACTTCATCAGCGCGGCGTAGCCCTTGACCAGACCGCCGCGCCGGGCGTTGGAGACCGGGAAGTCGGCCGGGTGGCCCGCGTCCTTCATCGAGGTCGGGTACTCGTAGTCGATGTCGACGCCGTTGAAGCCGTACTTCTTTATGAAGGTGACCGCGGAGTCGGCGAAGGTGTCGATGCCCGCCTGGTTCACGGAGCCGTCGGCGTTGGTCGCCATCGAGTAGAAGCCGCCGGACTTCACGCGCTCGCCGTCGTCGCCGAAGTAGCCGCCCGTCTCGGCCCAGCCGCCCACGGAGATGAGCGTCTTGACGTTCGGGTGCTTCTTCTTGAACTTGTTGAGCAGGTTGAAGTGGCCCTTGTAGGGCAGCGCGGGGTCCATCTCGGCGCCCGCGACGCCGGGCCATGTCATCCCGGTGGCGGCGTTCTTCTCGCCGTCGGAGCCGACGGAGAGCTTGTTGCTCTTGTCGATGTGCGCGAAGGCGTAGTTGACGTGGGTGACCTTCCCCCACGGGATGTCCGGGGCGAGGTAGGCCGGCTCGCCGTTCTTGCCGGTGCGCCAGCCGGTGAAGTAGCCGATGACGCGCCGCTGGTGGTCGGCGCCCATCTTCTCGCGGCCTTCGCCGTCGTAGACGGAACAGTAGGGAACGTCGACGCCGGGCGTGCGGTAGAGGCCGTCGGGGCGGCAGGACGCGTTGTCGGCGGCGTTGTCGGTGGCCTTGTCGGCGGCGTGCGACGCGCCGCCGGCCACGCCGAGCAGCATTCCGGCGACGGCGACGGCGGCACCGGTCGCGAGCAAGGTGGATCTCGCGCGGTTGCGGGACGGCAAGGGGGCCTCCAGGGGCGGAGTGGAAGACGGACGGGGCGGAACAACACAGCCGGTACAGAGGTGGATCGTTCTGGGGCCCCGGTGTGCGCACACCGTCGGCTCCGGCTCCTCGGAGGTGACGCAGACGTTAAGAGGACTAGACCAGTCGGTCAATAGGTCTGGACCAAGTTGTTGAACGGAAGAGGGAACGTCGCTGCTGTGAGCCAGCCCACAGCCGATCACTCGCCTGGCCGTCGATCAGGCGTGGCACACTGGCCTCGTACCACAAGCAGCGCACTCCGGGGTCGGTGTAATTCCGAACCGGCGGTTACAGTCCGCGACCCGGCCGCCTCCAGCGGCCGGTTGACCAGGTGAAATTCCTGGACCGACGGTGAAAGTCCGGATGGGAGGCAGTGCGCGGCGGGCGGGCATCCTGTGCACGCCGCCGTCTTGGCTTGTTCCTGGCCTCGGCCAGGGGCGGTTTCCGGGATCTCCTGGGGACAGGTCTCTTTCGGCGTCGACGTGTCTCCCGATGCCGTCGCCCGTACATGTCGTCGTCATCGACAGCCCCGGAGTCCGTGCCCGAAGAGGCAGGAGGACCCGGTGGCCACCGCCGTAGCCGAAGCAGCCGCCATGCGGCGCGCCATCACGCTGGCCGCCCGCGGCCTCGGCTCCACGAGCCCCAACCCCGTAGTCGGCTGCGTCGTCCTCGACGCGTCCGGCGAGATCGTCGGCGAGGGCTGGCACCGGCGCGCCGGCGGCCCGCACGCCGAGGTCGACGCCCTGCGCGCGGCGGGCGACCAGGCACGCGGAGGCACCGCTCTCGTCACCCTCGAACCCTGCAACCACACCGGCCGCACCGGCCCGTGCGCGCAGGCCCTCATCGACGCCGGGATCGCCCGCGTCGTCTACGCGGTCGGCGACCCCGACCCCACCGCCACCGGGGGCGCGCAGACCCTCCGTAAGGCCGGGATCTCCGTCGAGTCCGCCCTGCTGGAGGCGGAGGCCGCCGAGGGGAACGCCGCCTGGCTGACCTCCGTACGGCTCGGCCGCCCCCACGTCACCTGGAAGTACGCCGCCACGCTCGACGGCCGGATCGCCGCCGCCGACGGCACCAGCCGCTGGATCACCTCCGCCGACTCCCGCGCCGACGTGCACCGGCTGCGCGCCGAGTGCGACGCCGTCGTCGTCGGCTCCGGAACCCAGCGCTCCGACGACCCGCACCTCGCCGTGCGCGGCATCGAGGGCGCCGTCCAGCCGCTGCGGGTCGTCGTCGACACCAACGGCACCGCCGTCACGCCCGGCGCCCGCGTCCTGGACGGCGAGGCGCCGACGCTGATCGCCGTCGCCGACGACGTCACGCCCGCGTACGAAGGCGCGGAGACCGTCCGGCTGCCGCGCGCGGAAGAAGGTGGGTTGGACATTCCAACCCTGCTCGCCGTGCTGCACGCGCGTGGCGTGCGGTCCGTCCTCCTCGAAGGCGGCCCGACGCTCGCCGGGGCCTTCGTCGCCGCCGGCGCCGTCGACCGCGTCATCGCCTACCTCGCCCCCGCCCTGCTGGGCGCGGGCCCCGCCGCCCTGACCGGCGGCGGAATCACCACCATCACCGAAGCGTTGCGGCTCGACGTGAGCGAGACCGCCCGCATCGGACCCGACCTGCGCATCACCGCGAGCCCCGTAACCGTGACCCCCGTAACCGCGACCCTCGTAGCGAAGGAGCACTGACGTGTTCACCGGAATCGTCGAAGAGCTGGGCGAGATCACCGCCGTCGAGAACCTTCCCGACGCGTCCCGGTTCCGCCTGCGCGGCCCCGTGGTCACCCAGGGCGCCAAGCACGGCGACTCCATCGCCGTCAACGGCGTGTGTCTGACGGTCGTGGAGCACGAGGGCGACGAGTTCACCGCCGATGTGATGGCGGAGACCCTGAAGCGCTCCGGCCTCGGCGCGCTCACGGTCGGCTCCCGGGTGAACCTGGAGCGCCCCACCTCGGTCGGCGCGCGCCTCGGCGGACACATCGTGCAGGGACACGTCGACGGAACCGGCACGATCGTCGCGCGCGAGCCCTCCGAGAACTGGGAGGTCGTCAAGGTCTCCCTCCCCGCCGACCTCTCCCGCTACGTCGTGGAGAAGGGCTCCATCACGGTCGACGGCGTCAGCCTGACCGTCGTCGACGCGGGCCCGGACCACTTCACCATCAGCCTGATCCCCACCACCCTCGCGCTGACCACGCTCGGCATCAAGCAGCCCGGCGACCCGGTCAACCTCGAGGTCGACATCATCGCCAAGTACGTGGAGCGCCTCCTCGGCGACCGCGTGCAGGTGCCCGCTCAGGAGGCCACCAAGTGAACTGGCTCAACGCCGAAGCCTTCACGGCCTTCGACCAGCGCATCATCTGGTCCGACATGATCGGCAACACCGTCGGCCTCATCGCCCTCGCGCTCGGCTGGCGGCGCTCGATATGGACCTGGCCCGCCCAGTTCCTGTCCGGTGTCATCCTCGTCGCCGCCTACGCCTCCGCGGAGCTGTCCGGCGGCGTCGGCAAGCAGCTCCTGGTCATCGCGGTCGCGCTGTGGGGCTGGCGGCAGTGGACGCGCGGCAGGCAGCAGGCGCAGGACGGCTCCATCGCCATCCGCTTCGCGACCTGGAAGGAGCGGGGCATCCTGCTCGGCGGCACCGCCGTCGGCACGCTCGCCGTCGGCGCCCTGTTCACCGCCGTCCCCTCGCTCTCCTGGAACCCCTGGCCGGACGCCTACATCTTCGTCGGCACGCTCGCCGCGATGGTCGCCCAGGCCCGCGGCCTCGTCGAGTTCTGGTTCGCCTGGCTGCTCGTCGACGTGGTGGGTGTGCCGCTCGCCTTCAGCAGCGGCCTGGCCTTCTCCGGCCTCGTCTACGTCGTCTACCTCGCCCTCGTCCTGTGGGGCATGCGCGACTGGTGGCTGCGCTCCCGCGCGGCGGCCTCTCAGCCCGTCATGGAAGGAGCCCCCGCATGAGTGCGGCACCGGTTTGGTACAGCACCGCCCACGACGAGGACGTCTCGGACCTCTCCCTGGACCCCGTCGAGCAGGCGATCCGCGACATCGCGGCGGGCCGCCCCGTCGTGGTCGTCGACGACGAGGACCGCGAGAACGAGGGCGACCTCGTCGTCGCCGCCGAGAAGGCGACCCCCGAGATCGTCGCCTTCATGATGAGCGAGTGCCGCGGCCTCATCTGCGCGCCCATGGAGGCCGAGGAGCTCGACCGGCTGCGCCTGCCGCAGATGGTCGAGCACAACACCGAGTCGATGAGCACGGCCTTCACCGTCTCCGTCGACGCCTGTGCCGCGCACGGCGTGAGCACCGGCATCTCCGCCGCCGACCGCGCCACCACCCTCCAGCTCCTCGCCGGCGGCGAGGCCACGGCCGACGACTTCGTGCGGCCCGGCCACATCTTCCCGCTGCGCGCCAGGTCCGGCGGCGTGCTCGCCCGCAACGGCCACACCGAGGCCGCCGTCGACCTCGCCCGCCTCGCGGGCCTGCGCCCCGCCGGGGCCATCGTGGAGATCGCGGGCGAGGACGGCAGGATGCTGCGCCTGCCCGAGCTGATCCCCTTCGCCCGCAAGCACGGCCTGACGATCATCTCCATCGAGGACCTGATCGCCTACCGCCGCTCCTCGGAGCCCACCGTCCGCCGCGAGGCCGAGGTCCGGCTGCCCACCGCCTTCGGCGACTTCACGGCGTACGGCTACCGCTCGACCGTCGACGGCGTCGAGCACGTCGCCCTCGTCCACGGCGACATCGGCGAGGGCGAGGACGTCCTCGCCCGGCTCCACTCCGAGTGCCTGACCGGCGACGTCTTCCACTCCCTGCGCTGCGACTGCGGCCCGCAGCTCCAGGAGTCCATGCGGCGCATCACCGAGGAGGGACGCGGCATCGTCGTCTACCTCCGCGGCCACGAGGGGCGCGGCATCGGCCTGCTCTCCAAGCTGCGCGCGTACGAACTCCAGGAGCGCGGCAGCGACACCCTCGACGCCAACCTGGAGCTCGGCCTGCCCGCCGACGCCCGGGACTACGGCGCGGGCGCGCGCATCCTGGACGACCTCGGCGTGCGGGGCGTACGCCTGATGACCAACAACCCCGACAAGGTCGACGCCGTACTGCGGCACGGCCTGAAGGTCACCGGACGCGAGCCCATGCCCGTCCAGGCCGGCGAGCACAACCTCCGCTACCTGCGCACCAAGCGGGACCGGATGGGCCACGACCTGCCCTGGCTCGACGCCCCCGGCGTCTCCGCCTGCGGCAACCAGTAAGCAACCAGCAACCGGACCAGAGGAGAAGCGCGTGAGTGGCAAGGGCGCACCCGAGCTGAGCGTGAAGAACTGCGGCGACCTGCGGGTCGCGGTGATCGCCGCGCAGTGGCACGAGAAGGTCATGGACGGCCTCGTCGACGGCGCCCTGCGCGCCCTGGGCGAGCTGGGCATCAGCGAGCCGACGGTCCTGCGCGTGCCGGGCAGCTTCGAGCTGCCGGTCGTCGCGAAGGTCCTCGCCGAGCGCGGCTACGACGCGATCGTGGCGCTCGGCGTCGTCATCCGCGGCGGCACCCCGCACTTCGAGTACGTGTGCCAGGGCGTGACGCAGGGCCTCACCCAGGTCTCCGTGGACACCGGCGTCCCGGTCGGCTTCGGCGTGCTGACCTGTGACACCGAGGAGCAGGCCCTCGACCGCGCGGGCATCGAGGGGTCCAGCGAGGACAAGGGGCACGAAGCGGTCACCGCGGCCGTGGCGACCGCGACCACGCTCCGCACCGTCTCCGAGCCCTGGCGCTGAGCGGCGCGGCGCGGGCGCGTAGAGTGAACGACATCATGTCCAAGAAGACTTTCGAGGAGCTCTTCGCCGAGCTCCAGCACAAGGCCGCCACCGGCGACCCCGCGACCTCCCGCACCGCCGAGCTGGTGGACAAGGGCGTCCATGCCATCGGCAAGAAGGTCGTCGAGGAGGCCGCCGAAGTCTGGATGGCCGCCGAGCACGAGGGCAAGGAAGCCGCCGCCGAGGAGATCTCGCAGCTGCTCTACCACGTCCAGGTGATGATGGTCGCCCGCGGCATCTCCCTCGACGACGTGTACGCCCACCTCTGAGCCGTACGCCACCCGAGCCGGCTCGACCCACCTACCAAGCAAAGGAATCCGACCTCATGCTGCGCATCGCCGTGCCCAACAAGGGTTCACTGTCCGGACCTGCGTCGGCGATGCTCCATGAGGCCGGATACCAGCAGCGCAAGGAGTCCAAGGAACTCGTCCTCGTCGACCCCGAGAACGAGGTCGAGTTCTTCTACCTGCGCCCCAAGGACATCGCGATCTACGTCTCGGGCGGCAAGCTCGACATCGGCATCACCGGCCAGGACCTGCTGGTCGACTCCGGTGCCAACGCCGAGGTGATCCTGCCGCTCGGCTTCGCCCGCTCCACCTTCCGCTTCGCCGCGAAGCCGGGCACGGCCAGCACCATCGAGGACCTCGCGGGCAAGACGGTCGCCACCTCCTACGAGGGCATCGTCGCCAAGCACCTCGCGGACCACGGCGTCGACGCCTCCGTCGTCCACCTCGACGGCGCGGTAGAGACCGCCATCGAGCTGGGCGTCGCCCAGGTCATCGCGGACGTCGTGGAGACCGGCACCTCCCTGCGCAACGCGGGCCTCGAGGTCTTCGGCGAGCCGATCATGAAGTCCGAGGCGGTCGTCATCCGGCGCGCCGGCGCCGACGGCGACGACACGAAGGTGCAGCAGTTCCTGCGCCGCCTCCAGGGCGTCCTGGTCGCCCGGTCGTACGTGATGATGGACTACGACTGCCGCGCCGAGCACCTGGAGCAGGCCGTAGCCCTCACCCCGGGCCTCGAATCGCCGACCATCTCCCCGCTGCACAACGAAGGCTGGGTGGCCGTGCGCTCCATGGTTCCCGCCAAGGAGTCGCAGCGCGTCATGGACGACCTGTACGCCCTCGGGGCGCGGGCCATCCTGACCACCGCCATCCACGCCTGCCGTCTCTGAACAGGCCGGAGCACGCACCTCATGTCTGACCTTCCCGAGCTTCCCGTCACCTTCCGGCCGCAGCGGACCCGGGCCGTCCTGCTCACCGCGGGGGCCGTGCTGTTCGTCGTCCTCACGGTGATCGCCCTGGTGCTGCCCAAGCTCAGCCCGGGGGAGCGGACCAGCTTCGTCTTCACCGGCGCGCTGCTCTTCGGTGTGCTCGCGCTGCTCAGCAGGCCCAAGGTCGTCGCCGACGAGTCCGGCGTGACCGTCGTCAACATCGTGACCGGCCGCCGTCTGGCCTGGGCCGAGATCGTCCAGGTCACCCTCCGCCCCGGCGACCCCTGGGTGTTCCTGAACCTCAGCGACGGCACCAGCCTGCCCGCCCTTGGCATCCAGCCCGGCATCGCCAGGCAGCAGGCCATCGCCGACTCCCGGGCCCTGGGTGCACTCGTGGACGCCCGTTCGGCGCTGGGGGACTGACGTTCCGCGTCGGGTCTTGATTAATCTGGGGGCGGGGTACGCAAGGTGTGCCGCCCCGCCCCTGACGGGCCCGCCCGGCCCACAGGGGCTCCTGCTATCCGAGGAGTGACTCCCTCCGGCGATGGACGGATCGTCCTGTAGTACCTGCGCCGCCCCCTCCCGACATACCGGGACCCGTACGACCTGGGAGGCGGCGGCATGACAGTCCCCCTCCTGCTCCTCGGGGCGGCATTCCTGCTGATTCTCGCCAACGGCTTCTTCGTGGCGGCCGAGTTCGGCCTCGTCACCGTGGAGCGGCCCGACGCGGAGAAGGCCGCGGCCGACGGCGACCGCCGCGCCCGTACGGTCGTCAGTGCCCTCAAGGAGCTGTCCTTCCAGCTCTCCGGCACCCAGCTCGGCATCACCATCACCTCGCTCGTCGTCGGCATGCTCGCCGAACCGGCCCTAGCGCACCTGCTCGCGGGCCCGTTCACGGCGATCGGCGTCCCCGAAGGCGCCGTCGGCGGTGTCTCCGTGGTCGTCGGCATGCTGCTCGCGTCCGCCGTGCAGATGGTCATCGGTGAGCTGGTGCCCAAGAACTGGGCGGTCTCCAGGCCGCTGCAGGTCGCGCGGTTCGTCGCGGGCCCGCAGCACGCCTTCTCGCGGCTGCTGAGGCCCGTGATCGCCCTCCTGAACGCGGTGGCCAACCGTCTGGTGCGCGCCCTCGGCGTCGAGCCCACCGAGGAGCTGGCCTCGGCCCGCACCCCCGGCGAACTGGTCTCCCTGGCCCGGCACTCGGCGCTCGCCGGCGCCCTGGAACAGGACACGGCCGACCTGTTCGTACGCACGCTCTCCCTCGGCGAGCTGACCGCGCAGCACGTGATGACGCCGCGCGTGAAGGTCAGCGCGCTGCAGTCGTCGGCGACCGCCGAGGACGTGGTGAACCTGACGCGCGCCACCGGCCTCTCCCGCTTCCCGGTCTACCGCGAGCGGATCGACGAGATCGTCGGCATGGTGCACCTCAAGGACGCCCTCGCGGTGCCCGCGCACGACCGGCTGCGCACCCCGGTGAGCCGCATCGCGCAGTCCCCGCTGCTCGTCCCCGAGACGCTGCCCGTGCAGCCCCTCCTGGGGCGGCTGCGCAGCGAGCAGCCGATCGCCGTCGTCGTCGACGAGTACGGCGGCACGGCGGGGGTGGTCACCCTGGAGGACATCGTCGAGGAGCTCGTCGGCGAGGTGCGCGACGAGCACGACCTGCTCGACGTGCCCGAGCTGTGCGCGGCGCCGCCCGAGGACGGCAGGCCCGCGTGGGACGCCGACGGCAGCTGCCGCGTGGACACCCTCCGGCGCATCGGACTCGACGTACCCGAGGGTCCCTACGAAACCGTCGCGGGCCTCGTCGCCGATCTGCTCGGCCGGATCCCGGCCCCCGGCGACCGGGCGGAACTGCCGGGCTGGCGGCTCGCGGTCCGGCAGGTCGGGCACTATCGCGCCGAGCGCGTCAGGATCGTCAAAATCGTCAGAACGGCGGAGGCCCCGGCCCCCGTAGCCGCGGAGGCACTCCGATGAGTCTGCTGCAACTCCTCTTCGCCCTCCTGCTGGTGCTCGCCAACGGCTTCTTCGTCGGCGCCGAGTTCGCGCTCGTCTCCGTGCGCCGCAGTCAGATCGAGCCCCTGGACTCCAAGCGGGCCCGCCAGGTCCTCTACGGCCTCGAACACCTGCCGCAGATGATGGCGGCCGCCCAGTTCGGCATCACCGTCTGCTCGCTGACGCTCGGAGCCGTCGCCGAGCCGACCGTCGCGCGTCTCCTGGAGCCGCTCTTCCACGCGGTCCACCTGCCCGAGGGCATGATCCACCCCCTCGGCTATGTGATCGCGCTCGCCGTCGTCGTCTTCCTGCACCTCGTCATCGGCGAGATGCTCCCGAAGAACCTCGCGATGGCGGCCCCCGAGAAGACCGCGCTCTGGTTCAGTCCGGGCCTGGTCGCCTTCGCCCGCCTGTGCCGGCCGGTGACGGTGGCGCTCGGTGCGTGCGCGCGCGTCGTCCTCAAGCTCTTCCGGGTGGAACCCAAGGACGAGGTCGAGGCGGTCTTCACCAGCGAGCAGCTCAACCGCCTCGTGGAGGACTCCGGCCAGGCGGGTCTGCTCGGCCCCGAGGAGCAGGAGCGCCTGGAGGACGCCCTGGAGCTGGGCTCGCGCCCGGTGACGGACGTGCTGCTCGACCGCGCGTCACTGGTGACGGTGGACGCCGCGGTCACCCCCGGCCAGGTCATCGAACTGACCGGTCGCACCGGCTACTCCCGCTTCCCGATCCGGGCGGAGAACGGCGCCTTCATGGGCTACCTCCACGTCAAGGACGTACTGGATCTGGAGGAGACCGACCGGGCCGTGCCGCAGCAGGTCTGGCGCCCGATGACGACGCTGCGGGCGGAGCTCCCGCTCGACGACGCCCTGACCGTGATGCGCCACGCCGCGACGCACCTGGCGCAGGTCGCCGACGCCTCGGGCAAGGTGCTCGGCCTGGTCGCCCTGGAGGACGTACTGGAACTCCTGGTCGGCGAGGTCCGCGACCCGGCGCACCGGGTGGCGGTGCCCCGCAGGGCCCAGGAGCCCGAGGGCGCCCGCGAAACCCTGGACGGCGCCCTCGTGGGATGACCGGTGGGACGCGGGCCGCGCCCGGGGCTCAGATCCCCGGCGTGTCCTGCGGCCCCCGCCCCGAGAGCACCTCTCCGTACGCCTGCATCAGGTCCGGGAGCCGCAGCGTCGACAGGTCGTCGCGGCCCGGCTCGCCCGGGTAGCCGGAGAGCCGCAGATCGCGGTAGGCGCAGCTCTTCTCGTAGAGCGTGCGCAGGAAGCGGCCGTTGCCCAGCTCGTCGATCCAGGCCTGGTCCACGACGTGCCCGCTGATGGAGCGCAGCTCTTCGAGCGCCTCCTCGTCCCATACGTCGCCGTTGTCGGCGGCCAGCACCTCGCCGATGGCGGTCAGTTCCAGAGGGCGGTACGAGGGGAAGTCGACGCGCGTCGTGAAGCGCGAGGACAGTCCGGGGTTCGCGGCGAGCAGCCGGTCCATGCCCTCGGGGTAGCCCGCGAGGATCACGACGAGGTGGTCGCGGTTGTCCTCGGCGCGCTTGAGGAGGACCTGGAGGGCCTCGTCGCCGTACGCGTCGCCCTTGCCGTAGCCGGAGTTGGAGAGGGAGTACGCCTCGTCGACGAAGAGGACGCCGCCGATCGCCGAGTCGATCAGTTCGTTGGCCTTCACGGCGGTCTGGCCGAGGTACTCGCCGACCAGGTCGGCGCGTTGCGCCTCCACCAGGTGGTCGCCGCCGAGCAGCCCGAGCGCGTAGAAGACCCGGCCGAGGATGCGGGCCACGGTGGTCTTGCCGGTGCCCGAGGGGCCGGAGAAGACGAAGTGTCGTTTCGGCGGCTGCACGGGAAGGCCCTGCGCGGCCCGCAGGCGCGCCATGTGCAACTGCGCGGAGAGCGCCTTGACCTGGCGCTTCACCGGCTCCAGGCCCACCATGCCCTCCAGTTCGGAGAGCGCCGCCTCCAGGAGCGCGGGGTCGGTGGGGCCCGGCGGCAGCTGCGAGGGGCCCGGCTTGATCGGGATGACCGCCTTCTCGCGGACGGTGTCGGCCTCGGAGGGCCCCGTGGAGCCGTTCTGTCCGGGCGGCCCGTTCTGTCCGGGCGGCCCGTCGGGCCCGGCCGGGCCGCCGCCCGTCGGCGGTTCGGGGTCGGTGACCTTCACGTCGCGGCCCTCGGCGCCGAACAGTACGTCGATCCCGTCGGGCCCCTCCACCGTGTCCTGGCCCCCGCCGGCCAGGCTGATCGCGGCGGCCAGGTCGGCCGCCTCGTCGTAGCCGTCGCCCTCGGCGATCGCCGCGAGCCGCGCGGAGGTGTCCATGAAGGAGGAGTCGACCCGGTGCACCGCCCGGTACAGGGGCAGGGCCGCGGCGGAGCGTCCGGTGCCCTCGTGCGCGCGGGCCAGCCAGTAGCGCAGCTCCTTGCGCTGGGGCTGCTCGCTGCGGCACCGCATCAGGGCGGCGGACAGGAGCGGCTCGGCCTGTCCGTACATCTCCAGGCGCACCCGGGCCATGCCGCCGAACAGGCCGGCCTCGATACCCAGCATCGGGTCGTCGAGCAGCGGGTCCGTGTGCCGCACCAGCTGCTCCCAGTCCTTGACCAGGTAGGAGCGGCAGGCGTGCAGGAAGCGCACCTGCGGGTCCGCGTCGACGGGCGGCAGACCCGCGAGGGCCCGGTCGAGTTCGGGGACGTGGCGGCCGTCCAGCCAGTGCGAGGCGTGCGCGAGCAGCAGATCGCGCGTGCTCTCCAGGACGGGCTGGACCCACCAGCCCAGCCAGTACCAGGAGTTGAGGGCGCGCCTGTGCCGTGCCCGCTGCTCCCCGAACCGGTCCCGGTGCTGGAACATCCGCAGCAGCGCCGTCGTCGTGTCGATGCGCAGCGCGTGCAGCCCGAGCCAGCCGTCGGCCATCCCGGGATCCATCCGGACCGCCGTACGGAACTCCTCCTCCGCCTGCGGATAGGCGCCCATCGTGTAGGCGTCGACGCCCCTCAGCCAGGCGAGGTCGGCCGGGGCGGGTGAGCCCACCGCGTCGAAGTCCATCACGTCCCCCACAAACCGTGCCCCCGTTTGCGTACCACCGGGCCGGTGCCCGCCGGCCACTTCGCTGAACCGCCGTGCTGCGGACGGGAGTTGATTCGGCGCGCAGAGCAGCCGTCCGAAAAGGCGCACCGATAGGCATCGTACCTGCGGGGGAGCGGTCGGCCGTAGGGTGCCGCACGGGGAGATCGGCCGGGAAGAGCCCATGAGGAGTGGCCCTGATGGTGACCGAGGGTGAGCGGATGGCGGCTCATGGCGGTCGGAAATCGGGCGCGAAAGACAGAACGAAGCCCCCGATCACGGGGGAACAACCGGGGGCTTCGCGTCTGCGGGCGGCCTCGAAAGACCGCACATTCAGAACGTAAGTCCTGTAAGGCCCCTCGGTCAAGCGGAGTTGGGGCACTCATGAAAACTCGCCAGGTCAAGTGGAAACGGCTTTCCGGGGGTTCAGCGGATCGCCGTTGACTCGTCACCGTGTGTGACGGCTTGGGTTCCGACCGGCGCCCCACTGGGTCCCGGCTGCACCACGTACCCCTCTGGACACTGTCGTACCAAAAGGTCGGCGAAGGGCCGGGACGGGTCATCGGCGAAGTGCCGGAGCTCCGCCGGCTCCCACCCGTCCCAGAAGTCCCGCTGGACCGCCCCGTCCCGGTGGCGCCCCCGCCGCCACGCCTCCTCGCGCGCCACGTCCATCCACAGCAGGGCCGCGAGGTGCGCCCGCAGGGCGCGGCGGCCCGCGCCGACCCCCTCGACGATCACCACGGGCGCGGGCTCCACGGTCTCCTCGGCGGGGCCGAAGCGGCGCTCGTTCCAGTCGTACGTGGCGTGGCGCGCCGTCTCGCCGCGGGAGAGCGGTCCGATGACCTGCCGCCGCAGCCGCTCCGTCCAGCCGAACAGCTCGTCGTGGCTCGCGATGTCGTCGAGCCGCAGCACCGGAGCGTCGCCGAGCGCATCGGCCAGGCGCCGCGCGAACGTCGACTTCCCCGAGCCCGCGTGCCCGTCCACGGCGATCAGCCGGACCGGGCCGCAGGAGGGCGGCAGGCGGCGCAGGGCGGCCGCGAGACGGGGGAGCGAGGACGGCGGGGTCTGCGGGGCGCGCGGGTCAGGGGTCATCACCGGCAAGCGTACGACCGCGGAAGCAGGTGTTCCGCGCGCCGCCGCTGGTCATGCCAGTGGTAGAGGCCAATATTGGTGCGCACGGCGGTGCCCGAAGCGCTGGCAGAAGTCGGCCGGGACCGGCCATAGTTGGCCCACTTCCGTGCACCTGGCCCACTCCCCGCACCTGATCCGCCCCTTCCGGATCCCGCCGGAAACCACGTCGACTGGGGGTCCCCCGATGGACCGAGCTGACCGCTTCGACAGAGCCGACCGCTGCGACCGAACTGACGACATGTCCCGCAGAACCGTGCTCGCCACGGCCGCCGCGGTGGCCGCCCTCGCGGCGACCGCCGCCCCCGCCCTGGCCGCGGGCGCCCCGACGGGCTCGCGCCGCACGCCCCGCGCCGACCGCCTCGTGGACAACCGCTTCTGGACCTCGTGCGCGGACTGGCGCACCGGCACCGCCGAGGGCACCACCGCCGTCACCGGATCACGCCCCGGCCTGCGGATCGCGAAGCCCGCGGGCCGCACCGACTACACCGACCCGCACACCGGCAAGTCCACCACCTGGGAGTACGCCCGGTGGACCTCGCCCACGCACCGCCCCACCACCCCCGCGACGGAACTCATCGCCTCCTGGAACGCGCGCACCCCCGCCGGTACCTGGCTCCAGGTCGAGCTGCGGGGCACGTACACGGACGGGACGGACAGCCCCTGGTACGTGATGGGCCGCTGGGCCTCGGGCGACGACAAGGAGAGCGACATCCGGCGGACCTCGGTCGACGACCAGAGTGACGGCAAGTCGACGGTCTGGACGGACACGCTCTCCGTGGACGACGCGGACGCGGGGCCGCACGTCGTCTCGTACCAGCTGCGCCTGACGCTGTACCGCAAGCCCGGCGCCACCGCGACCCCCACCGTCTGGCGGCTCGGCGCGATGGCCTCGGCGGTCCCCGACCGCTTCACGGTCCCCGCCTCGGAGCCGGGCCTCGCCAAGGAGCTGGCGGTCCCGCGCTACTCGCAGGAGATCCACATCGGCCAGTACCCGGAGTACGACAACGGCGGCGAGGCATGGTGCAGCCCCACCTCCTCGCAGATGGTCATCGAGTACTGGGGGCGCGAGCCGGACCCCGAGGACCTGGCCTGGGTCGACCCCTCCTACGACGACCCGCAGGTCTGCCACGCGGCCCGGTACACCTTCGACTACCAGTACGACGGCTGCGGCAACTGGCCCTTCAACGTGGCGTACGCGGCGACGTACAGGGACCTCCAGGGCGTCGTGACGCGCCTGGCCTCGCTGACCGAACTGGAGTCGCTGATCGCCGCGGGCATCCCGGCCATAACGTCCCAGTCGTTCCTCAGGGAGGAGCTGACGGGCGCCGGGTACGGCACGGCGGGCCACCTGATGACGGTCATCGGCTTCACGGCCGACGGTGACGTGATCGCCAACGACCCGGCGTCGCCGAGCAACCCGGCGGTGCGCCGCGTCTACGAGCGGCGCGAGTGGGAGAACATCTGGCTGCGCACCAAGCGCTACAACGCCACCGGCAAGGTCGTCTCCGGCACCGGCGGCGTCTGCTACCTGTACTTCCCCGTCAAGCTCTCCGCGCGCCAACGAGAGGCGCTGGCCGCCGTGGGGATCCGCTGAGCGGCGCCGGAGGGCAACGACTTCTGACCCCGGCAGGGGCCGGTCACGTCACCGGATCCACCACCCAGACCGGGTGCCCCGGCATCGGCGGGGTCTTCGCGCCGTACAGCCAGGGGCGCAGGAAGCCCTCCAGATCCTCGCCTGCGACCTTCGACGCCAGGTCGACGAAGTCCTGGGTGCTCGCCGCGCGCCCCTTGAAGCCGCTCACCCAGGCGCGCTCGATCTTCTGGAACGCCGCGTCGCCGACCTGCTCGCGCAGCGCGTACAGGACGAGCGCGGAGCCGTCGTAGCGCATGCGTTTGAAGAGGTTGGGCTCGGTCGGCTCGGCGGGGGCGCCGAAGTCCTTGCGCCACTGGTCGTGCGCCGCGTACGCGGTCTTCATCGCGGCCTCGAAGCTGTCGCCGCCGTTCGCCTCCGAGTACAGGCGTTCGTAGAAGCGGGCGTGTCCCTCGCTCACCCACAGGTCCGACCAGCTCTTGAGGGCCACGCTGTCGCCGAACCACTGGTGGGTCAGCTCGTGCACCAGGTTCCGCTCGGCGTCCACCTCCGTGCCGAGCAGGTCGGCCTTGGGGACGAGGGAGAGCGTCTGCGTCTCCAGGGCCACGCCGAGGTCGGTGTCGCCGACCAGGACGCCGTAGCGGTTGAAGGGGTAGGGGCCGAGCCTCTCCTCCAGCCACTTCAGGTGGTCGGGGGTGAGCTTTCGGTACTCGGCCGTCGGCTCGACCAGGGCCTCCGGGACGACGTCACGCAGCGGCAGCCCGCCCGGCCCCTCGCTGTCGACGAGCTCGAACTTCCCCACGGCCAGCTGGACCAGCTGCGTGGAGAGCGGCTGCTCCGAGTCGTACGTCCAGCGCACCCGGCCGCCGGGGGCCTGGGTGCGCGAGACCAGCCTGCCGTTGGCGACGGCCGTGCGGTCGCCCGGCGTGGTGATGCGGAAAGTGATCGGCGCGCGCTGACTCGGGTGGTCGTTGGCCGGGAAGATCAGCCGGGCGCCGTTCGGCTGGGGGTAGACCACCGTGCCGTCGGGCGTGGGTATCCAGCCGTAGTCCTCGATCGCGTCGTCGCGGTGCCGGGTCTGGGCCGGGTCGGCGGTGTAGGTGACCTTGACCGTGAAGGAAACGCCCTCGCGGAGCGGGGACTTGGGCGTCACGGTCAGCTCGTCGCCCTCACGGGACGCGCCGGCCTTGGAGCCGTTCACCGTCACGGCGTGCAGGGTGTTGCCCGCGAAGTCCAGGTTGAAGCGGGAGAGTGCCTGCGTGGAGGTGGCCCTGATGGTCGTCGTCGCCTCGAACGGCGTCTTCGGCGCCTGCCAGTCGAAGTCCAGGTAGTAGCGGTCGACGCGGTACCCGCCGTTCCCGTCCAGCGGGAACATCGGGTCGCCGAGGCCGGGCGCGCCCGGTGACGGCTTCCCGGTGGCGGCCGGGGCCGCCTGCGAGACGGGCGCGGTGAGGGCGGCCGCCGCGGTGATCGCGGCCACGAGGGCGAACCGCGCTCGGCGGTGGATCGTCCGGTTGATGCTCATCGGGAACCTCTCGGTCGGATGCTGCACGGACGTACGTCGTGTCCCGTCTTAGACGCACAGCGCTCCGCCCGAGTTGTGGGTGACCAAGCTCTCTCCCACAAGGCCGCGTCCGGCTGGCATGGTGGAGAGGCCGAGTGGGGGAGACCCACTGCCAGCCGAACGTCAGCGAGAAGACATGACCGCGACCTCTGCCACCGCCATCCGCGCGGGCGCCCGCACCGGCGGCCCCAAGGAAGACGGGCCCACCATCCTGGAACACCTCGCGGGCTGGACCCTCGTCGTCGTCCTCGCGATGCTCGTCACGCAGGCCGGTCTGCTGTGACCCCGCTCCCGTAGTCCCCTGTGTCGTCCGCGTCGGCCCGCCAGTGCCGGTGCGGGACGCCCACCAGGCCGTACAGCCACCGCACCGGCGACCGCCCGTGCAGCAGTGTGAGCCCCGCCACCACCGCGAACAGCGGCAGGCCGAGCCACCCGCCGACCAGGCGCACCAGCACGCTCGCGAAGAGCGCGCCCACGAACGGCAGGCCGTAGACGCCGGCGGCCGCGATCGCGATGCCGAGGATCCTCGGCACCTTGCGGTCCTCGTCGGCACCCGGCAGCGACCAGCCCTCCATGAGCCAGCCGATCTCGGTCATCAGCATGGTGCCGATCACCGCGGCCCCGAAGAGCAGCAGCGCGAGGAACGTCCCGGACGTCAGGAAGTCCAGTACGTGATTGACGACACTGTCCCTTCGCCAGTCCGCGAAGTCCTTCGCGCCGGGTGAGAGGAGACGCTCGTACCCCCGGCCGTCCCAGCCGTGGACGAGCGTCCCGAACAGCAGGAAGTACCCTCCCACGCAGTTCAGGTACGCCCAGTAGCCCGCCCCCACGAGGACCAGCGCCTGCGCCACGAGGAAACCGAGGATCGCGGCGACCGGGATCCCGCCCGCATAGAAGAGCACGAACCCCGCCCACACGCCCTCGTGGCCCTCCGCGACGTGCATGGTCGCCCACGCGGGGTTCTGCCACAGCAGGAAGAGCCCCGTCGGCACCATCAGGACGGCGGCGAACAGCGCGGTCAGCGCCAGATACGGATTGGCGGCCCGGCTGCGCGTGCGTGGCCCCTCGCCCGCGTTGATCCGCTCCCACACCTGCAACTGGCGTCCCGCGGAGAGCGCGAACGTCGCGCCGATCGCGTACGCCCAGAAGAGGGCGGCCTGAATCTGGATCATGTCGCGCCCCTCACGCCGCGCCCCTCATGCCGAGGCCCTGAGGGCGAGACCGCCCGCCACGATCGAGTCCGAGGTGACCAGCGCCTGTTCGGCGCTGACGTCCGTCATGAAGACGAACGGCGGAATGATGGGCGGCACCGGCAGCTTGTCGGGGGTGAAGGTCAGGCAGAGGAGACCTTCGAGGCACCCCTTGAACTTGGTCAGATAGAGCGTGACCGAGCCGCTCAGGTCCAACGTGTCCGCGCCCAGGGCGAGTTCCTCGCTCCCGTCGCGTGTCCTCAGCTCGTAGTCGGTGAGCGAGGCGGCCCTCATCCGCAGCACCATGACCTTCAGCGGGCCGTCCGCGGTCCGGATCTCGGTGACACCGGCCAGCGTGAAGCCCTGCGGCGCGAAGAGTGTGGTGGTGACGGTCGGCGGGGTCCTCGGCGCCACGATCGACTGCGAGGGGGCCGGGGCGGCGCGCGGGACGGCCTTCGCCGGGCTCCCGTTCGCGATCCCCGCGACGATCACCACGGGCAGCAGCACGGCGAGCGTCCGCGTGCCCTGCCCGTCCCGTACCTTCGGCCGCGCCGGGTCCTCCTCGGCGTCCTCGGGCACCGGCGTCCAGCCGAAGCCCATGGCGCTGCCCGCGATGCCGAGCAGCATCCCGACGAGGAACCCGCCGAGGTTCGTGGCCGCGAATGACAGCACCGAGAGGATCAGGGCGTTGAGGCTCACGTAGTGGTGCGTGTGCGGCAGGAACCACAGGAACAGCCCGGCCACCACCAGCGCGATCCCGATGCCGAGCGCCGCGATCCCGCCGAGCCCGAGGCTCACCAGGACCGTCAGCGGTGAGAGCGGCACGAGCAGCAGCTCGGCGCCGCCGAGGATCAGCAGCAGCCCGCCCCAGAAGGGCCGCGTCCGCCGCCACCTGCGGACGGTCCGCCGCTGCTCGGGCCAGGGCAGCCGACGGTCGAGCGGGCCGCCGCCGTCCTTGCGGAAGGGTCTGACGCCGCCTCTGCCGCCGCCGGTCAGAAGCACTTCTTGCCGCCGAGGCTGACGTCGACCCGCATGCCCTTGAGCCGGAAGTTCCCGCCGGTCGCCGACCAGGCGTGCGACTTCACCCCGGAGACCGTGATGTCCCCGGCCTGGAGCCCGAACTTGCCCCGCTCGCCCTTGACCCCGGGCACCTCGTCCAGCGTCGAGGCGTCCCGGCCGATCTGCGCGGTGCCGAAGCGGGCGTCGCCGACCAGGTCCTCGCCGTCGATGATGAGGTTGCTGGCGGTGACCTCGCCCGCGTCGCCGCCCGCCGTCAGCTTGAAGACGACGGTGCCGACGGGCGTCTTGACCTCGGCGGCCTGGCAGATGTCGGAGAGGGTGGCGTCACCGATCCCGAGGAGCGCCACCGGGTGCCCCTTGCCGTCGATGTCCCGGTCCGTCTGGACGTACGAGGACAAGCCGTCGCTGGTCAGCTTGCCCGACGAGACCTGGAAGCTGGTGCCCGATACGGCGAAGGACGCGGCGAGCGCGCCCTCGGCCATCACGGAGGCCATCACGCCGACGGCCAGGACGGCCGGCAGGGCCACCACGGCCGTCTTCTTCCAGGAGGTTCTGCCCTCGTGTAACGCGTCGCGTGCTGCGCTCACTGTCTTCCTCCCGTACGTCGTTCCGCGTCGTCAAGCGTGCGTAAGGGGAGTGCGTGAAGCGCCTTCGGGAGCCGGCCGGCGGGTGGCGCGGTTCTGCCATACTGCGGATCCCGAGGCAGTTGGAGACTAGGGCCGAAATTGAATAAGAGTCAACAGCGCGGCACCGACCGCTCCGTGGCGAGGCGCGCCGAACTCATCGCCACCGGCCGGAAGCTGTTCGCCGACACGTCCTACGACGCGCTGTCGATGGACGACATCGCGAAGCAGGCGGGCGTCGCCAAAGGGCTGATCTACTACTACTTCACGTCCAAGCGCGGCTACTACCTCGCGATCATCGAGGACTCCGTCGCCGACCTCGTCGCGCGCGCCGGCCGCCACGACGACCTCCCGCCCGTGGAGCGCGTCCAGCGCACCATCGACGGCTATCTGCGCTACGCCGAGCACCACCAGGCGGCCTACCGCGCGATCGTCAGCGGCGGCGTCGGCTTCGACGCCGAGGTGCTCGCGATACGGGACGGCGTGCGGGAGGCGATGATCGGGACGATCGCCGAAGGGACGTACGGCCGCAAGGACATCCCGTGCCTGGCGCGCACCGCGCTGCTCGGCTGGCTGTGCAGCGTCGAGGGCATCACGCTCGACTGGATCGCCCACCGGGGCCTGCCGCGCGACACGGTCCGCGCACTGCTCGTGCGCACGCTCGGGGACACGCTGCGCGTCATCGAGGACTTCGAGCCGTCGTACCCGGCGCCGTCGCGCCCATAGAAGCGGCCCGGACCAATGGTTCGCACCAACTCGGCGGCGCGTGTCGATCCGGAGACATCTTTCGAGTAAGCGGTCGTTAACTAGTGACGGGGTGCCGCCGATCGGGCATACTCAACGCGCCGCAGCCGCTGGTCAGCCGCTTCCGTGACCCGGAAAGAGACCCTGGCTCGGCACTGTTTCCGGCGTCGCCGCCTCACCCTGCGCGGGCGTCCGCCGTAGCCCCACAGGGAGGAGAGTGTCATGCCCGACCACGCCCCGCAGCCGGTGGACCGTCAGCTGCCCACGGATGAGGCCAGGGATCTGCTCTCGCTCGTCCGGGACCTCGTCCGGCGCGAGATCGCCCCGCGGGCGGCCGAGGAAGAGGAAGCCGGCCGCTTCCCGCGCGAGATCTTCACCCTGCTCTCCGAGTCCGGCCTGCTCGGACTCGCGTACGACTCCGAATTCGGCGGCGGCGATCAGCCCTACGAGGTGTACCTCCAGGTCCTTGAGGAGCTGGCCGCCGCGCGCCTGACCGTCGGCCTCGGCGTCAGCGTCCACTCCCTGTCCTGCCACGCGCTCGCCGGGTACGGCACCAAGGAGCAGCAGACCGAGCACCTGCCGGCCATGCTCGGCGGCGGCCTCCTCGGCGCCTACTGCCTCTCCGAGCCCGCGTCGGGGTCGGACGCCGCTTCGCTGCGCACGAAGGCCGTGCGAGACGGCGACGGCTGGGTCATCGACGGCACCAAGGCCTGGATCACCCACGGCGGAATCGCCGACTTCTACACCGTGCTCGCCCGCACCGGCGGTGAAGGCGCCCGAGGCGTCACGGCCTTCCTGGTGCCGGGGGACGCCGAGGGGCTGAGCGCCGCGCCGCCCGAGAAGAAGATGGGCATGAAGGGCTCGCCCACCGCCCAGGTCCACTTCGACGGTGTCCGCGTCCCGGACTCCCGCCGCCTCGGGGACGAGGGCCAGGGCTTCGCCATCGCGCTCTCCGCGCTCGACTCGGGGCGCCTCGGCATCGCCGCCTGCGCCATCGGCGTGGCCCAGGCGGCGCTGGACGAGGCGCTCGCGTACGCCACCGAGCGGCGGCAGTTCGGCCGGCCGATCGCGGACTTCCAGGGTCTGCGCTTCATGCTCGCGGACATGGCGACGCAGATCGAGGCGGGCCGTGCCCTCTATCTGTCGGCGGCCAGGCTGCGCGACGCGGGCAGGCCGTTCGCCAAGCAGGCGGCCATGGCCAAGCTGCTGTGCACGGACGCCGCGATGAAGGTGACGACGGACGCCGTGCAGGTCCTCGGGGGCTATGGCTACACCGCCGACTTCCCCGTGGAGCGCTTCATGCGCGAGGCGAAGGTGCTGCAGATCGTCGAGGGCACCAATCAGATCCAGCGCATGGTCATCGCCCGTCACCTCGCGGGTCCCGAAACGCGCTGAACTGGCCGCGGGACACGGTCGGCGACACGAGCCGGACCCACTCCGGGTCGTGCCGCCCGGGCAGCGTCCGGCCGCGGTCGGCCCAGTGGCGGAGCAGGGCGCGGTAGATCGGGGGGTCGTGGGGCTGGGGCCGCTGGGGGTGTGACGGCTGCGGGTGGGGCGGCAGGTGCGTTTGGGGCCGGCGCGGCTGCTGGTACACCTGCGGTGGAGCTGGCTGGTGCTGGGGCGGCTGGGGCACTGGGGGTTGGTGCACCGCGGGCTGGTGCATGGGGTGCTGGCGTGGCTGCTGATACGGATGCTGGCGCGGCTGCTGATATGGCTGCTGATACGGCTGTTGGCGCGGGTCGGTCTGCTGAGACCGCTGGGGAACCGATTCCGCGGAGGCGGGCACCGTCATCAGGGTGCGCCGCCGATGGCCGGTGGCGACGTGCGTGGGGCCCATGTCCGTGGGGGTCATGCCGGGCCAACGCCCACCGCGGCGCCGAAGTCACCGCCCCGCGGATTAGGGCGTCAGTCCACGGCGTCCGCGTGTCGGGCGGCGTGCGCCGGAGCACGGCCGCGCGGATGGGCCCGGAGCACGGCCACGCGGACGGCCCCGGAGCACGGCAGCGCGGATGGCCCCGGGGCGTGGCCGCGCGGGCGCCCGGGAACCCGGCCGACACCGCGTATGGCTCCGTCCCGCGATCTGACGTACCGTCATCCCCGCGCCGGAGGGCCCACCGCCTCCCGCCACCCTGAACTGCCGTGCGCCCAGGGAGGTCTGCCGTGGAAGATGATCGTCCGGTACCGCTCGACGAGTACCCCGTGCACCAGGTCCCCCTGTCGATGAAGCACGTCGCGACGGGCGACCGCAACGCCTACGACCGGTGCATCTTCCACCTCTTCGACCACACGGGCCACGCCCTGCTCATCCTCGGCCTCGGCGTCTATCCGAACACCGGTGTCATCGACGCGTACGCCACCCTCCGTACCGGCGACACGCTCCACGCCGTACGCGCCAGCGACGCCCTCGGTGACGACCGGACGAACCTCTCCGTCGGGCCGCTGCGCATCACCGTCGACGAACCGCTGCGCCGCCTGCGTCTGCGGTGCGCCGCCGATCCGGACGACCCGGCGGCCCTGTCGTACGACCTCACCTGGACCGCCGACTTCCCGGCCCTGTGGGAGCCGCACCACATCCAGCGGCGCGGCGCCCGGCTCACCCTCGAAGGGCGCCGCTTCGTCCAGGCGGGCCGCCCCTCCGGAGTGATCCGCGCGGGCGGCGCGGAGACACCCGTGACGGCGGGGGAGTGGAGCGCGACCCGCGACCGCAGCTGGGGGGTGCGGCCCATCCCCGGCGAGGAGCGCGGGCGCCTGGAGGAGGAGTTCGCCACCGAGGGCTTCCACTGGATCTGGTGCCCGGTGCGCTTCGACGACCGCTTCCTGATGGTCATCGCCCAGGAGGACGCGGACGGCTACCGCACGCTCAACGACGCCACCCTCGTCCGCCCCGGCCTGCGCGACCGCCAACTCGGCTGGCCCCGGGCCGACATCACCTACCGCTCCGGCACCCGCCACCCCGAACGCGCCGTCATCCACCTCACCGACCCCGACGACCGCAAGCCCTTGGAGCTGGGTGTGGAGACCCTCGCCTCGCTGCCGCTGGCCGTGGGCGCCGGCTATCCGCCCGCCGACGACTGGCAGCACGGCACCTGGCGCGGCCGCGACTGGACCGACCGGCGCACCTACGACCTCTCGGATCCCTCGGCCCACGCCCTGGCCGCGTACGGCGTCATCGACCACGCCGCGCGCTTCACCCTGGGCGGGCACACGGGATACGGCATCTTCGAGCACGGCAGCTTCGGCCGCCACGACCCGAGCGGCTTCACCGGATTCGGCTCCGTGGCGCCCTGAGGACACGGGCAGGAGGAAGGAGTAGGGACATGGCATCGGCACCCCGCCCCCGCACCACCACACGCGACCCGGAAGAACTCACCCGTCGCCTCACCGCCTGGCTCGACACCCGCCTGCCCGGCGCCAAGGCGGTCGACGTGAGCGTCCCCGCGTCCAACGGCATGTCCAGCGAGACCCTGCTCTTCACCGTCGAGCACCCCGAACCGCCCCTGCGCGACTGCGCGTTGCGGCTGGCGGCCGACCCGGCGGCGTACACGGTCTTCCCCGTCTACGACATGCCCCGCCAGTACCGCACGATGCGGCTCGTCGCCGACCGCACGGACCTGCCGGTGCCGCGCGTGCTGTGGCTGGAAGAGGACCCCGGGCCGCTCGGCGCGCCCTTCTTCGTCATGGAACGGGTCGAGGGCCGCGTCCCGCCGGACGTCATGCCTTATACGTACGAGGGAAACTGGCTGCACGCCGCGACGGACGGCGAACGCGCGCACCTGGAGGAGGCATCGGTCCGGATCGTGGCCCGGCTGCACGACCAGGTCCCGGTCGGCGAGGCGCGGTTCCTCGCCCTGCCCGGCGAGGGCGGCCCGCTGCGCCGCCATGTCCGGGCCCAGCGCGACTACTACGCATGGGTGGTGCGCGGACTGCCCCGCTCACCCCTGATCGAGAGCGCCTTCGACCGCCTCGAAGAGCTGTGGCCGCACACCGAGGGCGCCCCCGTGCTCAACTGGGGCGACGCACGCATCGGCAACATCGTCTACGACGGTTTCGAGCCCGCCGCCGTCCTCGACTGGGAGATGGCGGCCCTCGCCCCGCGCGAGGTCGACCTCGGCTGGACGGTCTATCTGCACCGCTTCTTCCAGGATCTGACGGTGAGTTTCGGCCAGCGGGGGCTGCCGGACTTCCTGCGCCGCGACCGCGTCCAGGAGACGTACGCGAGGCTCACCGGCCACACCCCGCGGGCCATGGACTTCTACACGCTGTACGCGGCGCTGCGGCACGCGATCGTCATGCTGCGCGTCGCCTACCGCCAGGTCCACTTCGGCGAGGCCGCGGCGCCCGCGGCGCCCGAGGACGCGGACACGCTGATCCTGCACCACGGCAGCCTCGCGGCCATGGTGCAGGGCAGCTACTGGTGAATCAGGCGGCGGGCCGCTGCTGTCCGGGCACGCGGATGGGGCGCGAGCCCGCGCCGCCCACGTGCGAGAACGGCTTCGTCCGCCAGTCGAGCCCCTGAGGGAGCGTCAACAGCAGGGCGGTGTCCTGCTCCTGAGCCTCCATCGACTCGTCGGTGGGTGTGGCGTCCGTGGCGGCGCGGCCGGTACCGCCACACACCGTGAGCCCGAACGGGTTCCACGGATTGGGGCACAGCGCGTGCTCGGGCAGGACGTCCTCGTCGGCCAGGAGCGCGATCGGCTGCCCGCAGTCGGGGCAGTTCACGCGGTACATCTCAAAGGTGTCGTACGCGTCGAGAAGGGCGTCAGCCGGTTCGACGCCCTCCGGCTCGGGCTCGGCGACCTGCTGCTGCTTGGCGCGAGTGGACCTGCCGGGGCGCTTCAAATTCTGCATGGGACTCTCCCCCTTGGGTGGGCCGACAAGGCGCTGCGGCCTCGACCACAGCAAGCACTTCCCGTCCCGTCGTAGAGGTAATCGTGGCATCCCATCGGACACGGGCAAGGGGGTGTGGCGTTCGTCACATGCCCAGGGGAGTTGCCCCGCCGCACGGCCCCTTCGGGCGCTCGGGTATCCGGGGGGATCAAGAGCCCTGTAGGTTCGGCGCATGGAGGAGCTGGACCGACAGATCGTGCAGCTGCTCGTCAAGGACGGGCGGATGAGCTACACCGACCTGGGCAAGGCCACGGGCCTGTCCACGTCGGCCGTGCATCAGCGGGTGCGCCGCCTTGAGCAGCGAGGAGTCATCCGCGGCTATGCCGCGGTCGTCGACGCCGAGGCCGTGGGGCTCCCGCTCACGGCGTTCATCTCGGTGAAGCCCTTCGACCCCAGCGCACCCGACGACATCGCCGAACGCCTCGCCGGCGTCCCGGAGATCGAGGCGTGCCACAGCGTCGCGGGCGACGAGAACTACATCCTCAAGGTGCGCGTCGCCACACCACTGGAACTGGAGCACCTGCTGAGCCGTCTGCGGGCGCTCGCCGGTGTCTCCACGCGTACGACCGTCGTGCTCTCCACGCCCTATGAGGCCCGCCCGCCACAGCTCTGAGCGCACGCGCTTTCTATGGACGTACGGATGTACGGCCGTACCCGGTGCCCCCGCGTCGGGCGCCCCGCCCACAGGGGCGAGACTGGACCCATGAGCCAGAGCACCGCCCCCGGGAACGACCCCCAGGACCCCGAGGCCCCCCAGAACCACCGCACCGTGCTGCTGCGCGGCGGCGACGTCCACAGCCCCGCCGATCCGTTCGCCACCGCGATGGTCGTCGAACGCGGCCATGTCGCCTGGGTCGGCTCCGAGGGCGCCGCGGACGCCTTCGCCGACGGTGTCGACGAGGTCGTGGATCTCGAAGGCGCCCTGGTCACCCCCGCGTTCACGGACGCCCACGTGCACACCACGGCCACCGGCCTCGCCCTGACGGGCCTGGACCTGTCCGGGGCCCGGTCGCTGGACGACGCGCTCGTTCTCGTACGCGAACACACCGCCGCACGTCCGCACGACACCGTCCTGCTCGGCCACGGCTGGGACGCCGCCCGCTGGCCCGGTGGCCGGCCCCCCACGCGCGTGCAGCTCGACGAAGCCACCGGCGGCCGGCCGCTCTACCTCTCCCGCATCGACGTCCACTCGGCCGTGGCCAGCACCGCGCTGCTCGACCTGGTGCCCGGCATCACCGAGCGCGTGGGCTTCCACCCGGACGCTCCGCTCACCGGCGACGCCCACCACGGGGTGCGCGCCGCCGCCCTGGCGGCGATCACGCCCCGGCAGCGCACCGAGGCCCAGCGCGCGGCCCTGCGGCGCGCCGCCTCGCTCGGCATCGGCTCCGTGCACGAGTGCGGGGGGCCCGAGATCTCCGACGAGGACGACTTCACCGGGCTGCTGCGGCTCGCCGCCGACGAGCGGGGACCGCGCGTCGTCGGCTACTGGGCCGAACAGGGCGACGAAGGCGTGGCCCGCGCCCGCGAGTTGGGCGCGGTCGGCGCCGCCGGTGACCTCTTCGTGGACGGCGCCCTCGGCTCGCACACCGCCTGCCTGCACGAGCCGTACACCGACGCCCCCCACACCGGCACGGCCCACCTGGACGCCACCGCCGTCGCCGCCCACGTCGTGGCGTGCACCGACGCGGGCCTCCAGGCGGGCTTCCACGCCATCGGGGACGCCGCGGTGGCCTCTGTGGTCGACGGACTGCGGCTGGCCGCCGAGAAGGTCGGCCTGGCCCGCGTGCGCGCCGCCAGGCACCGCGTGGAGCACGCGGAGATGCTCACGCCCGAGACGATCGCGGGGTTCGCCGAGTTCGGGCTCACCGCGTCCGTGCAGCCCGCCTTCGACGCCCTGTGGGGCGGCGAGGACGGCATGTACGCCCAGCGCCTCGGCGCGGAACGGGCCCGCACCCTCAACCCGTACGCGGCCCTCCTGCGCACCGGCGTGCCCCTCGCCTTCGGCTCCGACAGCCCCGTCACGCCGCTCGACCCCTGGGGCACGGTCCGCGCCGCCGCCTTCCACCGCACGCCCGAGCACCGCGTCTCCGTGCGCGCCGCGTTCACCGCCCACACCCGGGGCGGCTGGCGTGCCGTCGGCCGCGACGACGCGGGCGTCCTGGTGCCCGGCGCGCCCGCGGACTACGCCGTGTGGCGCACCTCCGATCTGGTGGTGCAGGCCCCCGACGACCGCGTGGCCCGCTGGTCGACCGACCCGCGCTCGGGCACGCCCGGCCTGCCCGACCTGACGCCGGGCGCTCAGCTGCCCGTCTGTCTGCGCACCGTGGTGGCCGGACAGCCGGTGTACGTGGGGCCGGACGAGTGATGTCACGGCGGTGCGCGCCCCCGGTCGCGGCCCGCCAGGGCTCCACACGACCTGGGAATCCTCGGCCCTGACCTGGCGGTCTTCATCATCACCGCAGTTCACGGGGGTATTGACAGAGAGCCGCCGTGGGCCGGTAGGTTCGGCCGGGTCCACCGCAGGACGTCCGACCGGCGATCCTCCACGCAGTCGTCGAACGCCGCTGGGTCACGGGTGGTGTGCCGCACCGGCGCACCACCGCTGGGAGCCAGGTCCAGCGCCCGCGACGCGGAGGCGAGGGAACGCAGCGGCCGGTCGGCAGGTGTGACCCGGGTGGGGCCCGGACGCTCAGTAGACAACGGCTTTCGGTCGATCCGCAGCCAGCGGGTCCCAGGCCGGCCCGAAGGGTGCCGGGCCCCGATCCGCAGTGCTGGTCGCCCCGACCTCCGTGCCGCCGCTGCGGCCCAGGCCGCGGCCACTATGGTGGTCCTCTGCGTACGAACGAAGGGGCAGTAGTGAACGACGGCGGTCGGGTCTCCGAATCAGGGGACCAGGGGAGGCAGTACGACTCGCTCGGCACGGCCTTGGTGATCATTCCGACCTATGACGAGGCGGAGAACATCCGGTCCATCGTCGGCCGGGTACGGGCCGCCGTCCCGGACGCGCACGTCCTGGTCGCCGACGACAACAGCCCTGACGGCACCGGCAAGATCGCCGACGAACTCGCGGCCGAGGACGAGCAGGTCCACGTGCTGCACCGCAAGGGCAAGGAGGGGCTCGGCGCCGCCTACCTCGCGGGCTTCCGCTGGGGACTCGACAACGACTACGGCGTGCTCATCGAGATGGACGCCGACGGGTCCCACCAGCCCGAGGAGCTGCCCCGACTGCTGACCGCGCTCAAGGGCGCCGACCTCGTGCTCGGCTCGCGCTGGGTGCCGGGCGGCCGGGTCGTCAACTGGCCCAAGCACCGCGAGTTCATCTCCCGGGGCGGCAGCACCTACTCGCGCCTCCTGCTGGACGTACCCATCCGCGACGTGACGGGCGGCTACCGCGCCTTCCGCCGCGAGACCCTCGAAGGCCTCGGCCTCGGCGAGGTCGAGTCGCAGGGCTACTGCTTCCAGGTCGACCTCGCGCGCCGCGCGATCAAGGCGGGCTACCACGTCGTCGAGGTGCCCATCACGTTCGTCGAGCGGGAGCTCGGGGACAGCAAGATGAGCCAGAACATCGTCGTCGAGGCGCTGTGGCGGGTCACCGCCTGGGGTGTCGGGGAGCGCGTCGGCCGGGTCATCGGCCGCAAGCAGCCCTGAGCACCCCGCCTTCTTGATCATCCCCCTTATCCCGGCCTGAGGCGGGCCCAGGCACACTGGGAGCATGACGACTGGCGCACCGCCTCCCATCCGCCCCGCCAAGACCCGGCGCTCCGGGCCCCTGAGGTTCCTGCCGCTCGGCATCGCCGCGTGGCTCGTCCTTGAGATCTGGCTGCTCACCGTCGTGGCGGGTGCCACGAGCGGGCTCGTGGTCTTCCTGCTCCTGGTGGGCGGCCTCGTGCTCGGCTCCGCGGTGATCAAGCGTGCGGGGCGCAGGGCGTTCCGCAAGCTCAGCGAGGCGGTGCAACAGCAGCAGAGCGGTGTGACGCCCGCGCCGGAGGCCGGGGGCGGCGGCGGGGCCCTGACGATGCTGGGCGGCCTGCTCATCATCCTGCCGGGGCTGATCTCGGACGCCCTGGGGCTGATCCTGCTGGTGCCGCCGGTCCAGAAGGCCCTCGGGCGGTACGCGGAGCGCACTCTGGAGCGCAAGATGCGCGAGGCGACGCCCGGCGGCCTCGGGGACGCCTTCCAGCAGGCCCGTATGCACCGGCCGGACGGCAAGGTCGTCCAGGGCGAGGTCATCAGGGATGAGCCGCCGGCGCGCGGCCCGCGCCCGGACGACCCGCAGCTGCCGCACTGACGGCGTACCGCCGGGACACGCAGCAGCACGCGGCGACACGCACGAGGGCCGGGGCCACTGCTGAGCAGTGGCCCCGGCCCTCGTACTTGTGCTGTGCGGTTGTGTAGCCGGGTCCGTCGTCAGGCGGACTTGCGGCTGTCCCGCGGATGCACCGCGATGTTCATGGCGCCGGACCGAAGGACCGCAAGGCGCTCCTCCAGGACCTCTTCGAGTTCCTCTCGAGTACGGCGCTCCATGAGCATGTCCCAGTGCGTACGCGCCGGCTTGCCCTTCTTTTCCTCAGGTCCGTCGCCGTCTACCAGGAGTGCCTGGGCCCCGCAGACCTTGCACTCCCACTCCGGCGGGATCTCCGCCTCGACCGAGAACGGCATCTCGAAACGATGTCCGTTCTGGCATGCGTACTCCACGGCCTGGCGCGGAGCCAGGTCGATGCCGCGGTCGGTCTCGTAGCTAGTCACCACAAGACGCGTGCCGCGAAGAGCTCGCTCACTCATGAATCGTGCCTCCCGGGCTTGTCGCCCACAGGACAGGTGTCGCTGTCGTCGTCATCCGGTCAACGTCCGGTCGGCGGTAAAGATTCCCGTTTCAGGGTCATGCGTCGCCGTCGTATGCCGCCCCTTGTTGTACCCACCAGTGCCCGGTTTGTCACATCTGGCAGCAGATGTCACCCAGCGTTTCTGAATCATCAGCTCGCAGTAACGGTCCGCCTGGCAGGCCAAACGCGTACACTACCGGCCTTTGCCCTCAGTTGCTAAATCCGGTCGGGTACGGGGTTCCCCGCGTCGCGCACCGCACGCCTCACCGGCACCCTCGCGAGCAGTGCGAATCCCAGCAGGAAGAAGATCACGAGGGAGACGATCGCGTCCCGGTAGCTCCCCGTGAGCTGGTAGGTGAGGCCGAAGATCAGCGGCCCCAGCCAGGCCATCCCGCGGTCGCTGATCTCGTACGCGGAGAAGTACTCGGCCTCCTTGCCGCGCGGCACCAGATGCGAGAAGAGCGAACGCGACAGGGCCTGGGTGCCGCCGAGGACCAGGCCGATCCCCGCCGCCAGGACGAAGAACCACGAGGGCGCCCCGGCCGGCAGGAAGTAGCCCGCCCCGATCGTCACCGTCCAGGCGACGAGGGAGCCGAGGATGGTGCGCTTGGCGCCGTACGTGCGGGCCAGCCTGCCCATGGCGAGGGCGCCCGCCACCGCGAGCAGCTGCACCAGCAGGACCGCGACGATCAGCGTGGACTGGCCGAGCCCCAGCTCCTCGGAGCCGTAGACGGACGCCTGCGAGATCACCGTCTGCACCCCGTCGTTGTAGACGAGGTACGCCAGCAGGAAGGCGAGCGTGTGCGGGTGGCGCCGCATGTCCCGCACCGTCGACGCCAGCTGCCGCAGACCGCCCCGCGCGGCCGCCCCGGACGGCGCCGTACGCCGGTCGCGCAGCCGCTTCAGGGGTACGAGGGTGAAGGCCCCCCACCACACGCCCGCCGACGCCAGGCAGATGCGCACCGCGGTCGACTCGGAGACACCGAAGGTGTCGTGGGCGAGGAACAGCACCAGGTTCAGCACGAGGACCAGGGCGCCCGAGGCGTAGCCGAAGGCCCAGCCGCGCGAGGAGACCGCGTCACGCTCCTCGGGAGGCGCGATCTGCGGCAGGTAGGAGTTGTAGAGCACCATCGAGACGGCGAGCGAGGCGTTGGCGACGATCAGCAGGAGACCGCCGAGGAGATAGCGGTCGCCGGCCAGGAAGAACATGCCCGCGGTCGCGGCCGCCCCCAGGTACGCGGCCGCGGCGAGCAGGGGCTTCTTGCGCCCCGTACGGTCGGCGGCCGCGCCCGCCACCGGCATCACGAAGACCGACACGAGCACGGAAGCGGACACCGTGTACGCGAAGAAGGACCCGGCGCGGACCGGGATGCCCAGCGGATGCACGTACCCGTCGGGGTCGGCGGCCGCCTTGGCGATCTCCGTGAGGTAGGGCCCCAGGAAGACGGTCAGGACGCTCGTCGAGTAGACCGAGCACGCCCAGTCGTAGAAGTACCAGCCCCGCTGCTCGCGCCGTCGCTCGGCGGCCTCGGCGGCCGCCGTCCGCACGGTGTCGGTGACCACCCGTGACCTCGCTGTTCCCCGTGGTGCGAAGCCGCCCTCGGGCGGTCAGACCCAGGTCCCCCGGTCCTTCAGCACCTCGCGCAGCGTCTCGATGTGATCGGAAACTATGCCATCCACGCCGAGGTCCAGAAGGGCAGCCATCCGCTCGGCGTCGTTGACCGTCCACACATGAACCTGCAGCCCGCGCGCGTGGGCCGCGCGCACGAAGCGGTGGTCGACCACCCGGATCCCGGCGTGCGTCTCGGGCACCTGCGCGCAGACCGCGGAGCGGCGTAGCGCCGCCGGGACGCCGTACGACAGCAGGCGCAGCGCCGCCACGCCCCGCGTGCCGAACGAGGTGGCCAGGCGCGGGCCCGCCAGGCGCTGGGCCCTGGCCACGCGCGCCTCGGAGAACGAGCCGACGCAGACGCGGTCCCAGGAGCCGGTGCGGCGGACCAGGTCGAGGAGCGGCAGGAGGGCGGGCTCGGCTTTGACGTCCACGTTCCAGCGGACCCCGGGGAAGGCCTCCAGGAGCTCTTCGAAGAGGGGCACCGGTTCACTGCCGGCCACGCGCGCGTGGCGCACCTCGCTCCAGGGGAGGTCGACGATGCGTCCCCCCGTGTCCGTCACACGGTCGAGCGTCGCGTCGTGGAAGGCGACGAGGCGGCCGTCGGCGGTGGCGTGTACGTCGGTCTCGATGTAGCGGTAGCCGAGGCCGACGGCGCGCCGGAACGCCGCGGCGGTGTTCTCCAGGCCGTCCGCGGCGCCCCCGCGGTGGGCGAGGGCGAGGGGGCCGGGATGATCGAGGTAGGGGTGGCGTACGCGCGTGGTCACCGCTGCAGTATCGCCTGCTCCGACGGACCTCCGGAGGCCGCGATCCTGCCCGTGCCGGGCGTGGGGAGGGCGAAGTGGCGCAGGAAGAACTGGGCGAGCGGGCCGATGGCGAGCGCGTACAGGACGGTGCCGAGGCCGACCGTGCCGCCGAGCGCGAAGCCGGTGGCGACGACCGTCACCTCGATGAGCGTGCGCGTCAGGCGGATCGAGCGGCCGGTGCGCCGGTGCAGGCCCGTCATCAGGCCGTCGCGCGGCCCCGGGCCGAACGAGGCCGTGATGTACAGGCCGGTCGCCGCGCCGTTGAGGACGACGCCGGCCAGCAGCAGGGGGACGCGGACGGCGAGGGTGTCCACGTCCGGCAGCAGCGCCAGGGCGGCATCCATGGACAGGCCGCAGACGAAGACGTTCGAGACGGTGCCGAGCCCCGGGCGCTGCCGCAGGGGGATCCACAGCAGCAGCACCGCCGCGCCCACGATGATCGAGACGACACCGATGGACAGGCCGGTCCGTTCGGACAGGCCTTGGTTGAGCACGTTCCACGGCTCGGGACCGAGCCCCGCGGACACCATCAGCGCGGAGCTGACGCCGTACAGCGTCAGACCCGCGTACAGCCGCAGCAGACGGTGTGAGAGATGTGGCTTCGTCCCGGACAAGTGGTGCCCCCCGCTGGTGATAGTGGCCCGACGCATGTCACTCTGTGGCTTGGAAGCAGAGCGCAACCATGGCCAATTCGGGGAAGGTGGACTGGGAATCATGGCTCAGTGGACTTCGGCGATGGGTTCGACCCAGCTCGCCCGGCTCCTCGCGTCCCAGCAGACGCGCCCCAGTGGCACGGGCGCCCGCCGCCCGCCCGCCTACCGTGCCCTCGCCGACGGCATCCGGCTGCTCGTCCTCGAAGGCCGCGTGCCCGTCGCCGCGCGTCTGCCCGCCGAACGCGAACTGGCGGTGGCGCTCGCCGTCAGCCGCACCACCGTGGCGGCCGCCTACGAGGCGCTGCGCACCGAGGGCTTCCTGGAGTCCCGCAGAGGAGCGGGCAGCTGGACCGCCGTCCCCGCCGGAAACCCCCTCCCCGCGCGCGGGCTCGAACCGCTGCCGCCAGAGGCGCTCGGCTCCATGATCGACCTGGGCTGTGCCGCGCTGCCCGCGCCCGAGCCGTGGCTGACCCGCTCCGTCCAGGGCGCCCTCGAAGCGCTCCCGCCGTACGCCCACACGCACGGCGACTACCCCGCCGGCCTGCCGGCCCTGCGCGAGATGCTCGCCGAGCGGTACACCGCGCGCGGGATCCCGACGATGCCCGAGCAGATCATGGTCACCACCGGCGCGATGGGCGCCATCGACGCGATCTGCCACCTCTTCGCGGGACGCGGCGAACGCATCGCCGTCGAGTCCCCCTCGTACGCCAACATCCTCCAGCTGATGCGCGAGGCGGGCGCCCGGCTCGTTCCCGTCGCCATGGCGGAGGGCCTCCAGGGCTGGGACATGGACCGCTGGCGGCAGGTCCTGCGCGACGCGGCGCCCCGGCTCGCGTACGTCGTCGCGGACTTCCACAACCCCACGGGCGCGCTCGCGGGCGAGGACCAGCGCAGGCAGCTGGTCGAGGCGGCCCGCTCGGCGGGCACGGTCCTCGTCGTCGACGAGACGATGAGCGAGCTGGGACTCGACCCGGACCTCGACATGCCGCGCCCCGTCTGCGGGTTCGACCCCGCGGGCTCCACCGTCGTCACCGTCGGCTCGGCGAGCAAGGCCTTCTGGGCGGGCATGCGCATCGGCTGGGTGCGGGCCGCCCCCGACGTGATCCGCAGCCTCGTCGCGGCGCGCGCGTACGCCGATCTGGGCACCCCCGTCCTGGAACAGCTCGCCGTGAACTGGCTGTTGAACACCGGCGGTTGGGAAGCCGCGGTCGACGTGCGCAGGGAGCAGGCCAGGGGGAACCGCGACGCGCTGGTCGCCGCCGTGCGCCGCGAGCTGCCCGGCTGGGAGTTCGAGGTGCCGCGCGGCGGTCTCACGCTGTGGGTGCGCACCGGGGGACTGTCGGGGTCGCGGCTCGCCGAGGTGGGCGAGCGGGTGGGGGTGCGGGTTCCGTCAGGGCCGCGCTTCGGTGTCGACGGGGCCTTCGAGGGGTATGTGCGGCTGCCGTTCACCGTGGGCGGCGCGGTGGCCGAGGAGGCGGCGGCGCGCCTGGCCGCCGCAGCCCGCCTCGTGGAGAGGGGCGCGGGCGCGGGTGCGGAGGTCGCGCACCCCTTCGTGGCCTGAGCGCTGCCCTTTTGGGCGCCTCAACTCTCCGCGGGGACCGGCTCCGCCTCGTTGGTCTCATCGGCGGCCTCCGCGAGGGGCACCGCGTCCGCCGGGGTGCTCCGGACCGGCAGCAGTTCCATGACCGCCCGGCGGTGCGACTCGCTGGTCGCGTCGTCGTACGGGTCGGGCGTCGCGGGCACCTGGAGGCGGTGCACCGGGCCGGTGCCGAGCCGCGCGTAACCCCGGCCGGGCGGGACGTCGGAGGTCGGGGTCGTGCGGGGCGGCCTCCCGAGGACCTCCTCGACCTGGTCGGCGGTGGCCGGCCCGAGCACCACACGCGCGCGCGTGTGCTGGCGTACGGCATCACTCAGGGCCTCCAGGCAGTCCAGCTGGTCCGCCACGGCCACCGTCACGTTCGCCGCCCTGCCGTGCCGCAGCGGGACCTGGAGCAGCGACTGGGGGTCGTCGCGCCCGTCGGCGGCGGCGAGGTGGCCGAGCGTGCTCGGCCGGTCCAGGAGGATCCACAGAGGGCGCTTGGTGTCCTCGGGCTGCGCGTGGCCCGACTGCCGGGCGCGGTTGGCGACGATGAGCCTGCGCTCGGTCTCGTGGGCCGCCCACTCCAGGCTCGCGAGCGCACCGGCGAGCCCGCACTCGATGGCCAGCACCCCGTCGAGGCCCGTCAGGCAGGCGTAGTCGCCGGTGCCGTCGCCCTCGATGATGAGGACATCGCCGTACAGAAGCGCCTGGAGGGCGATGGAGCGCAGCAGTGTCGTCGTGCCGCTGCCCGGCTGGCCCGCGATCAGCAGGTGGGGCTCGGTGGAGCGGATGCCGGTGCGCCACACGACGGGGGGAACGTCGCGCCGCTCCTCTCCGTCGGTCACCGGCAGGGTGCGCTGCACGTCGGTCTCGTCGGTGAAGCCGAGGACGGTCTCCCCGGGGGCGGTGACGAAGCGCTGGGCGGCGATGTCCGTGGGGAGCGGGGGCAGCACGGTGACGGTGAGTTCGTTGCCCTCCTCGTCCCACGCGAAGTGGTATTCGCGTCCACGGCCCGCCTTCGCGTGCAGCAGCGCTTCGATCCGTGTACGGGACTCGGCCTCGCCGTCCGCGAAGTACGCGGGGTAGTGCACGACGAGCCGGGAGATCCGTCCGGTGTCGTCGAAGTCGTAGGAAGCGAAGGCCTTGTCCCATTCACCGCCGTGCGTGAAGAGCGGAGCGGGGTCCTCGGGGACCGAGAAGTACGGGACGAGCGCTTCGTAGAGGGCCTGCAGCCGCTGCGCCTGTGCCTCGTCCGGGCCGGTCGGCGCGGGCGCGGTGCGCTCGCGGCCCGTCCACGCGGCGGCCGCCATCAAGGAGACGAAGGCGAGCATCGGCCCATAGGGGAAGAGGGCGACGACGAGGATCACGGAGCCGACCAGGAACAGCAGCGAGCCGCGCTTGTCCTTGGGTGTGTCGGCCCACTTGCGCCGCCCGGCGGCAGCCAGCCGGCGCAGTCCACGGGTGATCGTGATCAGCGGGTGGAGGACGTCCGTGGCGCTGTCGGCGGCCGACCGTGCCAGCTCCCGGCCGCGCGCGAGGGACGCGGTGCCGTTGCTCAGGATGCGGGGGAGTGGGCGCCTGGCCACGTCAGTCTCCTGGAGGTGCGTACGGAGGGCGGGGGCGTCAGAACTTGATCCCGCCCAGCAGGCTCGCCAGGCTCGCGCCGCCGGCCTTGATGCTCGGGGCGATGGCGGTGCCCGCGAGGTAGAAGCCGAAGAGCGCGCAGACCAGGGCGTGGGAGGCCTTGAGCCCGTCCTTGCGGAAGAAGAGGAACACGATGATGCCGAGCAGCACGACGCCCGAGATGGACAGGATCATGAGGGTTCTCCTGGTTGGTGGGGACAGTCACCATGAGTTCTTCCAGGCTCACAGCATGTATCCATACGACAAAAGGTGCAAAGGAGTGAATTTCTCAGGATTTCCCTCGAATGGCAGAGCCTGGCCGGGCCTGTCGAAGAGCAGGTCAGCGGGTCTGCCGTGCTCGCCATGAGCTTTGCCTCGGCCGGGCCGCGCCATGTGCCCGCGAGGGCAGTACCCTGTCGATTCACTCGTACGGCTGCACCCGCAGCACATCCCAGAAAGGCGGACGCCCCATGAGCGAAGCCCCCGACCCGGAGGTCGTGGAGCTGGCGACCAAGATCTTCGATCTGGCGCGCCAGGGCGACACCGCGGCACTCGCGGCATACGTCGACGCGGGGGTCCCGGCCAACCTCACCAACGACAGCGGCGACTCGCTGGTGATGCTGGCGGCCTACCACGGGCACGCCGAGGCGGTCCGGGCCCTCCTGGAGCGCGGCGGCGACGCGAACCGCGCCAACGACCGTGGGCAGACACCGCTCGCCGGAGCCGTCTTCAAGGGCGAGCACGCGGTGATCCGCGCCCTCCTGGACGGCGGAGCCGATCCGGCCGCCGGGACGCCGTCGGCGCTGGACACCGCCCGGATGTTCCAGAAGACGGAGTTGCTGGAGCTGTTCGGGGCCGCCTGAGCGGGTACTCGACCAGCAACGACGGGGGCGCTGGAAATGTGGTCGCGGCGGGCATGACCGCCGGGTCATCATGACGACGTGATTCACGGACGCGACGGCGGGGCAAATGGTGCCGCACCGCGTGGGCCGTGAGCGGCCCGCCCCCGGACCCTCCGTCCGGGAACCCTTAAGGGCCACGGACGAGAGGCAGAGGAAGATGGTCTTCGACAAGCAAGAGACGGCGGGCGGCCCGACGTGTTGGCGCACGGCCAGGTAATGCGTGATTCCCGGTTGCGTCGACGCTTGATGTGAGGCTGTTTCCCATGTTCGATCCGGTCATAGCGCCCAGCGGTACGCTGCTCGGCCTGCTGCAGCGGGGCCGCGGCGACGGCACGCTGCACGCACTCACGGCACCCCGGTCCGAGGCGCTCGCCGCCCTCGACCACTGCGTGCTCCACGATCCCCGCCACGACTGGCAGGTGGAGAACCGCTCGCTGTACTACGCCCGGCTCTACCTCGACCTGCACGGCGGGCTCGGCGAGATCGAGCGGCACCTCTTCGATGCCGAGGACGTCCTGGACACGGACGACTCGCGCACCGGACTCGCCCTCGCCGTCCTCGGACACCTCGCCTCGTACGGCAGACACGACGCCCTCGAACTCCTGAGGCGGTACGCCGCCTTCGGCTCGAACTGGGCGTGGGCCCTGGACGAGCTGGCCCTGCGCGACGACGACGCGGGCCTGCGCGCCCTCGCCGCCCCCGTGCTCGCCAGGTTCCCCGCCGACGCGGAGGGCGACGCCGAACTGGCCGCCGCCGTGCGCGACGCCTACGAACCGCGGCCCTGGCGGCTGTGGGAGGAGAACCCCCGCGCCGATATCGGCGCCCGTGTGCGAGCCGCGCGGGAACAGGGCTCCTTCGACCGCTGGCAGCGCCAGATGCGGCCCGCGGGGCCACGCCCCGGATGGAGCGTGCAGGCCGTCTTCGACTGGGCGCAGGAGGGCCTTGAGCGCGGCGCCGTGCTGTACGTGCCCGCCGCCCGCTGCCTGAGCGCCGTCGCCGGACCCGATGACCGGCCCGAGATCGTCGAGGCCGCCCGCAGCGGCTCCGACGGGGCGCGCGGTACCGCCCTGCGCTACCTGGCCGACGCCCACGACCCGGCCGTCCTCGACCTCATCGAGTACGCCGTGGAGAGCCACTCCCCGGTCGTGGTGGACGCCGCGACCGAAGCCCTCGAACGGATGCGCAGCGTCGCCGCCGTCGAACGGGCCCGGCGCTGGGCCTACCGACCCGACGCCCTCGGCGCCGCGGCGGGACGCGTGCTCGCCTGCCGGGGCGGCGCGCAGGACAGCAAGCTGGTCCTCGCCGCGCTGCGCGAGGCGGTGCGCGGCGAGGGGCCCGACGCGCCGACGCTGTGGACGCTCGTCGACGGCGCGGGACGCCTCGGCATCGCCTGCGCCGCCCCCGTGCTGCGGCACGTCTACCGAGAGACCGCCTCGTCCCATCTGCGCGGCCGCGCCGCCCGCGCGCTCGCCGCCACCGATCCCACCTTCGCCTCCGGCTTCGCCGTCGAGTGCCTGTGGGACTGCGAGGAGTCCACCCGCGGGGTCGCCGCCCGGCACGCCGAGACCGGCGACGCCCGCGTCGTCAACCGGCTCCGCAGGCTCGCCGCGGACCCCGCCGAGGAGGACGAGGTGCAGACGGCGGTACGGAGCAGGATCGGGCCCGACGCGGACGCGCCCGCGGTGTAGCCCGGGTCGCCGCAGGCCCCGGGCGGGCGGGTCAGCGCCGGCCGCCGACGCCGCTGCCGCCGACGCCGACGCCGATGAAACGTACGGGCGTGCCCGGCAGTGCCTGGGCCGCCGCGGCGAGGTCGGCCTCCCTGACGACCGCCACCACTGGGTAGCCACCGGTCGTCGGGTGGTCCGCCAGGAAGACGACCGGCCTGCCGTCCGGCGGCACCTGCACGGCGCCGAGCACCATGCCCTCGCTCGGCAGTTCGCCTTGGACCGCGCGCTCCAGGGCGGGGCCTTCGGTGCGCAGGCCGATGCGGTTGCTCGCCGAGGACACGCGGTACGCGCGCGTGGTGAGCGTGTCCAGCGCCGCCCGGGTGAACCAGTCGGTACGCGGCCCGAGCGTGACCCGCAGCACCAGCTCCCGGGGCGGGGCGGGCTGCGGGACGGCATCCACGCATGCGTGCGTGCCACTCCGGGTGCCGAGCGGCAGGACGGCCCCGTCGACGAGCGGGGGCGGGCCGAGGCCGGAGAGCAGGTCGGTGGAGCGGCTGCCGAGCACCGCCTCGACGGCCACTCCGCCATCGAAGGCGACGTAGCAACGCACTCCGGAGAGCGCCGTCCCGATGTCCAGGAGAGCCCCCGCGGGCACCCGCACCGGCGCTCCCCAGGGGGCGGGGCGCCCGTCCACGGTCACAGGGCAGGGCGCCCCGCCGACCGCCACTGTCACGGGGCGGCGGGGTCGTACGGCACAGCCGTTGAGGGTGGTCTCCAGGACAGCCGCGTCGGGAGCGTTGCCCACGAGCCGGTTGACCAAGCGGGCCGCGGGCGGATCCAGCGCCCCGGAACGAGGCACTCCGAGATGGGCGTGGCCGGGGCGCCCGAGATCCTGCACGGTGGTCAGCACCCCGGCCCGCACGACGGCGAAGGCACGGTCGCTCATGGGGACTCCGGTGGGGCGGCGTGCGGCGTGGTCGCCGGGGGAGTGTCTGGTGTGGCTTTCGGTGGGGTGTACGGCGTGGTCTCCGATGTGGTGCCAGGTGCGGCCCGCGGTGGGGCTGCGGGTGGGCCCTCCAGCACGAAGCGCACGCGTACGCCGGGGGAGAGCAGCGCGGCGGGTACGCGCGCGTGGTCCCACAGCGCGGCGTCCGTCGAGCCGATGAGCTGCCAGCCGCCGGGCGAGGCGCGCGGGTAGACGCCCGTGTACGGGCCGGCCAGGGCGACGCTGCCTTCGGGGACCGAGGTGCGGGGCGTCGCCCGGCGCGGCACTCCGTAGCGCTCGGGCAGCCCGGTCAGATAGCCAAAGCCCGGTGCGAAGCCGCAGAAGGCGACGCGGAATTCGGCCGCCGAGTGGATGCGCGCCACCTCCGGCACGGTCACACCCCAGTGCGCGGCGACGTCCGCGAGGTCCGGCCCGTCGTACCGGACCGGGATCTCCAGGACCGCCTCCGCGTGTGCGGGCAGCGGCGGGATCTCCCAGCCGGGCAGTTCGGCGCGGACCCGGGCGGGCTCGTCCAGGCCGTCGAGGAGCACTGTGCGGGCCGCCGGGACGATCTCCCGCACCCGCAGAGAGCCCGCCGCGCGACGGCGCAGCAGCTCGGCGTGGAGCGCCTGGGCCTCGGCGCCGTCGGCGAGTTCGACGAGCAGCGCCCGGTCGCCGACCGGCAGCACCCTCACGCGAAGGCCTCCACGCGCACGCCTGCCGACTCCAGGCCCGCCCGGACGCGGCGGGCCAGGCCCACCGCCCCCGGAGTGTCGCCGTGCAGGCACAGCGACCGCGCGCGGACCGCGATCTCGTGGCCCCCCTGGGAGGTGACGACACCGGACCGGGCCATGCCGACGGACCGTTCGACGACGGCGTCCGCCTCCGTGATGACCGCCCCCTCGCTGCCCCGCGGAACCAAAGTGCCCTCTTCGGTGTAGGCGCGGTCCGCGAACGCCTCGGTGACGACCGGGAGCCCTGCCTTGTCCGCCGACTCCAGGAGGCGCGATCCGGGCAGCCCCAGAAGGGGCAGCGAGGCGTCGGCGAGCAGCACGCCCTCGACGACCGCGCGGGCCTGCTGCTCGTCGTGGACCACACGGTTGTAGAGCGCGCCGTGCGGCTTCACGTACGACACGCGCGTGCCCGCCGCGCGCGCGAAGACCTCCAAGGCGCCGATCTGGTAGGCCACCTCCGCCGCCAGCTCCTCGGGCGGCACGTCCATCGCGCGCCGCCCGAAGCCCGCCAGGTCGCGGTAGGAGACCTGCGCGCCGATCCGGACCCCGCGCTCGGCGGCCCGGTCGCAGACCCGGCGCATGGTGGCCGCGTCCCCGGCGTGGAAGCCGCAGGCCACGTTGGCGCTGGTGACGACGGACAGTAGCTCCTCGTCGTCGGTCAGGTGCCAGCGGCCGAAGCCCTCGCCGAGGTCGGCGTTCAGATCGATGGAGGTGGTGCTCATGTACGTAGGACTCCTGTGGTTCTCGGCGGACAGGCCAGGGCAGGCTGGGCCAGGGCAGACCCGGCAAATCAGGCCACCCGGTACTGCTCGTCCCGGGCGTCGGTGATGAACATGCGGCCCGGCGCGTGCGTGATCGCGAACGGCGGCCGCGACGCCATCACCGCGGCTTGCGGCGTCACCCCGCACGCCCAGAACACCGGGATGTCGTCCGGATCGGCGGCCACCGGGTCACCGAAGTCGGGCCGGCCCAGATCCTCGATGCCGAGCCCCGCGGGCTCGCCGCAGTGCACCGGACTGCCGTGCACCGCCGGCATCAGGGCGCTCTCCCTGATGGCGTCGGCGAGACGGCGGGGCGGTACGGGCCGCATCGACACCACCATGGGGCCGTGCAGACGCCCCGCGGGACGGCAGGGGCGCGCGGTCACGTACATCGGGACGTTGCGGCCCTGCTCGATGTGGCGCAGCGGCACCCCGGCGTCGGCGAGCGCCCACTCGAAGGTAAAGCTGCACCCGATGAGGAACGACACCAGGTCGCCGCGCCAGCGGTCGACGACGTCCGTGGGCTCGTCGGTCAACTCGCCGTGCTCCCACACGCGGTAGCGGGGCAGATCCGTGCGCAGATCGGCGCCCGGGGCGAGCGGCGTGGCCCAGGAGCCCGCGTCCGTGACGTCGAGAACCGGGCAGGGCTTCGGGTTCCGCTGGCAGAACAGCAGCATCTCGTACGCCCAGTCGGCGGGCACGGAGATGAGGTTGGCCTGGGTGAAACCCGCCGCCCAGCCCGCGGTCGGACTGCTCTCGCCCGAACGGAACGCCGCGCGGGCCTCCTTGGCGGTGCGGATCACAGGGGTGTCAGGGGCGCCCACGCGCGCGTGCCCGCTCACAGGAGCTCCCTCCCCCGCGTCTCCGGAAGGCCGAACAGCGCGATGACGGCGAGGCCGTAACCGAAGGCTCCGAAGATCAGCGCACCGCCGACGCCCCAGCTGTCGGCGAGGAAGCCGACCATGGTGGGGAATATGGCGCCGACCGCCCGTCCCGTGTTGTACGTGAAGCCCTGGCCCGTGCCGCGCACGGCCGCCGGGTACAGCTCGCTGAGGAAGGAACCGAAGCCGCTGAAGATCGCCGACATACAGAAGCCCAGCGGGAAACCGAGCACAAGGAGAAGGCCGTTGGCCCCCTCCGGGATGTTCGTGTACGCGAGGATGCTGGCCGCGGAGAGGAACGCGAAGAGAGTGATGTTCCGCTTGCGGCCCAGTTTGTCGGTGAGATAGCCGCCGGTCAGATAGCCGATGAAGGCGCCGGAGATCAGGAAGATGAGGTAGCCGCCGGTATTGACGACGGTGAGGCCGCGCTCGGTCTTCAGATACGTGGGCACCCAGGTGGCCAGCGTGTAGTAGCCGCCCTGCACACCGGTGGACAGGAGCACCGCGAAGCACGTGACGCGCAGCAGCCCCGGCTTGAAAATGGCCGTGAACGACCCCTGGTCGGCGCTCTTCTGGCGCTCCGCCGCGGCCTCCGGGGCGTCGTGCACATTGCGGCGCACATAGATCACCAGGAGGGCGGGCAGCGCACCGGTCCAGAACATCACGCGCCAGGCGAGGTCGTCGTCCAGGAACTGGAACACCACGGTGTAGACGATCGCGGCCAGACCCCAGCCCACGGCCCAGGAACTCTGGATCGCGCCGAGCGTACGGCCGCGGTTCTTGGCGGTGGCGTACTCGGCGACGAGGATCGCGCCGACCGCCCACTCGCCGCCGAAACCGAGGCCCTGGAGGGCGCGGAAGACCAGCAGCGTCTCGTAGTTGGGCGCGAAGCCGCAGGCGACGGTGAAGACGGCGTACGTGACCACTGTGATCATCAGTGCCTTGACGCGGCCGATCCGGTCGGCGACCACACCCGCGACCGCGCCGCCCACGGCGGAGACGACGAGGGTGACGGTGGTGAAGAGCCCGGTCTGGCCGCTGTCGAGGCCGAAGTACGCGGCCAGCGCCACCATGCTCAGCGGCAGCGTGAAGTAGTCGTAGGAGTCGAGGGCGTAGCCCCCGAAGGCCCCGGCGAAGGCGCGGCGGCCGCGCGGGCCGAGCGCCCGCAGCCAGCCGAACGCGCCGCTGTCGTCGGGGAGTTCGCCCTTGTCGGTGCGTATGCCGGCCGGGGCGGCCTGGGGCGGTGGGCTCGTTGGTGGGGTCGTGCTCATGGGCACCTCGCAGAAGAGGGACGGTGAGGGTGCTGGAGCGTGCGGTGCGGCTGTGGTGCGTGGAGACGTGCGGTGCGGGGGCCGTGGGGTTCAGCCGTGCCCGACAAGGTAGAGGATCGTTGAACGATCCCTCAATACCCCTGTTGTTTCGTTCTCGCATCTGCGATTGAATCCGGGCATGGCTGAGGGGATGGCTGGGGCGATGGCTGACGTGAGCGGACTGGCCGAGGATCGTGCGCTCCTCGGGCGCACCAGTACGGCTGAGAGGGTCTCGGACATCCTCAGGAGCCGCATCGCCGAGGGCTACTTCCCGCCCGGCACGCGCCTCTCCGAGGACAGCATCGGCGGGGCGCTCGGCGTCTCCCGCAACACGCTCAGGGAAGCCTTCCGGCTGCTCACGCACGAGAGGCTCCTCGTCCACCGGCTCAACCGCGGAGTCTTCGTGCGGGTGCTCACGGTCGAAGACGTCGAGGACATCTACCGCACGCGCCGCCTCGTGGAGTGTGCCGTCGTCCGTGGTCTCGGCGGGCCCCCGTTCGCGCTCGACGGGGTCGCGGGAGCCGTCGCGGGCGGCGTGCGCGCCGCCGCCGAGAAGGACTGGAAAGGCGTCTCCACCGCCAACATCCACTTCCACAGGGAGCTCGTCGCCCTCGCCGGCAGCGCCCGCACCGACGAGCTGATGCGCAGCGTCTTCGCCGAACTGCGCCTGGCCTTCCACGTGGTGGACGACCCGCGCCGCCTCCACGAGCCGTACCTCGAACGCAACCAGCGCATCCTGGCCACCCTGCGGGCGGGCCACGCCGCACAGGCCGAACGCCTCCTCGCCGCTTACCTGGAGGACTCGCTCGCGGGCCTCGTGGAGGTGTACGGGCGACGGGTGGGCGAGGACGGCTGAGTCCGGCGGATCGGGCGCTCCGCACGGGCCGCTGGAGCCGCCGAGGCGGTGGCTCGGCGAGGGCGGTGAGGCGGTCGCTTCTGCGCCGTTTCGACCGTTGTCAGACCGAGGACCTAGTCTGTGCACCGTGACTTCGCCTGCCGTTACGGACACTGCTCCGCCCCAGCTCAGCGCGGGGCCGCGGCCCGCTCAGGGCCCGGCCGCCGACGAGGGCCTGGCGCGCCGCCTGCGCGCCCTGGCCTGCACGGCTCCGCTGCACGACCTCGACGTGCGCAAGGCCAACCTCGCGGGCGAGTACTCGGTGTACGCGATGGCCGAGGTGGCCCTGTCCGCCATCGACCTCGTCACGCTCAACATGGACTTCGACACCGGTGCCGATCACGAGCAGATCGTCGCCAGGCTGCTCCCGCGCGTCGCCGCGCAGGCCCCCCGGCGCCCCGCCGCCGAGCACGAGCGCGTGGCCCGCTGGGTCCTGGAGAACCTGATCAACGTCGGCAGCGTCGACCGCGGCTTCCGCGCGGTGTACGGCACCTTCGCGCCCGACGGGACGTACGTCCGCAGGGACTACGACTTCAAGCTCCTCGAAGAGGTCCCCGGGTACGGCGGCAGTGTCTACCTGCGTACGACCGACGAGGCCGTCAACGTCCTGGTGGGCGCCCTCGACACCGACGTCACCAGCGCCCAGATCGCCGCCGAGGTGAAGCTGGAGGTCCTGATCAGCCGCGGCAGGCTCGCCGACGCGCAGCTCGCCGCCGAGCAGGCCCGCTACCGGACCGTGCAGTATTCGGAAACGCTGCGCAAGGCCCTCGACGCGACGCGGCGCAACGTCCGCGCGGTGGACTGGCTCCAGGCCGTCCCCGACATGATCGCGGAGGCCCTCGACCACGTAGCCGACCGCTACCGCCACGAGAACGCGATCCTGACCAACATCCGCAAGGCCCGCGACGAGTCCGAGGACCCCGAGCAGAAGCGCCGCGCCGCCGAGCTGGTCGACATCGTCAAGGACTGCATCCGCCGCCACACCCAGCTCCAGTCCCGCCTCCTCGAAGCCGGCCCGCTGTTCCGCGCCGAGCAGGACCGGCAGGCCTTCGCGACGCCCACCGCGCGCGCGGGACTCGATCTGTACGGGCAGCTCGTCGCGCCGCTCCTGCCGCTCCCCGCGGAGCAGGCGATCCGTGTGACGGACGCCTTCTTCGCGCGCGGCACCGGCCTGCGCACCCCCGTCTCCGTCCGGGTCGGCGACCTCGTCGACATACTGCTCACGCCGCCGATGGAGCGCGAGCACCTCGGCGCGGAGATGCCCGAGCCGGACCTGATCGCCACCCCGGACGACAGCCGCTTCAGCGAGGAGCAGCTCGCGAGCGCCATGGACCTGCTCGACCTGCCCCCCGACGCGCCGCGCCGCCTCTCCGGACTGCTCGCCGAGGCCCGCCTCCGCGACCGCGAACTGCCCTACCTGGTCGCCCTGCTGGCCGTGCACGCGGCGAGCCCGCCGGTCGGCACCGCCTACCGCCAGGGCGAGCAGAAGCTGCTCTTCGCCGTGGACGACGGCACCGAACTGGACGACGAGGAGTTCGGCGGCGCCGACCTCATCGTCGGCACGGCCCTCCTGGACGCCGCCGGAATGGCGGCCGCCCGGACGGAGGCGGCCTGACCATGACCGACACTCTCGTACGCCGCCTCGGCCCCCTCACGAACCACCCCACCAAGGAGCACACGCCGTGACCGACCACCCCGCAGAGCACGCCGCGTGGGGCGAGCCGGAGTCCACGGCGGCGCCCGCCGCCCCCGCGCCCGTCACCCCGGCCGACGCCGCCGACGCCGCCCGGCTCGTCTCCTTCGGCCTCCAGCCCAAGCTCCAGCCGGCCCGCGACCAGGAGTACGGCGAACTGCTGCGCCGCTACCGCGAGGACCCGCCCTTCGCGCGGCTCGCCGACGCCGTCGCCACCGGCCTCGGGCTCGTCGTCCTGGAGGTGTCCCCGCGCGCGGGCATGGCCGTGACCGCCGCCGAGGACTCCGTCTTCGCCGTCCGCATGGGCGACTACGCCCGCCGCGCCGCGACCGACTCCACCGACCGCTTCCTGCACGGCCTCGCCCACCTCGCCGTCGCCGCCATGGCCTTCCCGCGCCCCGAGGACCTCGCCGACGACGGGTACATCGGCCGGGTCACGGTCAACGGCGTCGACGCGTTCGTGCGCCAGGCCTGCCGCCGCCTGGAGGAGCGCGCCGAGGAGCAGGGCGAGAACACCGACCCGGCCACCGACGCCCCCGGGCTCGAAGCCGCCTGGCGGATCTGGGCGCGGCGCAGTTCGACCGGAGCCACCAAGGACGCCCGCCGCCTCGCCGGTTCGACCACCGGCATCGTCGCCAAGGCCGTCGTCTTCCTCACCGACTCCGGGTTCCTCCAGCGCACGGGCGACGACTCCGGAGGGACGTACCGCACCACGGCCCGCTATCAGCTCCAGGTCCGCGACATGGCGGGCACCGCGGCCATGGCCGAACTCCTCGAACTCGGCGTCGTCCCGGTCACGGACGGCTCGGCGACGCTGCTGCCGCCCGAAGACACCGACGACCTGGAGCTGGCCGCCGACGCGGGGCTGCCCTTCCACTCCTGACGCCTCGCCAAGACCGCCACCCCGCTCCGCTTCCCCGCCGTTCCCACGACTTACGACGAGAGTCCGCCGCCATGTACGAGCTGTCCCGGATCCGCCTCTACTCCATCGGTCCGGCCGGTGCGCGCTACGCCGACACCGTGCTCGACCTGCGCGGTGTGGGCGCGGAGGTGCCCGACCCCGCACCCACCCAGGCGGAGTTCTTCGCGGACGAGCCGAGCGGCCCGCCGCGCCGCCCCGCCCCCGCGGGCGTGCTCTTCCTGGAGAACGGCGGCGGCAAGTCCGTCCTGCTCAAGCTGATCTTCTCGGTGATGCTGCCGGGCCACCGGAACACGCTCGGCGGCGCCAGCTCCGGCGTGCTGCGCAAGTTCCTGCTCGCCGACGACTGCGGGCACGTCGCCCTGGAGTGGCAGCACACCCGCACCGGCGAGTGCGTGGTCGTCGGCAAGGTCAGCGAATGGCGGGGGCGGCAGGTCTCGAACGACCCGCGGAAGTTCGCCGAGGCCTGGTACTCCTTCCGGCCCGGGCCCGGCATGAGCCTGGACTCCCTGCCGGTCGCCGAGTCCACCGCCGTACGGCCCTCCGCGGAGGGCGCGTCGGGCGCGCAGGGGCGGCGGCGCACCATGAAGGGCTTCCGTGACGCGCTGACCGAGGCGGCCAAGGTGTACCCCCACCTCGAAGTGCACTGGGAAGAGATCCACGACCGCTGGAACGAACACCTCGGCGACCTGGGCCTCGACCCCGAACTCTTCCGCTACCAGCGCGAGATGAACGCCGACGAAGGCGAGGCCGCGGGCCTCTTCGCCGTCAAGAAGGACTCCGACTTCACCGACCTGCTGCTGCGCGCCGTCACGGACACCCGCGACACGGACGGTCTCGCCGACCTCGTCCACGGCTTCGGCAACAAGCTGGGCCGACGGGCAGAGCTGATGGCCGAGCGGGACTTCACCGCGGGCTCCGTCGACCTGCTCGGCCGCATCGTCGACGCCGCCGAGACCCGGGCACGCGCGCGTGACGTGCACGCCGGCGCCGAGCGCAGGACCCGCACGCTGGCCCGCCGTCTCTCCGCGCGCGCCGCCGAGGAGCGGGGCCGCGCCGCGGAGCTGGCCGAGCAGGTCACCGCCGCCGCCCACACCGTCACCGAGGCCGAGCAGGCCCGCGGCAAGAGCGCGCTGATCTCCGCCGAGCTGGCCTACCGGCACGCCTCCTTGGCGCTCACCGTCGCCGAGAAGGCCGCCGCCGCCCAGCGCCGCGAACTCGCCGACGCGCGTACCCTGCACTCCGCCTGGCAGGCCGCGGAAGCCGTCCTGCGGCACCGCGCGGCGGCCGACCGCTCCGCGCGCGTCGCCGTCGCGATCCGCGAGGCCGAACGCGACGCCGCGCCCGCGCTCGCCGCACGCGCGAAGGCCGCCGCCGATCTCGTCCACGCCCTGCACACGGCCGCCGAAGGCGCCGAGAACCTCGCCAACGAGGAGGAGGAGCGCTCCGCCGCACTCCAGGACACCGGCGAGGCCGCGCACCGCGACGCCACCGCCGCCGCCACCGAGGCCCAGCGGGCCCGCAGCGAGGCGGGACACCTGCGCCAGCGCCTCACCGAGGTCGAGCAGGAGACCGCCGAGGCCGTCCGCGCGGGCTGGCTCGACGACACCGCCCCCGACGCCGACCCCGCGCGTGCCGCCCTCGCCGCGAGCGACGCCGAGAAGACCACCGTCGCCGCGTGGGACACCGCGCGCGAGGCCGCCCGCCGGGCCGCGGACCACGCCAAGGAGACGGCCGCCGCCGAGGCCCGCGCCGAACTGACCGCCGCCCGCGCCTCGGACGCCGCGACCGCCGCCGAGGCCGCCCACGACGCGGAGCGCCGCGCCGCCGAGTCCATCGCCGAGGACGAGCGGCTCGCCGAACTCCTGAGCCTGCCCACGAAGGGCGCGGGCAGCGGCGTACCGAAGCCCCGCCAAGGAACCGACGTATCCGGGGAACAGGCCCTCTCCGTAGAGGAGCTGGACCGCTCCGCCGACGACCTGCGCGCGCTCCTCGACGACAACGTCGCCTCCGCCGAGCGGCACCTCTTCGACCTGCGCACCGCGGCCGCCGACGACTCCCGCATCCTCGGCGCCCTGGGCGACGGCGGGCTGCTGCCGCCCGGCCCCGACGTCCTCGCCACCGTCGAGTTCCTCGGCGAGCACGGCATCCCCGCGCTGCCCGGCTGGCGCTACCTCGCCCAGGCCGTCGACCCCGCCGACCACGCGCGCGTGCTCGCCGCCCGCCCCGAGCTCGTCGACGGCGTGGTCATCACCGACCCGGACACCCACGCGCGCGCCCGCGACGCCCTCGCGGACGCCGCCCTGCTGCCCCGCTCGGCCGTCGCCGTGGGCACCGCCGCCGCCCTCCTGGCCCCCACGCCGGGCGAGCAGGCCACCGACAGCCGTGCCGGCAGCGTATTCCTCGTACCGCCGAACCCGGCCATGCACGACGAGCACGCCGCCGACGAGGAGCGGCAGGCGCTGCGCGCGCGGGCCGCACTGCGGGACGAGGAGATCCGCGCGCTCGCTGTCCGGCTCGCCAAGGACCGCGAGCTGGCCGCGCGTCTCGCCTCCTGGCGGACCGGCTGCCCGAGCGGCCGTCTCGCGGAGCTGGCCACCGCCGCCCAGGAAGCACGTGCCTTCGCCGAGGAGGCCGAGGCCGAGCTGGCCGAGGCCCGCACCGCCCGCGCCGAGGCCGACGAGGCCGCGTCCGAGGCGGCACGCGTGCGTGACGAGCGCCAGGAGGCCGCCCAGCGCGCCCGCCGCGCCGCCGACGCCCTCGCGGGCCTCGCCTTCCGGCTCCGCGAGCGGGCCGGCTGGCAGGCCAAGCTGCGTGAACTGGCCGACGACGCCGTCGAGGCCGAGGCCCGCGCCCAGACCTGCCTGGACCGCGCCCGCGCCGCCGACGAGGACCGCCGCGCCGCCCAGCGTGCCGCCGACGACGCCCGCCGCACCGCCCGCGCGCTGCGCGCCGAACGCGCCGAGATCGCCGGCGCCCCCGAGGACGTATCGGAGGACACCGAGGCCCCGAAGACGTCGCTGCCCGCCCTCCGCGAGGCCTACCGCGCGGCGTCGCAGCTCTACGAGAAGGTGGGCGTCGGCGCCGACCTGCGGGCCGAGCAGGCCCGCGCCGAGAGCGACGAGAGCGCCGCACTCGCCGAGCTGGACCGGCTCAGCAACAAGGTCCGCACCCGCGCCGCCCTGCTCCTCGAAGGCACCGACGGTTCCGACGGCCCCTCCCGGCAGGCCGCCGCCGCGCGCGCGGAGGCGCAGGTCCAGCTCCTCGAGGCCCGCGCCGCCACCGCGAGCGAGCAGCTGGGCCGCCTGCGCGGCGAGGCCGAGCGGCACGCCCCCGAGGACGGCGAGGCACACACCGACCTTCCCGGACAGCTCGTCCCCACCGACGCGGAGCAGGCCCAGGCGCTGCTGCGCACGGCCACCGGCGAACTGGCCGCGCACACGGACGCGCTGAGCCGCGCCAAGGAGGCCCACGCCGCACTGCTCCGGAGCCACCGCGTCACAGAGGACGCGGCCGGCGGCTTCGACGAGACGGCCGCCCTCCTGCGAGACCTCCTGCGCGAACACCAGGAAGACACCGAAGACGAGTCCGCGCCCTACCCCGGCACCCTCGAAGAGGCCCGTCAGGCCGCCGCCGAGGCCCGCCGGTCCCTGCGCGGCTGCGCCGCCGACCTCTCAGCCGCCGAGTCGGCCGTCCGCGAGGCGAGCGACATACTCGTACGGCACGCCAACGCCACGCGCTACGAGCAGGTGCGCACCCCCGCCCGTCAGCAGATCCGCGAGCTGCCCGCCTCCGCGCTGCCCGAGCACGCCAAGAAGTGGGCCGACGCCTTCGCGCCGCGCCTGCGCGTCCTGACCGACGAGCTGGAGCAGCTGGAGCGCAACCGCGACAGCATCGTCGACCGCCTGCGCGGCCTCGTCGAGTCGGCCCTCGCGACGCTCAGGTCCGCCCAGCGCCTGTCACGGCTGCCCGAGGGCCTCGGGGAGTGGTCGGGGCAGGAGTTCCTGCGGGTCCGCTTCGAAGAGCCCGACCAGGCCACCCTCGTCGAGCGCCTCGGCGAGGTCGTCGACGAGGCCACGCGCGCGGCCGTGAAGAAGAACTCCGACATGCGGCGCGACGGAATGACCCTGCTGCTGCGCGGCGTCCAGGCCGCCCTGGAGCCGCGCGGCGTCGCCGTCGAGATCCTCAAGCCGGACGCCGTCCTGCGCGCCGAGCGCGTGCCGGTCGGACAGATGGGCGACGTCTTCTCCGGCGGCCAGCTGCTCACCGCTGCCATCGCCCTGTACTGCACGATGGCCGCACTGCGCAGCAACGACCGGGGGCGCGACAAGCACCGGCACGCCGGCACGCTCTTCCTGGACAACCCCATCGGCCGTGCCAACGCCACGTACCTCCTGGAGCTCCAGCGTGCCGTCTCCGACGCGCTCGGAGTGCAGCTGCTCTATACGACCGGCCTGTTCGACACGACGGCGCTCGCCGAGTTCCCGCTGGTCATCCGCTTGCGGAACGACGCGGACCTGCGGGCGGGCCTGAAGTACATCAGCGTCGAGGAACACCTGCGCCCGGGTCTGCCGCAGCGGGCCCCCGAGGACCCCGACGGCGAGACGGTGCACGGGGAGATCACGGCGACGCGGATGTACAAGCGCCCTGCACCGCAGCCGGACCCGGTCACTACGTAGCGAGCTGTTTCGTCAGCCACTCATGGAAGAGCCCGATGTGGTGCTCGGTCGGCACCAGCACCCCGCCCTCGCGGTAGGCGCGTGACGCCATCGCGGGCTGGGTGCGCTCGCAGGCCGCGAAGTCCTGGGCGTTGACCCGGTGGAAGAGCTCCACGGACTTCGACAGGTCGGCGCCGGACGCGACCACGTCGGGCGCGTACAGCCAGTCGCACTCGACGGCCGTACGGTCCTCGGCCAGCGGGAACATCCGGTGCAGGATCACGTGGTCGGGGACGAGGTTGATGAACACGGTCGGCTTCACGGTGACCGCGTAGTAGCGGCGGTCCTGGCCGTCCTCGACCTCGGGCAGGCGGTCGAAGCCCGCGCTCCCGTCGACCGTGAAGCCGCCGACCTCCTCACCGAACGCGGCGCCGTGCCCGACGTAGTACTGCGCGGCGAAACCGTCCGCGAACTCCGGCAGGACATCCGTCAGCTCGGGGTGGATGGTCGCACAGTGGTAGCACTCCATGAAGTTCTCGACGATCAGCTTCCAGTTGGCGCGCACGTCGTACGTGACGCGCTTGCCGAGCGCGAGCCGCTCGGTGCCGTAGCGCTCGATGGACGCCACGTCGCCCAGGCGTTCGGCCGCCGCGCCGACGACGGTCTCTTCGAAGGAGGGCGGTTCGTCCGCCAGACACACCCAGGCATAGCCGAGCCACTCCCGCAGGGCCACCCTCACCAGGCCGTACGCGGTGCGGTCCACGTCCGGCATCCTCACCAGGCTGGGCGCGGCGATCAGCTTGCCGTCGAGGTCGTACGTCCAGGCGTGGTAAGGGCATTGGAGGGCGCGGCGGACCTGCCCGGACTCCTCGGTGCAGAGCCGGGCGCCGCGGTGCCGGCAGACGTTGAGGAAGGCGCGCAGCTCGCCGGTGCGCGAGCGGGTGACCAGGACGCTCTCCCGGCCGACCTGGACCGTGCGGAAGGCACCCGGCCTGTCGAGGTCGGCGGCGCGGACCGCGCAGAACCACAGGGCCTCGAAGACGCGCTCCTGTTCCTGCCGGAAGATCTCCGGGTCGGTGTAGTAGTGGCCGGGGAGGGTCGCGATGAGACTCGGGGGCAAGGAGGTCGTCGTCACGGTTCTCGTACTCCTCAAGAAGGCGCTCGTACTCCTCAAGCGGGCGCGGCGGCGAGACGGCTGGGGTCGAACAGCTCGATGGGGTGCCTGGTGGCGCCGTCCAGTGCCAGGTCGGCGACGATCTCGCCGACCACGGGCACGAACTTGAAGCCGTGCCCGGAGAAACCGGCGGCGACGGTGACCGACCCCGGATGCGCCGGATGGCGCGCGATGACGAAGTGCTCGTCGGGGGTGTTGGAGTACATGCAGGTCGCGGCCTTCAGGAAGCGGCCGGGGAGCGACGGGATCAATCGGCCGACCTGCTCGGCCATCGCGGCGACCTCGGGGTCGTGGACCGTGCGTTCGATGGTCTCCGGGGTGCAGGGTGTGCCCTTGCGGAAGAAGGCCACCTTGGCGCCGAGGTCGGGCCCGTCGATCGACGGAAAGCCGTACACCTGTACGCCCAGCGCGTCCTCCCAGATGTAGATCGGATGGCTCTCCGGAAGGAAGGGCCGTACGCCGCCCTCCGGCTGGAACCAGTACATGACCTGCCGCTCGATGCTGAACGGCACCCCCAGACCGGTGAGCAGCCGCGGCGCCCAGGCACCCGGGCAGAACACCAACTGGCCGGCCGTGTAGGCATCGTCGGCGGTGTGCACGCGCACGCCGTCCCGGCACGGCTCCCAGCGCGTCATCGGCTCCTCGAAGTGCAGGTCGGCGCCGTCGCGCGTGGCGAGCTGGAGATGGGCGGCCACGGTGTTCTCGGGGCGGACGAGGCCCGCCCGCGCCTCGTACAGCGCCACCTCGTCGTCGCACGGGGTCAGGGTCGGGAAGCGGCGGCGGATCTCCTTCGCGTCGAGCAGCTCGTGCGGCAGGCCCCACCGCTCGGCGGAGAGCAGCGAGCCGGCGACGGGGCGGCTGTCGGGGCGGCCGAGCATCACGCCGCCGCACAGGGTGGCGATCTCGCGGCCCGTGTCGCGTTCGAGGCGTTCGTACAGCTCGTAGGCGCGCAGGAGCAGCGGGACGTACGCGGGGTCCTCGAAGTAGGACTGCCGGGTGACGCGGGAACCGCCGTGGCTGGAACCGCGGTTGTGTACCGGGCCGAACTTCTCCAGGCCGAGGACGCGGGCGCCGCGCGCGGACAGATGGTGGGCGGCGGCGCTGCCCATGCCGCCGAGGCCGATCACGATCACGTCGTAGGTGGGGGACACCGGGTGCCTCCTGGCGGCTAGCGGCGGATGCGGGTCATCTCCGGGTCGAACAGGGGCTCGTGGGCGACCGTCGCGGGAACCTTCTCGCCGAAGTACTCGACATGGACGGCGGTACCCGCCTCCAGGGGCGGCAGCCAGGCGTAGGCGACGCAGCGGCCCAGGGTGTACCCGTAGGAGGCGCTGGTGACGTACCCGGCCGGGGCACCGTCTACGTAGACGGGCTCTTTGCCGAGGACGACGGCGGCAGGGTCGTCCAGGAGGAGGGCGGTGAGCTTCCGCGCAGGCCGCCCGAGTGCTTGGAGCGCCGCACGCCCCATGAAGTCACCCTTGTTCATCCGGACCGCGAAGCCGACGCCCGCCTCGTAGGGGTTGTGTTCGGAGGTCATGTCGTGGCCCCACGCGCGGTACCCCTTCTCCAGGCGCAGGCTGTTGAAGGCGGACCGTCCGGCCGCGATCACGCCGTGCGCGCGCCCCGCCTCCCACAGCGTGTCCCAGAGGCGGAGCCCCAGATCGGCGCTGGTGTACAGCTCCCACCCCAGTTCACCGACGTACGACAGGCGCATGGCGGTCACGGGGACGTGCCCGATGTACGTCTCCTTGGCCTTGAAGTAGCCGAACGCCTCGTGCGAGAAGTCGTCACGGGTGAGGGGCTGGACGAGCGCGCGGGCCAGCGGGCCCCAGACACCGACACAGCAGGTCCCCGAGGTGATGTCCCTGAGGTGGACGTCATCGGGCGAGTGCCGGAGCAGCCAGTCCAGGTCGGCGGGGGAGTTGGCGCCCACCTGGAAGCGGTCGGGTGCGAGGCGCGCCACGGTCAGGTCGGAGCGGATGCCGCCCGCCTCGTCGAGAAGGAGCGTGTAGGTGACCGAGCCGGGCTTCTTCGCGAGATTGTTGCTGGTCATGCGCTGGAGGAAGGCGAGCGAGCCGGGGCCCGTGACCTCCAGGCGGCGCAGGGGCGTCATGTCGTACAGGGTGACCCTCTCGCGGGTGGCGCGCGCCTCGGCCGCCGCGATCGGGGACCAGTGGCGGGCCGCCCAGGTGTCGCGCTCGGGCACCTCGATGCCCTCGGCGAGCGGGGAGTTGGCCTCGTACCAGTGCGGGCGCTCCCAGCCGCCGCCCTCCAGGAACACCGCGCCCAGCTCCTGCTGGCGGGCGTAAAAGGGGCTGACCCGTAGGGGGCGGGGCCGATCCATCGGCTGGAGCGGGTGGATGACGTCATAGACCTCGACGAACTGCCGCGCGCCGCGCTCGGCGACGTACGCCGGGGAGCGCTGGGCGTCCTCGAAGCGCGTCAGCTCGCACTCGTGCGGGTCGAGCGAGGGCCGCCCGTCGACCATCCACTCGGCGACCGCCTTGGCGACGCCCGCGGAGTGCGTGACCCACACCGCCTCGGCCAGCCAGAAGCCGCGCAGCGCACAGGACTCGCCGAGCACGGGCATGCCGTCCGGCGTGAAGGAGAAGACGCCGTTGAAGCCCTCCTCGATCTCCGTCCCCTCAAGGGCGGGAAGCAGTCGGCGGCAGTCCTCCCAACTCGGCGCGAAGTCCTCCTCGGTGAAGGGATACGACGAAGGCATGGTCTCGGCGTCGTCGTACGCGGGAACCGCGAACGGGTCGACAGGCAGCGGCCGATGCGCGTACGAGCCGATGCCGACGCGGTCGGTGTGCTCACGGAAGTACAGATCGCGGTCCTGGAAGCGGAGGATGGGCCGCGACGCCTCGGTCCGCGGGTCGTTGACGCCCGCGAGCTCGGGCAGCGGTCCCGTCTTCGCGTACTGGTGGGCGAGCGGGAGCAAGGGCACGTCGACACCGGCCATCCGCCCGATCACCGGGCCCCAGAAACCGGCCGCCGAGACGACATGGTCGGCGGGGAAGGTGCCGCGGTCGGTGACGACGGCGGTGACGCGGCCACTGTCCCGCTCGATGCCCGTCACGGTGTGCCGGTCCAGAAAACGCGCTCCACGCGCGCGTGCCCGTTCCATCTGTGCACGGCAGGCGAGCACGGCGCGGGCCAGACCGTCGTCGGGCGTGTGCAGACCGCCGTACACCCGGGCCTCGTCGACGAGCGGCCACAGCTCCTTGCAGCGCCCGGGTCCGACCAGCTCGGCGCGCACGCCCCAGGAGGCGGCGAAACCGGCCTTGCGGTGCAGATCGGCCCAGCGCTCGGGCGTGGTGGCCAGTTCGAGACCGCCCACCGGGTTGAAGCACGAGAGCCCGTCCACCTCCAGGGAGGTGAACTTCTCCACGGTGTACGTCGCGAACGAGGTCAGCGTCCTGGACGGCCCGGTCTGGAAGACCAGTCCCGGCGCGTGCGAGGTGGAGCCGCCCGGCGCGGGCAGCGGCCCCTGGTCGAGCACGGTGACATCGGTCCAGCCGCGGGCGGTCAGCTCGTCGGCGAGCGAGCAGCCGACGATCCCGGCGCCGATGACGACCACGCGGGGTCCTCCTCCGGCAGGGCGGCTCACAGGGCCACCACCGAGCGCAGCACCTCGCCGCGCCGCATCCGCGCGAAGGCCTCCTCCACCTCGTCCAGGGAGACCGTCTCGGAGACGAAGCCGCCGAGGTCGAGCCGGCGGCTGAGGTACTGGTCGACGAGGATCGGGAAGTCCCGGGTGGGCAGGCAGTCGCCGTACCAGGACGACTTGAGGGCGCCGCCGCGCGAGAAGAGATCGATCAGCGGCAGATCGACCGTCGTCTCCGGATCGGGCACCCCGACCTGCACCAGCACACCCGCGTGATCGCGCATATAGAAAGCTTGCTTGTACGTCGACGGGGTGCCGACCGCGTCGATCGCGACGTCGACCCCGTGACCGCCGGTCAGCTCACGGACGGCCGTCACGGGGTCGGTGCCCTGTGAGTTGACGGTGTGCGTGGCGCCGAACCGGGTGGCCGCGTCCAGCTTCGAGTCGTCGATGTCGACGGCGATGACACGACGGGCCCCGGCCAGGGACGCCCCGGCGATCGCGGCGTTGCCGACGCCGCCGCAGCCGATGACGGCGACGGTGTCGCCGCGGCCCACCCCGCCGGTGTTCACGGCGGCCCCGTACCCCGCCATCACACCGCAGCCGATCAGACCGGCCGCCTCGGGGCGCGCCGCCGGATCGACCTTCACCGCCTGCCCGGCGGCCACCAGCGTCTTCTGGGCGAAGGCGCCGATGCCGAGGGCGGGGCTCAGCGGCGTGCCGTCCAGGAGCGTCATGGGCCGACGCGCGTTGCGTGAGTCGAAGCAGTACCAGGGGCGCCCGCGCAGACAGGAACGGCAGGCTCCGCACGGAGCCCGCCAGGCCAGCACCACATAGTCGCCGGGGGCGAGATCGGCGACGTCGGCGCCGGTGGCCTCGACGGTGCCCGCCGCCTCATGGCCGAGCAGGAACGGGAAGTCGTCGTTGATCGCGCCCTCCCGGTAGTGCAGATCCGTGTGGCAGACCCCGCAGGCCTGCACGGAGACGAGTACCTCTCCCGGGCCGGGATCTGGCACGACGATCGTCCGCACCTCGACAGGTGCGCCCTTCTTCACGGCGACGACGGCACGGACCTCATGGGGCACGGCCAGACTCCTCTGCTGTTGCGCACGGCTCGATAGCAGGGGTGCGTACGTACGGCACGATGGTGCTGTTGCGTACTGCACGACCGGTTGCGCTATGAGAGACATAGTGGGAACGCCATCAAGAGGCCGTCAAGAGGGCGGGGTGAACCCTTCGCAAATCAGCGGAAGCGCGTCGGAACATGGCCGGGACGCGCGCGTGGGCGGGACCGTGTTCCGGTCCCGCCCACGCGCGCGTGCTCCTCCGGAGAGTTCTGTTCGGACCGTTCGGACCGTTCGGACCGTTCAGACCGCGAGCCCTGTCAGAACCCGTACCCCATACGCCGGGACAGCTCCACGGACGCCACGACCGTGCGCTTGGCCAGCTCGGTCAGGCGGTCCTCGGTCAGCCGGTACACCGGCCCCGACGCGCTGAGCGCCCCGATCACCTTGCCGTCGTGCGCCCGCACCGGCGCGGCGACCGCGGCGAGGCCCACCTCCAGCTCCTCGACGGCGACGGCGAAGCCCTGCCCCACGACGGCCTCCAGCTCCCCGCGGAGCGCCACCGTGCCGGTCACCGTGTGCTCGGTCAGGCGGGGCAGCGTGCGCGCGATCAAGCCCTCGCGCAGCGTCGTCGGCAGATGCGCGAGGAGCACCTTGCCGCTGGACGTGGCGTGCAGCGGGGTGCGCCGACCGAGCCAGTTCTGCGCGGTCACCGAGGCAGGGCCGCGCGCCTGCATGATGTTGACCGCGGCGTCGTCGTCCAGGACCGCGATGTTGACGGTCTCGCCCAGCTCGTCCGCCAGTTCGCGGCAGACCGGGCCGCCCTCCTGGGAGATGTCCATGCGCACTGCCGCCGCCCCCGCGAGGCGGAGTACGCCCGCACCCAGGAAGTACTTCCCGCGATCCTTGGCCTGGCCGACAAGGCCGCGGTTCTCCAGCACCCCGAGGAGCCGGAACGCCGTCGACTTGTGGACGCCCAACTCGTCGGCGATCTCGGTCACTCCGGCCTCTCCGTGCCGAGCGAGGATCTCCAGGACGCTCACCGCGCGGTCCACGGACTGGACGGACCCGACGGCTGTCTTCGGCTGCTTCTCCCGGGGCTCGCCCCTGGATTCCCCGATTGCTTCCTTGCTCGCTTCCTTGCCCGGTTCCCCGCGGGGTTCCTTGCTCGGCTCCCTGATCTGATCAGCCTGTTTCCGCGTGCCGGTCATAACTCGACTCTCACCACCTGGCGGCTCATGGAAGCCGCGTCTTCGGGAAGCCCTTGACGCGACGGGCGTCCCGACCGGATTCTGTTGCGTATAGCGCTCCCTCGTGCGCCATGTGAAACGTCATGTTACCGAAGGGTCCTGGCCCCCGAAGGGGCGAGGACCGGGCCGAACGACACCAGAGGGGGGCCCATGATTCCCGTATGCCGCCTCGAAGACCTCCCCGCGGGCGAGTCCGTCCGCCTCGACACCACGCCGCCCGTCGCGGTGTTCAACGCCGACGGTGAGCTGTTCGCCATCGACGACACATGCAGCCACCAGGACGCTTCCCTGTCGGAGGGCTGGCTGGAGGGCTGTGAGGTCGAATGCCCGCTCCACGCCGCCTCATTCGATCTCCGCACCGGGCGCCCCACCTGCCTGCCCGCGCGCAGGCCCGTCCGTACGCACCAGGTATACGTCCAGGACGGCATGGTCCACGTGCGTCTGGCCACCGCCGAGGAAGGATCCGCCGCATGAAGGCCTCCGGCGGAGGCGGCATGAGGACCGTGACCGTGGTCGGCGCCTCGCTCGCCGGTCTGTACGCGGCGCGGGTCTGCGCGCCCAGGGATTCGACGGGCGCTTGGTCGTCGTCGGTGCCGAGCCGCACCAGCCGTACGACCGGCCGCCCCTGTCCAAGGCGTTCCTCACCGGCGGCGACGAGGGGCAACTCGCCCTGTCCGACGGCGAGGAGACGGCGGAGCTCGCCGCCGAGTGGATCCTCGGCACCCGCGCGTGTGCCCTCGACGCGCGCGGCCGCACGGTCGTCCTGGAGGACGGCCGGACGCTGGCGAGCGACGGCGTGGTCATCGCCACGGGGGCATCCGCCCGGCGCCTGGCGGGCCCCGCGCTCACGGGCGTCCACACCCTGCGCACCCTGGACGACGCCCGCGCACTGCGGGCGGAACTCGTCCGTGGCCCGCGGCGCGTGGTCGTGGTCGGCGGTGGCTTCATCGGCGCCGAGACCGCGTCCTCCTGCGTGGCGCTCGGCCATGACGTCACGGTCGTCGAGGCCGCGCCACTGCCGCTCGCCGCGCAACTCGGGGTCGACATGGCGTCCACGTGCGCGCGGCTGCACGCGCGCGGCGGGGCCCGCCTGCTGACGGGGGTCGGGGTGGCCGCACTGCGGGGCGGCACGCCGCATGGTCGCGGCACGCCGCATAGCCATGGGGCACCGCATAGCCACGGCACACCGAACATCGCTGGCGCGCCGAACTTTCAGGACGAGCCGAGCGTTTACGGCAAGCCGAGCATCTACGGCGAGTCGAGCGTCTATGACGAGCCGAGCATCCCCGGCGGAGGCGCTGTCACCGCCGTAGAGCTGTCCGATGGCCGTCTGCTGCCCGCGGACGTGGTCGTCGTCGGCATCGGGGCAGTGCCCAACACCGGCTGGCTCGCGGGCTCGCCCCTCGCCCTGGACGACGGCGTGCTGTGCGACGACGGCTGTGTCACCACACTGCCCCAGGTCGTCGCGGTGGGCGATGTCGCCCGCGCCGGCGGTATCCGCGCCGAACACTGGACGAGCGCCACCGAACAACCCCGCGTGGCCGTGCGGAACTTGCTCGCCGGCCGCACGGTCGAGACCCTGTGCCCACTGCCGTACTTCTGGTCGGACCAGTACGGCTCCCGCCTCCAGTTCGCCGGGCGCCGACGCGACGGCGACACCGTACGCATAGTCGAGGGCTCCCCGGACGCTCTGGGCGCTCTGGACGCTCTGCGCGCCCCGGACACCTCGGACGCCCTGTGCGAGGGCGGTTTCCTCGCCGTCTACGAACGCGAGGGCCGCACGGCGGCGGCGCTCGCACTCGACCGCGCCCGGCCGTTCATGAAGGTACGCAGGGAACTCGTGGCCGCCGCGGCGGCTCAGGAACGGGCGGGGGTGTCCGCGGACAACGCCGCGAGGCAGCCCACGCGGGTCTGACCTCGGTCGACGGTCCGGCCCGCCGGAAGCATGACAGCCGCCGCACACAGAAGCGTGGTGACTGCGCCCGCCGCACACAGAAGCATCGCGTCTGCGCCCCTCAAGAGTGCGACAACTGCCCCGCCCTTCCGCGCCCCCTCCGTATTCGTTCCTCCCCCATACGCCCCTTCCCCCGCGCCGCGACCCGAACGTGGCGGCGCGTCCGGCGCCGCTCGCGACGCAGCTGTCGCGCCGTGCTGCTCGGCATCGACACCACCCCGTGCCGCTGATTCCACACCTGACGGGTCACCCACACGTCCAGAACGCCCCACGTGGCCACGACCGTGCTGGCCACGCTGCTCAGCACCATGGGGAAGGAGAGCCAGGACCCCGCCAGCGCGGCGAGGAAGGCGACCATCGCCTGCACCAGGGTGACCGCGACTATGATCACGGCCCGCACGGCTGCCGTCCGCACCGGATCGGGCAGCCGCCTTCTGCGGGCGGGCTCCTCGACCCACAGCGCAGGCCGCCGCGCCGGAGGCTCGTCCCCCCGCGGCGCGGCACTCCGCGCCGCCCCGACCCGTGCGGCTTCGCCGCTCTCCGACGCCCTGTTGCGCTCTGCCGTGCCCATCATTTCGTCACTCCCCCCGCTGCTTCGCGGCCGTTCACGAACACCCTCCGGGGACACCCTCTGGCCCAACTCACCTGTGGCTGCCCGGTTTACTGCGCTTTATGCCGCCTGCCCTGCTGCCTGTCCCGCCGCCTCCCCCGCGGCGCGACCCGCGGCGTGCCCTCTGGCCGAGAGCCCGTCGCCGCCTCTCCCTGACCGACGAACGAGAGATCGGAAAGATTCCCGTCCCGCTCCCACGAAGCGAAGAATTCCGGCCAACTGACCTGCCCGGCAAGGCCGAAGGGCCCGTGCGGCATGCACCGCATGCTGGGACGCAATCTCCCGTAATGGAGGGACAACTGAGGACGTCTCTTTCACGTCACGGCCGAAAAGCGTTCGGATGCGTCTTCGAGTTGCTCGTGGGTCAGTAGTAGGCTCGCGCCGTTTGTTGACGCACATGTGTGCCCCTGGCCCGTGCAACGGCCGCAGGGGGCCGATCTGGGGGAGGCCATGCGCTTTCGCGGGAAGTCCATCCGCCGGAAGATCGTGGCACTGCTGCTCGTGCCGCTGGTTTCCCTGACAGCCATCTGGGGTTTCGCCACCGTCATCACCGGCCGCGAGGCGAGCAGGCTGCTCGACACGGCCAACGTTGTCGAGAAGATCGGTTACCCGATCGAGGACACGGTCCGTGTGGTCCAGCAGGAACGCCGCCAGACCCTTGTCTACCTCGCCGACCCGCGCGCGTCCGACGCCCTCGCGGCCCTGCGCCGCAGCCGCGACGCGACCGACGACATGATCGCCAAGGTCCGTACGAACGGCGAGGACTCGGGCGTCCGCGACAGTGTCGACGGCAACTCGCGCAAGCGTCTCACCTCGCTCCTCGAAGCCTTCGACGGCATCGAGTCCCTGCGCCGCACCGTCGAAGAGGGCACGATCACCCGGGCCGGCGCCCTGAAGATGTACTCCAAGCTGATCGACCCCTGCTTCGGTCTGCTCACGACCCTCAACGGCTTCGCCGACCTCGACGAAGTGAGCCTCGACCAGCAGGGCCGCGCGCTGGTCGGCGTCACACGCGCGCGTGAACTGCTCTCCCGACAGGACGCGTTGCTCGGTTCGGCGCTCGTCGCCCGGCGCATCACCAGGGCCGAGATCCGACAGGTCGCCGAGCTCAGGGCGCAGCGCAACCTCCTGTACGAGGTGAACCTCGCGCCGCTTCCCGAGGACGACCGCGGCCGCTACGAGCGCTATTGGAACGGCGCCGAGACCACGCAGCTGCGCAAGGCCGAGGAGGACGTCATCGAGTCCGCGCCCGGCACCCCGCGCGTGGTGACGTCCGCGCACTGGGACAAGACCGCGGGCCGCGTCCTCAAGCAGCTCGGCGAGCGCGACGTCGAAGCGGGCGACCGCTTCAGGGAGCGCGTCGAACCCGCCGCCGTCGGCGTGATCGTGCGCGTCATCCTGGCCGGCGTCCTCGGCCTGGTCGCACTGCTGGTCTCCCTCTTCATGTCCGTACGCATCGGACGCGGCCTCATCCGTGACCTGCGCCGTCTGCGACTGGAGGCCCACGAGGCCTCCGGTGTCCGGCTGCCGGGCGTGCTACGCCGACTGGCTGCCGGCGAACAGATCGACGTGGAGACCGAGGCGCCCAGACTGACGTACGACAAGGACGAGATCGGGCAGGTCGGCCAGGCCCTCAACACCTTGCAGCGCGCCGCCGTCGAGGCCACCGTCAAACAGGCCGACCTGCGCCGCGGCGTATCCGAGGTCTTCGTCAACCTCGCCCGCCGCAGCCAGGTCCTGCTGCACAAGCAGCTCACGCTCCTGGACGCCATGGAGCGCAGGACCGAGGACACCGACGAGCTGGCCGACCTCTTCCGCCTCGACCACCTCACCACCCGCATGCGGCGCCACGCCGAGGGCCTCGTGATCCTCTCCGGGGCCGCGCCGTCACGCCAGTGGCGCAAGCCCGTCCAGCTCATGGACGTCGTGCGCGCCGCCGTCGCCGAGGTCGAGGACTACGAACGCATCGAGGTGCGCCGCCTGCCCCGCATCGCGGTCACCGGCCCCGCCGTCGCCGATCTCACGCACCTGATGGCGGAACTCCTGGAGAACGCCACGGTGTTCTCGCCCCCGCACACCGCCGTGCAGGTCCTGGGCGAGCACGTCGCCAACGGCTTCACCCTGGAGATCCACGACCGGGGGCTCGGCATGGCCGCCGACGCGCTCCTCGACGCCAACCTCCGCCTCGCGGAGACCCCCGAGTTCGAGCTGTCCGACACCGACCGGCTCGGCCTCTTCGTCGTCAGCAGGCTCGCGCAGCGCCAGCGGGTCCGCGTCTCCCTGCAACCCTCCCCGTACGGCGGTACGACCGCCGTCGTCTTCATCCCCGAGGCCCTGCTCACCGACGACGTCCCCGACACCGGTGGCGTCGGCTTCCGCCTCGACCGGCCCCAGGCCAAGGAACGGGCGGCGCGCACCGACAAGGCGGCGGACCGCACGGCGGCCCTGGCCCAGGTGCCCGTGCAGCTGCCCGGCCTGCCCGCCTCCGTGCTCGACGGCCCCGTCGAGCTGGAGGCACCCGTCGGCCTGGCGGACCTCGCCCCCTTCCCGGGCGCGCTCGGCGACGACGACAGCGAGCGCGGCGGCCTCTTCCGCCCGCGCCGCCGGGGCGTCGGCACACCCGGCGAGCAGCACCAACAGGCCCGCGACGTCCGGGAGGCGGGCCGCGCCGAGCCCAGCCGCCGCGACGTCCCGCAGGTCGGCGCCGACGACGACCTCCCCGGGGACTCCCACTCCGGCGACCCCGTGCCGCTGCCGCGCCGCAGGACTCCGAAGCTGGTCAGCTCGCACGGCCGCCCCGTGACGCACGCCAGACCGCAGGAGAGCGGCACACCCCTGGCCCCGGCGGCCGAGGACGAGATCCCGCAGGCCCCGCTGCCCCGGCAGCGGTCCGGCTGGCCCGACCTGTCACCGCCGCACCAGGACGTCACCGCCGCCGACGCCTCCCCGGAGCTGCCCCGCCGCAGCCGCCGCACCGGCCCGCAGGGCGGAGCCGCCCCGGGCCGCGGCACGCAGGACCGCACCACCACGACCGCCCTGGGCGGACTGCCCCGCCGTGTCCGGCAGGCAAGCCTCGCCCCGCAGTTGAAGGACGGCCCCGACCGCCGCTCCGAGCGCGCCGAGGCCCGGCCGGAGGAGCGCGACGCGGAAGAGGTACGCAGCCGCATGGCCTCGCTCCAGCGGGGCTGGCAGCGCGGCCGCGACGAGAACGCCGCCGGCGACGACACCACGGACGGCACAGCACCAGGAACGACATCTGAGGGGAACGGTCGATGACCGCACCGAAGGCCGACGCGCGCACCACCACGACCGGGGGGCCGGGTGAGCTGAACTGGCTCCTCGACGACCTGGTGCAGCGCGTCTCCAGCATCCGCAAGGCGCTCGTGCTCTCCGGCGACGGCCTGCCCACCGGCATGTCCAAGAACCTGACCAGGGAGGACAGCGAGCACCTCGCCGCCGTCGCCTCCGGGTTCCACAGCCTGGCCAAGGGCGTGGGCCGCCACTTCGAGGCGGGCAGGGTCCGCCAGACCGTGGTCGAGCTCGACGACGCGTTCCTCTTCGTCACGGCCGCGGGCGACGGCAGCTGCCTCGCCGTCCTCGCGGAGGCGGACTCCGACGTCGGCCTGGTGGCGTACGAAATGACGCTGCTGGTCAAGAGGGTGGGTGTGCATCTTGGTACGGCGCCGCGCACGGACCTGCCCGCGGGAGGGTAGTGGGAGGGCATGAGCGACGACGGCCGAGGGACGCAGAGGACGAAGGCACGGCGGGGAATACCCGGAAGAACCGGCGCGCCGGGCCCACCGGAGACGCCCCGCTGGTTCGACGACGACGCCGGCCCTGTGGTGCGTCCGTACGCCATGACACGCGGCCGCACCACGAGCCCCGCCCAGCACCGCCTCGACCTGATCGCGCTCGTCATGGCCGGGACCCGGGCCGCCGGCGACCCGGAGGCGGACCAGACGCTGTCCCCGGAGCACGTCGACATCGTCGAGCTCTGCCGCGACACGCCGCAGTCCGTCGCCGAACTGGCGGCCGAACTCGACCTGCCCATCGGCGTGATCCGCGTCCTCATCGGAGACCTGGTCGACGACGAACTGGTGCACGTCACCCGGCCCGTTCCCCCTGCCGAACTGCCCGACGAGAGTATTCTGCGCGACGTGATCAGCGGCCTCCGGGCGCTCTGAACAGCGCGGAAGCGGGAGTGAGAACGTGACTGGCTGGCAGTTCTGGGTCGACAGGGGCGGCACCTTCACCGATATCGTCGCGCGTCGGCCCGACGGCCGCCTGCTCACGCACAAACTCCTGTCGGACAACCCCGCCCGCTACCGCGACGCGGCGGTCGCGGGCATCCGGGAGCTGCTCGACCACGCGGACGGCGACGGCGACGCGACCGTCGACGCCGTCCGAATGGGCACCACCGTCGCCACCAACGCCCTCCTGGAGCGCAAGGGCGAGCCCACCGCCCTCGTCATCACCCGCGGCTTCCGCGACGCCCTGCGCATCGCCTACCAGAACCGGCCGCGGATCTTCGCCCGCGAGATCGTCCTGCCCGAACTCCTCTACGACCGGGTCATCGAGGTCGACGAGCGTGTCACCGCCGACGGCGAGGTCCTGCGCAGACCCGACCTGGACGGCCTGACCGGGCCGTTGCAGGAGGCGTACGACGACGGAATCCGCTCTCTGGCCGTCGTCTGCATGCACAGCCATCTCCACCCCGCCCACGAACGGGTCATCGGTGACCTCGCCGCCCGCACCGGCTTCCCGCAGGTCTCACTGTCCAGCGAGGTCAGCCCCCTCATGAAACTCGTCCCGCGCGGAGACACCGCGGTCGTCGACTCGTATCTCTCGCCGGTCCTGCGCCGCTACGTCCAGCACGTCGCCGACGAACTCCATGGCGTTCGGCTCATGTTCATGCAGTCGAACGGCGGCCTCACCGAAGCGGGCCAGTTCCGCGGCAAGGACGCGATCCTGTCCGGACCGGCCGGCGGCATCGTCGGCATGGCCCGCATGTCGCGGCTCGCGGGCTTCGACCGCGTCATCGGCTTCGACATGGGCGGTACGTCGACGGACGTGTCGCACTACGCCGGCGAGTACGAGCGGGTCTTCACCACGCGGATCGCCGGGGTCCGGCTGCGCGCCCCGATGCTCGACATCCACACCGTCGCCGCGGGCGGCGGCTCCGTCCTGCACTTCGACGGCAGCCGCTACCGCGTGGGGCCCGACTCGGCGGGCGCCGACCCCGGCCCCGCGAGCTACCGGGGCGGCGGCCCGCTCACCGTCACCGACGCCAACATCGCCCTCGGCCGCGTCCAACCCGCCCACTTCCCCCAGGTGTTCGGCCCGGACGGCGACCAGCCCCTCGACGACACGCTCGTACATGACCGCTTCGCCGCCCTGGCCCGTGAGATCCACGAGGCGACGGGCGACGACCGCACGCCCGAGCAGGTCGCCGAGGGCTATCTGCGAATCGCGGTCGCCAACATCGCGGGCGCCGTCAAGCGCATCTCGGTCCAGAAGGGCCACGACGTCACGCGCTACGCCCTCACCACGTTCGGCGGCGCGGGCGGGCAGCACGCGTGCATGGTCGCCGACTCGCTCGGCATCCGCACCGTCCTCGTGCCGCCCATGGCCGGTGTGCTCTCCGCCCTCGGCATCGGCCTCGCCGACACCACGGCGATGCGCGAGCAGTCCGTGGAAGCGCCCCTGGAGCCGTCGTCGATGCCGCACGTCCACAAGGTCGCCGACGACCTGGAGAGCGCCGCCCGCGCCGAGCTGCTCGCCGAGGACGTGCCCGCCGACCGCATCCGCGTCACGCGCCGCGCCCAACTGCGCTACGACGGCACCGACACCGCCCTGACCGTGGAACTCGCGGAGCCGGACAGCATGACCCGCGCCTTCGAAGACCGCCACCGCGCTACCTACTCCTTCACCCTGGACCGCCCCGTCGTCGTGGAGGCCCTCTCCGTGGAGGCCACCGGGGTCACCGAACCGCCGGACCTCTCCGCCTTCGCGGGGAAGGGGGCAGTGGGTGCCCCCCAACGCGCGCCCCAGCACGTCCGGCTGCACACCGGCGGCGCCTGGCACGACGTACCCCTGCACCGCCGTGAGGAGCTGCCCCCCGGCGAGACCGTCACCGGGCCGGCGATCATCACCGAGGCCAGCGCCACGACGGTCGTGGACGACGGCTGGCAGGCGGCCATGGCGGAGACCGGACACCTGCTCATGGAACGCGTCGCCGAGCCCGGGAGTTCCACCGCGAGCACCACCGCGGACCCCGTCCTCCTCGAAGTCTTCAACAACCTCTTCATGTCCATCGCCGAACAGATGGGTGCCCGCCTGGAGTCCACGGCCCAGTCGGTGAACATCAAGGAGCGGCTCGACTTCTCCTGCGCGCTCTTCGACCCCGACGGCAACCTCGTCGCCAACGCCCCGCACATCCCCGTCCACCTGGGCTCGATGGGAACCAGCGTCAAGGAGGTCATCCAGCGCCGCGGCGACAGTATGAGGCCGGGTGACGCCTATGCCGTCAACGACCCGTACCGCGGCGGCACGCACCTGCCCGACGTCACCGTCATCACGCCCGTCTTCGACAGGCCGGGGGAGCACGGCACCGCGCGCGAGCGCGTCCTCTTCTACGTCGCCTCGCGCGGCCACCACGCCGAGATCGGAGGCATCGCCCCCGGCTCCATGCCCGCGAACAGCCGCACCATCGACGAAGAGGGCATCCTCTTCGACAACTGGCTTCTTGTGGAAGAGGGCCGTTTCCGCGAGGCCGAGACCCGGCGCCTGCTCACCGACGCCCCCCACCCCTCCCGCAACCCGGACACCAACCTCGCCGACCTGCGCGCCCAGATCGCCGCCAACCACAAGGGCGTCGACGAAGTCGCCCGGATGATCGACAACTTCGGACTCGACGTCGTCCAGGCGTACATGAAGCACGTCCAGGACAACGCCGAAGAATCCGTGCGCCGCGTCATCGACGTCCTGGAAGACGGCGAGTTCGGTTATCAAACCGACTCGGGAGCCACCATCCACGTCCGCGTCTCCGTGGACCGCGAGGAACGCTCCGCGACCGTCGACTTCACCGGTACGTCCCCTCAGCTCACCACGAACTTCAACGCGCCCTACGCGGTCGTCAACGCGGCGGTCCTGTACGTCTTCCGTACTCTCGTCGACGACGACATCCCGCTCAACGACGGCTGTCTGCGCCCCCTGCGCATCATCGTCCCGCCCGGCTCCCTGCTCGCCCCCGAGTCGCCGGCCGCCGTCGTCGCGGGGAACGTGGAGACCTCACAGGCGATCACCGGAGCGCTCTACGCCGCCCTCGGCGTGCAGGCCGAGGGCTCGGGCACGATGAACAACGTCACCTTCGGCAACGCCCGCCACCAGTACTACGAGACGGTGGCCTCCGGGTCCGGGGCGGGCGAAGGCTTCCACGGGGCGCCCGTCGTACAGACCCACATGACCAACTCGCGTCTCACCGACCCCGAAGTCCTGGAGTGGCGGCTGCCCGTCGTCCTGGAGGAGTTCACGGTGCGGCGGGGCAGTGGCGGCGGCGGGAGGTGGCGCGGCGGTGACGGGGGAGTGCGCCGCATCCGCTTCCGCGAGCCGATGACGGTGTCCACCCTGGCCCAGCACCGCAGGGTCGCGCCGTACGGCATGGCGGGCGGCGCCCCCGGCGCGCTGGGCGCGGGCCGCGTGGAGCGCGCGGACGGCACCGTCCTGGAGCTGGGCGGCAGCGACTCGGCCGACCTGGGGCCCGGCGACGTACTCGTGATCGAAACCCCCGGCGGCGGCGGATACGGACCGGCCCCGCGCGACACCACTGATGCAGGTACCGATCCAGGAGAAGTGAGCGATGATCTTCAGGCGTTCTGAGCGCGGCAAGGTTCCCGTCGAGCCGGTCACGCTGAAGATCCTGGTGGCCGGAGGCTTCGGCGTCGGCAAGACGACCCTCGTCGGCGCGGTCAGCGAGATCAGGCCGCTGCGCACGGAGGAGATCCTCAGCGAGGCCGGCAGGCCCATCGACGACACACGCGGCGTCGCGGGCAAGCACACCACCACCGTGGCCATGGACTTCGGCCGCATCACCCTGCGCGACGACCTCGTCCTGTACCTCTTCGGCACCCCGGGCCAGGACCGCTTCTGGTTCCTCTGGGACGAGCTGGCGACGGGGGCGCTCGGCGCCGTCGTCCTCGCCGACGCCCGGCGCCTGGAGGACTGCTTCGCCGCCGTCGACTACTTCGAGCGGCGCTCCATACCCTTCGTCGTGGGCGTCAACTGCTTCGACGGTGTCTCCCGTTATCCCGCCGAGGCCGTCCGCCAGGCGCTCGACCTCGACGACACGGTGCCCATCGTGCTCTGCGACGCGCGCGACCGCGAGTCCGTCAAGAAGGTCCTCATCGGCGTCGTCGAACACGCGATGGCGGCGGCCGCGGCGGCGAGGGAGCCCGCGACCACGTAAGCGGAAGGCGCTGTGGCCGCCCGCGGCCCGTACCCCCGCCGACCGGGGTACGGGCCGCGGCTCTGCTCGGCTCAGCCCTCGCCGTCCTCCAGCCAGCCGAAGCTCCGCTCCACCGCCTTGTGCCAGTTGTGGGACTCCTTGTCGCGCGTGGCCGCGTCCATCCGCGGCGACCACTCGACGTCCTGCTGCCAGTGCGCCTTCAGCTCGTCGAGGTCGTTCCACACGCCGGTCGCGAGCCCGGCCGCGTACGCGGCGCCCAGGCACGTCGTCTCGGAGACCTTGGGGCGGATCACCGGCACCCCGAGGACATCCGCCTGGTGCTGCATCAGCAGATTGTTCTTGGTCATGCCGCCGTCCACCTTGAGGGTGGTGATCCGCACCCCCGAGTCCTGGTACATGGCGTCGACGACCTCACGGGTCTGCCAGCTGGTGGCCTCCAGGACCGCGCGCGCGAGGTGGGCCTTGGTGACGTACCGGGTGAGCCCCGTGACGACACCGCGCGCGTCCGAGCGCCAGTACGGCGCGTACAGGCCGGAGAACGCGGGCACGATGTACGCGCCGCCGTTGTCGTCCACGCTCGCCGCGAGGGTCTCGATCTCGTCCGCGCTGCGGATGATGCCGAGCTGGTCGCGGAACCACTGCACCAGGGCGCCGGTGATCGCGATGGACCCCTCCAGGCAGTACACGGGCGCCTCGGAGCCGATCTTGTAGCCCATGGTCGTGAGCAGCCCGTTCTTCGAGGGAACGGGCCTGTCGCCGGTGTTGAGCAGCAGGAAACTGCCCGTGCCGTACGTGTTCTTCGCCGAACCCGTGTCGTAGCAGGCCTGCCCGAAGACGGCCGCCTGCTGGTCGCCGAGCGCCGAGGCGACGGGCACTCCGGAGAGCTGCCCCACGGCCGTGCCGTAGACCTCGGACGACGACCTGATCTCCGGCAGGACCGCCTCGGGGACGTTCATCGCCGACAGGATCGACTGGTCCCACTGGAGCGTCTGGAGGTTCATCAGCATGGTGCGGCCCGCGTTGGTGACGTCGGTGACGTGCTTGCCGCCGTCGATGCCGCCCGTGAGGTTCCAGATCAGCCAGGAGTCGATGGTGCCGAAGGCGATCTCGCCCCGCTCGGCGCGCGCCCTCAGCCCCGGCACGTTGTCGAGCAGCCAGGCCGCCTTGGGCCCGGAGAAGTAGCTCGCGAGGGGCAGTCCCGTCTGCTCGCGGAAGCGGTCCTGGCCGTCAGCGCCGCCCAGTTCGTCGCAGAGCCCCGAGGTGCGGGTGTCCTGCCACACGATCGCGTTGTGCACGGGCTTGCCCGTGGCGCGGTCCCACAGGACCGTCGTCTCGCGCTGGTTGGTGATGCCGAGCGCGCTCACCTGGTCGGCGCGGAGTCCGGCCTTGGCGATCGCCCCCGCGACCACCGCCTGCACCTTCGACCAGATCTCGGTGGCGTCGTGCTCCACCCAGCCGGGCTTGGGGAAGATCTGGCGGTGCTCGCGCTGGTCCACGGCGACGATCGCGCCGTCCTGATCGAAGATGATGCAGCGGCTGGAGGTGGTGCCCTGGTCGATGGCGGCGACGAATTTCTCGGAGCTGTCCGGCATGGCTACCCCTTGATGAGAAGACTCAGAAGGCTGCGTTGTAGATGAGGCCCGCGAGGGCTCCGCCGATCAGCGGTCCGGCCACCGGAACCCAGGCGTAGCTCCAGTCGGACGTGCCCTTGTTGGGGATCGGCAGGAAGGTGTGCACGATGCGCGGACCGAGGTCGCGCGCCGGGTTGATGGCGTAGCCCGTGGGGCCGCCGAGGGAGAGGCCGATGCCGACGACGAGGAACGCCACGATCAGAGTCTGCGTGCCGGACTCGCCGAGCCCCTCGGTGAGCCCGAAGGCGAGGATCGGCAGTACCAGCGCGATGGTCGCGATGACCTCGGTGATGACGTTCGCGACCGGGTTCCGGATCTCCGGGATGGTGGAGAAGATGCCGAGCGTCGGCGTCGGTTCGTGCGCGCTGGTCACCTTGTCCTTCACGCCCCGTGTGACGTTGGCGTTGAACTGCGCGAGATACACGAGATACGCGAGGACGGCGCCGAGCATCGCGCCGACCATCTGCCCGAGCACATAGATCCAGGCCTTGTCCCACTTCCCGGTGTCGATGGCGATGCCGAGCGTGACGGCCGGATTGAGATGGCCGCCGGAGAGCGGCCCGGCGGTGTAGGCGCCCGCGAGCACGCCGAAGCCCCATCCGAAGGCGATGACGACCCATCCGGAGGCCTTCGCCTTCGAGTGGCTGAGCGTGACGGCGGCGCACACGCCGGCGCCGAGCAGTATCAGAATCGCGGTGCCGATGACCTCACCGACGAAGATGTCCCCATTCGAGTACATGGCGGCTCCTAGGCCCTCGCCCGGGGCGGTTGGCCCCGGTACTCCGTGCAGGGTGCGTTTCCCACGACTACTGCCTGGATACGACCGGCTGTCGCAGCCGGAGGCAGGGAGTCTCCCGCGCCCCGCCCGGCGTCCATGACGAGCGTGCCGTGGCAGTCGCATCGCCCATGGGGGATGACCCGTTGACCAGGCCCTTCGTGCGGGCCCTTCGCGCGCACGGAGGCTCTGGGCGCGCGTGGAGCCGAGGTGCGGCGACGCCGACTGACACCCGGAAGTGTTCACCGGTGGTGATGGAGCGTCAAGGTCGCGGACGGCAACGGTTAACCGGTGTGATGCCTTCCTCCGGAGCGCCCCCCGGAGTGGATCAACGCACCGCGACGACCGAGGAACCGTGGCCGAAAAGGCCCTGGTTGGCTGTGATGCCCACGCGCGCGCCCGCCACCTGCCGTGCCCCGGCCGCCCCTCTCAACTGCCACGTTATCTCGCATACTTGAGCGATCGCCTGGGCCGGAACGGCCTCTCCGAAGGAAGCGAGTCCCCCGCTGGTGTTCACGGGTATGCGCCCGCCCGCGGACGTCGCCCCGTCGCGCAGCAGCTTGGCGCCATCACCCTCGGCGCAGAGTCCGAGGTCCTCGTACCACTGCAGTTCCAGAGCGGTGGACAGGTCGTACACCTCGGCCAGGGATACGTCGTCGGGGCCTATGCCCGCTTCTTCGTACGCCGCTCGCGCGATGGACGCACGGAACGTCCTGTCGGCGGGGTCCACGGCCGCCGCGGAGTCCGTGGCGATGTCCGGCAGGTCAAGCACCGTGGTCGGATACGTCGGCGTCACCGTGGACACCGCGCGGATGCGCACCGGGCCCGGCGCGCCGTGGCGCCGTGCGAACTCCATGCTGGAGAGCACCAGGGCCGCCGCCCCGTCAGAGGTGGCGCAGATGTCGAGCAGCCGCAGCGGGTCGGCGACGACGGCCGATGCGGCGACCTCCTCGGCCGTGACGGCCTTGCGGTAGCGGGCGTTCGCGTTGAGGGCGCCCGCCGCCGCGTTCTTCACCTTGACCTGGGCGAAGTCCTCCAGCGTGTCGCCGTGCACGGCCATTCGGCGGCGCGCGTAGAGCCCGAAGTACGCGGGATTGGTCGCTCCGAGGACCCGGAACCGCAGCCAGTCGGGGTCGTCGGGCCGGTCACCGCCGGCGGGCCGGAAGAACCCTTTGGGGGCCGCGTCGGCACCGACCACCAGGACCACGTCGGCCATGCCCGCGAGGATCTGCGTACGCGCGGCGGCGATGGCCTGGGCGCCGGACGCGCACGCCGCGTACACACTCGCGACCCGCGCCCCCTGCCAGCCGAGCGCCTTGGCGAACGTGGCCCCGGCGACATACCCCGGATAGCCGCCCCGGACGGTGTCCGCGCCGACGATGGAGCCCACGTCCCGCCAGTCGACACCGGCGTCCGCGAGGGCCGCGCGCGCCGCCACCACTCCGTACTCGACGAAGCCGCGCCCCCACTTGCCCCAGGGATGCATGCCCGCGCCGAGAACCGCCACCTCACCGGTCATGCGCTCACCTCCAGCGGCCGCCAGTGCCATGTCGTCCATGTCGTCCCGCCGTCCTCGTTGAGCACCCCGGGGACGGCCTCCACCTCCATGCCGACCTCCAGGTCGGTGACCGAGACGCCGGGAGCCGCCTGCCCGAGCACCACCATGCGCTCCGCCGCCAGCTCCACAGCGATCAACGTGTAGGGCTGCCAGGGAAGTTCCGGGTCCGAGACATAGGGCGCGGGTGGGCGATAACGCCCGTCGGTGTACGACCAGACGCGCCCGCGGCGTGACAGCGGCACCTCGATGAGTTCCCCGCCCGCGCATCCGGGGTTGCGGCAGAAGCGGTCCTCGCGCGGGAAGAAGACGCAGGTGCACGCCGAGCAGCGCGTCCCCAGAAGACGGAAGCTCTCGCCTTCCCCGGCGAACCAGTCGGCCACTACGGGTGTGCGCGTACGCGACAAGGCTCCTCCAGGGCGGCGCTGCGTATCCGGCGAAACTGACGGCCCGTCAGAAGTGTGCCACAGGCAACCGGATTTCGTCAGAGGGAGCGGAGGCCGGAGACTACGGAGTCCGAGGACAGCGGAGGCCGGCACCGGGGAGAACCGGACAGCCCGCTTTCGCGTCCGAGTATCGGAGAGGGCGACCGGGGCCGACGGGGGTGGTTCCGGTCGCCCTCCTGTACGTGACGCGCTGCCTTTCAGTGCCCCGTCAGCGATCTGCGCGACACCGGGAAGTCGAAGTAGGTGTCGGGAAAGAGCTCGGGCTTGTAGGTGAAGTGCCACCACTCCTCAGGGAGATTGACGAAGCCCGTCTTGGCCAGCGCACCCCTCAGAAGCTCGCGATGGGCCCGCTGCTTGCCCGAGACGCGGGGATCATCCGTGTGCGACAGCGTGTCGAAGCAGTCGAACCCCGTCCCCATGTCGACGGAGTTGTCCGGGAAACGCTCGCTCCGAGGCCCGAAGCACGGCGTGAGCGGCTCCCCCGGGACGTACGGCCGGGTCGGCACCGCCGGAAGCCTCACGACGGTCAGATCCACCGTCGAGCCCCGGCTGTGCCCGGACTTCTCCGCGATGTAACCGTCCGCGAACAGCCGCGACTTGTCGACATGGGGATAGAACTCCGCCTTCATGCGCTCATCGCCCAGGTCCTCGGCCCACCGCACGAAGTGGTCCACGGCCCGCTGCGGCCGGTAGCAGTCGTACACCTTCAGGGAGTAGCCCTTGCGCAGAAGCGAGCGCTGCGCCTTGTGCAGCGCCTTCGCCGCGGGCTCGGTGAGGATGCACATCGGCTTCTTGTAGCCATCGATGGGCTCACCCACGAAGTTGTGCGGCGTCACGTACCGCATCTCCTGGATGATCGTCGGGTCGACGTCACGCAGTGCCACGAACGCCTCCGGAGCCTTCGGCTCCGGCTTCGCTTGCGCGGGGGAGGGAACCGTCACCACGGCCAGCAGGGCGGCGGCGGTGACGGCGACATTCCGCGGAACGGGGGCAAATGCTGTCATGCCCCTGCGTCTATCAGCATCACCGCCCACCAGGGAAGACCGGCGCCGCGGTGATCGGATACAGTCCGCGGCGTGTCCGCATCCCCGCACCACGCCAACTCCGCACCCGGCTCCCACTGTTCGAGCTGCGGGGCGTCCTACGAAGACCCGCCCTCCGGCTGGCCCCGCACCTGCGCCGCCTGCGAAGCCGTGGCCTACCGCAACCCGCTCCCCGTGGTGGTGGCCCTCCAGCCCGTGTACGACACACAGGGCACCGGCCTGATCGTCGTGACCCGCACCATCGCTCCCGCGCGCGGAGGCATTGCCCTGCCCGGCGGTTTCGTCGACGACAGGGAGGACTGGCGGCACGCGGCCGTGCGCGAGCTGAAGGAGGAGACCGGCATCAGCGCCCAGAGCCGCGACGTCCGCCTGATCGACGCCGCGAGCGACCCGGACGGATACCTGCTGCTTTTCGGCCTCCTCCCCGAACGCCCGGCCGCCGACCTGCCGACCTCCGTGCCGACGGACGAGACCGAGGGCTGGGACGTACTGCGCCGCCCCGACGAACTCGCCTTCCCGCTCCACACACTGGCGGCACGCGCGTGGTTCGAGGGCCGGTACATCTGACCTACGGACTCGCGATGCGGGGCCCGGGGCGTCTGGCTGGGAGAGATCCGCCGCGGCGAAGTGACGCGACAGGGCAGCGGCGCGACAGGGCAGCGGAGGAAAAGGGCAGCCGCCTCACCCGGCGACCCCCCGTACCCGCACAGGCCGCCCCGGCGCGCGCCCACCTTCGCCACCGGCCCTCTCCACGACCACACGCCCCCCGCTCCACCGCGTCGTGAACCTCTCGACCTCCGCCTCCTCCCATCCGTCACCGGCGTCGGAGATCACGACACCCCCGCCCGTACGCCCCTCGGCCGGCGCCCACGCCTCCAGCTCAAGGCCACCGTCGCGCCCCCTCACCGGCACCACCGCGCCCGCGCGCGCGAACACCGGGATCCGCGACAAAGGCGCGTCCACCAGCACCTGCCCAGGCCCTTCGTACGCCTTCCCGGTCGCCGTGTCGTACCAGCGGCCCGGCGGCAGCCGCACCGCCCGCACCCGCGCGCCGCTCTCCAGGACCGGCGCCACCAGCAGAGCGTCCCCGAGCAGAAACGCGTCCTCGCAGTCGCGCAGCACCCTGTTCTCGGGACAGCCCCACCACACGGGCCGCACATAAGGCGCACCCGTGCGCCGAGCCAGCTGGGCGAGCGTCACGAAGTACGGCAGCAACCGCCTGCGTTCGACGAGCGCCACGCGCGCGTGCCCGAGCACCTCCGCACCGAACTCCCAGGGCTCACGCCGTCCGGCCCCGATCGCCGCATGCGTACGGAACAGCGGCAGATACGCCCCGAGTTGGAACCACCGCAGATACAGCTCCGGGGAGGGGCTGCCGTCGAACCCGCCCACATCGGGCCCCGAGTACGGCACACCGCACAGCCCGAGTCCCACCACCAGCGACAGTGATGCCCGCAGCCCCGGCCAGCCCGTGGACACATCGCCGGACCACGTCCCTCCGTAGCGCTGCATCCCCGCCCATCCGGAACGCGAGAACAAGAAGGGCCGCTCCTCGGGAAGCAGCGCCCGCAGCCCCTCATAGCCTGCGCGGGCCATCACCAGGCCGTACACGTTGTGGGCCTCCCGGTGATCGCCACCACGTCCCTCCAGGGAGTGCCGCGCCGAACGGGGCAGCGTCGCCTCACCGAACGCCGCGAACGACACCGGCTCGTTCATGTCGTGCCAGAACCCCGCGAACCCCTGGTCGAGCCGCTCCTGGTACAGACGGCCCCACCACTCCCGCGCGCGTGGGTCGGTGAAGTCCGGATACACCGCCTCCCCGGGCCATACGACACCACGCACCGGCCGCCCCGCCGCGTCCCGCACAAAAGCGCCGGCCGCCACCCCGCTGTCGTACAGTTCGACGCCCGGCTCGGCCTTCACCGCCGGATCCACGATCGAGACCAGCCGGACTCCCTCCCTGCGCAGCTCGTCCGCGAACTGCGGCAGCTTCGGGAAGCGCTCCTTGTCGACCGTGAACACCTGATGCGCTTCGTAGTGGTCGATGTCCAGATGAACGGCGTCCAGCGGCAGCCCGTGCTCCTGATAGCCCGCGACGATCCGCCGCACCTCCTCCTCACTGCCGAACCCCCACCGCGCGTGATGGTGACCCAGCGCCCACGAAGGCGGCAGCGCCGGCGGACCCGTGAGCGACGCCCAGGTGTGCAGCACGCGCGCGGGAGTGCCGACCATCGCCCAGCACCGCAGCGGCCCACCGTCCATCCGCACCTCGCACGAGCCCCCCCGGTCGTGCCCCGACCCCGCCCCCTCCTCGCCCTCACGCAGCGACACGTCGCCCTCCCACATGTTGTCGTGGAAGACCAGATGCGTACCGGCGTCGGCCACCACCACCTGCACCGGCATGGTGATGTACAGCGGATCGTCCCCGGGCCCGAAGGAACCGCCCGGATCGGTGTTCCACAGCCGGTACGTCCCGTTCCGCAACCGGGGCCCGCAGGACCGCCCACCGAGTCCAAAGAAGCGCGCGTCCGCCGGCACCTCCGACCGCTGAACCCAGCGCGCCGCGCCGCCCTCGGCCGACTCCCACCAACGCGGCGGCAGATCACGCCGCAGCATCACGCCACCGGGCGTGCGCAGTTCGACGGAGCCCTGACGCGACACCACCACCGTCACGCGCTCCGACACCACCCGCCAGCCGCCCTCCTTGTCGGGCTCCAGGACCGCCCGCGGATCCGGCTCCGGGCTTCCGCACCGCAGCGCGTACGAAGGCTCCGGCTCCGCACCGTCCCACCCCCAGAAGACCGCCCCACCGGCCGTCACCCGCACCCGCAGCTCGGACCGGGCGAACCGCACCACACCACCACCGGGCCCCGGCTCCACCCGCGCCACAGGACCGGGCACGCGCGCACGCTCGGCACGCCGAGGAGCCAGCGCCGTCGCGTCCGCCCGCCATCTGCGCCACGAGGAGCGCACTGTGCGCAACCCCTGCGCCGTGCCGACCATCCCGACCGCCTTCACCGAACGCACCAGGTCACGACCGTTCATACTGCTCACCCTGCCACCGAAAGCGCCGCGCGTGTGTGTCGTTCAACTGCCGTTCACCTGGGGCGACGACACATGAGCGACCCGCTGACTGTGTGCGGAACACCCTGGTGCGGGAGTCGATCACATGGCATCGTCCCTTTCAGCCGTGTTCACGCGCACACCCAGCACGTGCGCACTCCACACGCATACGACGCGTACAGTCCGGGAGCCGCCCCATGACGTCCTCAGCGAACCCCGCGCCGCTCTGGCAGCCGAGCCCGGAGAGGATCGCCGCAGCGCAGGTCACCCGGTTCCAGGCCTGGGCCGCCGAGCACTACGGAGCCCCGGCCGACGGGGGCTACGAAGCGCTGCACCACTGGTCGGTGACCGACCTCGAGACCTTCTGGAAGGCCGTCACCGACTGGTTCGACGTCCGCTTCTCGACCCCCTACGCGCGCGTGCTGGGCGAGCGCTCCATGCCCGGCGCCCAGTGGTTTCCCGGCTCGACCCTCAACTACGCCGAACACGCGCTGCGCGCCGCCGAGGACCCCGCGCGCGCGGACACCCCCGCCCTCCTCCATGTCGACGAGAGCCACGACCCGCAACCCGTCACCTGGGCCGAACTGCGCCGCCAAGTCGGCTCCCTGACCGCGGAACTGCGCGCCCTCGGGGTACGCCCCGGAGACCGCGTCAGCGGCTACCTGCCGAACATCCCGCAAGCCGTCGTCGCCCTCCTGGCCACCGCCGCCGTCGGAGCCGTCTGGACCTCCTGCGCCCCCGACTTCGGCGCCCGCAGCGTCCTGGACCGCTTCCAGCAGGTCGAGCCCGTCATCCTGTTCACCGTCGACGGCTACCGCTACGGCGGCAAGGAACACGACCGCCGCGACACCGTCGCCGAACTCCGCTCCGAACTGCCCAGCCTCCGCGCGGTCGTCCACATCCCGCTGCTCGGCACCGACGCCCCCGAGGGCGCTCTGGAGTGGTCGGCCCTCACATCGGCCGACGTGGCACCCGTCTTCGAAGCGGTGCCCTTCGACCACCCGCTGTGGGTCCTGTACTCCTCCGGCACCACCGGCCTGCCCAAGGCGATCGTCCAGTCCCAGGGCGGCATCCTCGTCGAACACCTCAAGCAGCTCGGCCTGCACTGCGACCTCGGCCCCGACGACCGCTTCTTCTGGTACACCTCGACCGGCTGGATGATGTGGAACTTCCTCGTCTCCGGCCTCCTGACGGGCACCACGATCGTCCTGTACGACGGCAGCCCCGGCCACCCCGACACCGGCGCCCAGTGGCGCATCGCCGAACGCACCGGAGCCACCCTCTACGGCACCTCCGCCGCGTACGTCATGGCCTGCCGCAAGGCGGACGTCCACCCGGCCCGCGACTTCGACCTCTCCCGCGTCAAGTGCGTCGCGACGACCGGCTCCCCCCTGCCCCCCGACGGCTTCCGCTGGCTGCACGACGAGTTCGCGGACACCCCCGGCGGCCTGTGGACGGCATCGGTCAGCGGCGGCACGGACGTCTGCTCCTGCTTCGCGGGAGCCGTCCCCACCCTCCCCGTCCACATCGGCGAACTCCAGGCACCCTGCCTGGGCACCGACCTCCAGTCCTGGGACCCCCAGGGCAAACCACTGACCGACGAGGTCGGCGAGCTGGTCGTCACCAACCCCATGCCCTCCATGCCCATCCACTTCTGGAACGACCCGGACGGCACCCGCTACCACGACAGCTACTTCGACACCTACCCCGGCGTGTGGCGCCACGGCGACTGGACCACCCTCACCTCACGCGGCTCCGTGATCATCCATGGCCGTTCCGACTCCACGCTCAACCGCCAAGGCGTCCGCATGGGCTCCGCCGACATCTACGAAGCCGTCGAACGCCTCCCCGAGATCCGAGAATCCCTCGTCATCGGCGTCGAACAGCCCGACGGCGGCTACTGGATGCCGCTCTTCGTCCACCTCACCCCCGGCGCGGCCCTCGACGACGCCCTGCGCGACCGCATCAAGCGGACCATCCGCGAACAGCTTTCGCCGCGCCACGTCCCCGACGAGGTCGTCGAAGTCCCCGGCATCCCGCACACCCTCACCGGCAAGCGCATCGAGGTCCCCGTCAAACGCCTCCTCCAAGGCACCCCGCTGAACAAGGCGGTCAACCCCGGATCGGTCGACAACCTCGACCTCCTCCACTTCTACGAGAACCTCGCCCGCAAGCGCACGTAACAGCCGTCCTCGCAGCTCAGCACCCGTTGTCAGTGCCTCTGGTTACTCTGAGTGAGCACTGACCGACTGAGCGCAGGGGGAAATCATGGCGCACACCCGAACCGACACCATGCGACGCGCTCTGCGCCGCGAAGTCGCCGGAACCATCGGCCTGCTGGCCGATGAGGAGGACTTCGCGGCGATGCGTCGCTACCGCACCTTCACCTTCGACGACCACGAGACCTACCTCCAGCAGGTCGAAGCCCTGCTGAAAACCCTCGCCTCCCAGGGCAGGCACACCACCGTCACCCTCTTCGACCCCGAGGAGTACGAGGAGTACTGCGCGGACACCGGCCTGGACCCCGACACCCCCGGCAGCCGCACCCGCTTCACCGCCGAACTGGCATCGGGCGGCCCCACCGTTCCCTACGAGGGCCAGCCCATCGCCGACCTCCTCCCCGACCTCGTCGACGAGGCGGTCCGCCGGGCCACCTGGGAGTACGCGACGATGGTGCTCGCCCGCAGCGGCACCTGCGCCACCTGTGGCGAGGACATCGGACGAGCCGCGTTCGCCCGCGCCTCGGAACTGATCACCCGAGCCCTCGACACCTCGGGCCCCGGCATCCGGCACCTGGTGTGCAGCGTGCCCTCCGAACCGGAGACCCTCCTCGCCGCGCTGCACGTAGAAATCGACGCCGACGGCAGCGCCCGACTCGACGAGACGGAGGCCCTGGAGTTCGCCACGGTCCTCGCGGTCGGCATCGCCACCCACCGCGCGGCCGGCATGGTGCTCCGCTCCACCGCCGACGGCACACGCGACCGCGTCCAGGGCTGGCGCATGAACGGCGGACGACTCCAGCCCCTCACCTCGGCCGAGGTCTTCGACGCGTACTGCACCGACGCCCTCACCGGCGAACTCGTCGCCCCCGAGTCCGGCGTCGACTACTGCGCGGCACCCGACCTCGAAGGTGACGAGCCGGACAGGGGACACACGCACTGAACGCCGAGGGGCGTCCCACCGAAACGGTGGGACGCCCCTCGGAACAACGAGCCGGTACGGCTACTCGCCGGACAGCACCGCCTGCGCGGCCTTGCGGGCCTCCTCGGCGGTGTCGGCGGCACGGGCCGCCGACGCGGCACGCTCGCACTGAGCCAGCGTGTGCTTGCCGAGCGTCGCCCGCACGTAAGGAATCGACGCCGCACCCATCGACAGAGAGGTGACACCCAGACCGGTCAGCACACAGGCGAGCAGCGGGTCGGACGCGGCCTCACCGCACACGCCACAGCTCTTGCCCTCGGCCCTCGCCGCCTCCGCGGACAGCGCGACCAGGTCGAGCAGCGCGGGCTGCCACGGGTCCTGCAGCCGGGACACAGCACCCACCTGCCGGTCGGCCGCAAAGGCGTACTGCGCGAGGTCGTTGGTGCCCAGCGAAAGGAACTCGACCTCCTGAAGGATCGAGCGCGCCCGCAGCGCCGCCGACGGGATCTCGACCATCGCGCCGAACTTCGCCCGCAGCCCGGCCTCACGGCAGGCGTCGGCGAAGGCCTTGGCATCGGTGCGGTCCGCGACCATGGGAGCCATGACCTCGAGGTACACCGGCAGCCCCTCGGCGGCCTTGGCCAGCGCGGTGAGCTGCGTCCGCAGCACCTCCGGGTGGTCGAGCAGCGCCCGCAGACCCCGCACGCCCAGCGCCGGGTTCGGCTCGTCGGTCGGCGTCAGGAAGTCCAGCGGCTTGTCGGCCCCGGCATCCAGCACACGCACGACGACACGGCCCTCGGGGAAGGCCTCCAGCACCTTGCGGTACGCCTCGACCTGCTTCTCCTCGGACGGCGCCTTGGTGCTGTCGTCCAGGAAGAGGAACTCGGTACGGAAGAGACCGACACCCTCGGCCCCCGCCTCGACGGCGGCAGGCACATCGGCGGGACCACCGACGTTGGCAAGGAGCGGAACCTTGTGCCCGTCGGACGTCGCACCCGGGCCGGTCGACGCGGCCAGCGTCGCCTTGCGCTCGGCAGCGGCGGCCTGAAGCTGCTCCCGCTTCTCCATGCTCGGGTCCACGAAAATCTCACCGGTGCTGCCGTCGACGGCGACGACCGTGCCCTCGACCAGCTCCCCGGCACCCGGCAGCGCGACGATGGCCGGCACTCCGAGCGCACGCGCGAGGATCGCGCTGTGGCTGGTGGGCCCGCCCTCTTCCGTGACGAAGCCGAGCACCAGAGCCGGGTCGAGCAGAGCGGTGTCCGCGGGCGCCAGGTCCCGCGCGATCAGTACGTACGGCTCGTCGCTGTCCGGAACGCCCGGCATCGGCACGCCCAGCAGACGCGCGACGATGCGATTCCGCACGTCGTCGAGGTCCGCCACACGACCGGCCATGTACTCGCCGGCACCGGCCAGCAGTTCGCGGTAGTGGGAGAACGCGTCGTAGACGGCACGCTCGGCCGTGCTGCCGACGGTGATGCGCCGGTCGACGTCGGACATGAGCTCCGGGTCCTGGGCGATCATGGCCTGCGCCTCGAGCACCGCCTGCGCCTCGCCACCGGCCAGATGGCCCCGGGCGTTCAGATCGGCCGCCACAGCTTCCACGGCCTGCCGAGCGCGCCCCTGTTCGCGCTCCGCCTCCTCCGCGGGAATCTGCTTGGCCGGCGGCTCGAGAACCGCCGTCCCCATGTGCCGAACCTCGCCGATCGCCACACCGTGGCTCACACCGACGCCTCGCAGCGTTGTCTCCATCTCACCCGTCTCCGATAGTGCGGCGGCCCCAGCCGCCGCGTTGGTTGTCCTACCTGCCGTCAGCGATGGCGATGACGTCACTTCCAGCCGAAGAGCGCGTCGCCGGCCTTCACATCGCCGTCCTCGACCAGCTCGGAGAGGGACTCGGCCGTGGCCTCGAGCGCCACGACCGGGCACACGGGGGACTTGCCGGCGGCCTCGACGGCGGCCGGGTTCCAGCGCACCACGGACTGGCCGCGCTGCACGGTGTCGCCCTTGTTGACGAGGAGCTCGAAGCCCTCGCCGTTGAGCTGAACGGTGTCGATGCCGAGGTGCGTCAGAACGCCGTGACCCTCAGCGTCGACCACCACGAAGGCGTGGGGATGGAGAGAGACGATGATGCCGTCCACGGGAGAGACGGCCTCGGAGGCCTCGCGCACGGGATCAATGGCCGTGCCGGGGCCCACCATGGCACCCGAGAAGACGGGATCCGGTACTGCAGAGAGCCCAATGGCGCGTCCGGCAAGCGGGGACGAAACGCTGGTCATGGCAAGCCTCCCAGGGGGTGGAGATTCGTAGCCGCCGTCGCTACCTGTCCTGGACGACGCGCTGCTCAGAAGGGTAAGTCATAAGAAGTCCCGGTTCCGCACGAGAGATCCCGGTTCACGGACGTAGGGGCGCAGCACAAACGATTTGCGCCTGCCCCGGAGTCGATGTAGAGTCGAACTCTGCCTGAGGCCGTGGGACGCAACCAAGCGTCTTGGCTCGGCGACATCCTTCACGTCAGATCTTATCCCTGAGTCTGGTTCCGCATGTCTGCGGTGGCCGTGGTCAGAGAGTCGAATGAGACCTGATAAAGTCGGAACCGCCGGAAAGGGAAACGCGAAAGCCGAAAGGCCGGAGCGGGAACCGGAAAGGCACCGAGGAAGTCGGACACGAAAGAGTCTGATAGAGTCGGAAACGCAAGAACGAAGAACAAAAAGAAACACCGAAGGGAAGCGCCCGGAGGAAAGCCCGAGAGGGTGAGTACAAAGGAAGCGTCCGTTCCTTGAGAACTCAACAGCGTGCCAAAAGTCAACGCC